>JBDSZP010000090.1:0-5885 GCA_039925065.1 Luteolibacter sp.
GGTGAAGGATCCGGCGGACTATCGCTGGAGCAGCTATGGTGAGGCGATGGGCGGGAGGAAAAAAGCTCAAGCCGGACTGGTCCGTGCGATGGGGGCGCACAAAGGCTACGGAGCGGATTGGAAGCGCTGGAGCAGTGATGTTTCCAAAGAATACCGGATGATTTTGCTAGAGGGAGCAGTGGAGAAACTGGAGGTGAAAGTCGGTCCCGATGGCGGCAACGAAGTGAAACGGACTCGCAAGGGAATGAGTGCAATCGAGGTGAATCGTGAAAAGGAACGTCAAGGGCGCGTGTCGTTAGGGAAAATGCTGCGCTGCCGGGTGCGCTATTTCACCGATGGGGCGGTGATCGGGAGCCGGAGTTTCGTGGACGAGGTTTTTCTGAAATCCAGGGAACGCTTCAGCACGAAACGAAAAAATGGTGCGAGGAAGCTTCGCGGAGATGCTTTGCCTGCCTCCGGATTGTTATGGAGCATGAGGGATTTGAAGAAGGGGATTTGATCGGTGGCATTTTCGCAATCGCCCTGGGCCCATCGAGTTGTGTGGCGCGTCCACTCACGGACCCGTTTGAAATCATGATCCCGCGTCGCGGCACGTCTTTTCAGGAAAACGACCGGGCTTCCGGGCTTCCTGCATGTTTACCCCAGTTAGACGATTCGGGCATAAAAAAAACCGGGCGGGGAAAATCTCCACGCCCGGTTTTGAAATCTGGAATCAGACGGATATTACTTATCGTCGTCCTTGTCCTCCTTGTCGTCCTTCTCTTCTTTTTCTTCCTTCTCGTCCGCTTTTTCGTCCGCTTTGGCACCCTTGAGCATTTTCATGCTGCTGATGATTCCTTCGAGTTCCTTGGCATGCTTCTTTTCAGCCTCGTTGCTTCCCCAATAGAGCAGCGTGATGACCTTGCCACTGCCGATGTTGATGAAGCTCAGGCTGACCCGGCACTCACCGTCCTCGTCGGTGGCATCCCAATTCACTCCGCCGACTTTCATGCCGTTGATTTCTCCTTCGTTATCCTTTTTGGAGTCTTCCTTGATCTTCACGCCAGCCTTGGTCAGGTAGTCGATGGATTCACTGATGGATGCTTCCAGTGTTTCCGCGTCATCGGTCTGTGCGTTGAGCTGGATCGATTCGTCTTCGGTCACCGCGTCAACGGATTCATCTTCATGGGTGACGGTCCATTTGTCAGGAAAGCTGATGGAGAAAAGCGGGTTCTTTTTCGGAAGTTTGTAATCTTCCGCGAAAAGCGGAGTAAGAAGAACGCCGAAGGCTCCGAGGGATAACAGGATGTTTTTCATGGGATGATGTAGATGGTATTTCCAAAGGCGTGACGATTCATGCCGATTCTTGATAGTCCGGAAAATGGGACTAAAAACAAGGCAAAGATTTTCCGCGTTTCAATTCAGGGCTGCTGCCATATAGGTCGCAGGTGAGCGGGTCCGCTTGTATGGGAAGCTGCGACAGCCGGATTTTATCCCGGGGCGGAGGTTGGCTTGACCTGAGGGTGCTCCCGGTACAGTCTGCGCCGCAAAATGAAATCAATCTTTATTAACTATCTGCCGCTGGTGGGACTGGCAGTGGCTTTGAGTTCGTGCGGGCCATCGGGGCCGCAACATTCGGATTATCTTGCCGGTGTGGGTGGTCCGGTGGGGCC
Source organism: Luteolibacter sp. (assembly GCA_039925065.1). GTDB lineage: Bacteria > Verrucomicrobiota > Verrucomicrobiia > Verrucomicrobiales > Akkermansiaceae > Luteolibacter. The sequence continues at coordinate 1,653 of JBDSZP010000090.1, forward strand.
GCAGTATGGAGCAGATCCGAAGCATCCGGCTCCGGCGATTCCCGATGACATTTCCTACTGGGATGGCGATGCTGCGACGGGTGCTCCGCTGATCAAGATCAACCGTTCACAGCAGAAGGCGTTTTTCTATAAGGGCAGCGTGCTGGTGGGGGTTTCCCAGATTTCCAGCGGTAAGGAAGATCACGGAACTCCTGCCGGGAGATACAAGATTTCAGAAAAGGACAAGGATCACCACTCGTCCACCTACGGCTGCTTTAAGGACAAGGCGACGGGCGCGATGCTGAATGACAACGTGGACATCCGGACCGATAAAGTGCCTCCGGGAGCGATCTATTATCCAGCGCCGATGTCGAATTTCATGCGTTTCGCGGATGGGATCGGCATGCACACGGGCTACCTGCCGGGATTTGCGGCGTCACACGGATGCATCCGGATGCCGCACTACATGTCCGAGAAATTTTTCGACAACGTGCAACTCGGAACCCCGGTGATCGTCGAGTGAGTGAGGAGGATTTAAGAACCGTCGAAAATGCAACGTTCTTGCCGGATCCTGCGGCGACGATGGAAATTCGACCGGAAGCGGTGGCTGCTTGGGTGAAACTGCCTGCAAGCGAACGTCCCCGGTTGATCGACTGTCGAGAGGAGGACGAACTGGGAATCTGCCAGATCGCAGGGAATGAATGGTATCCACTGGGGCTTTTCCCGGGCGTCAGGGAGAAACTGTTGGCGCGGAATGAGCGCGGGGTCGTCGTATATTGCCATCACGGCGTGCGATCGCTGCGTGCGACGAATTTCCTGCGGTCCATCGGCGTGGAGAACGCGTTTTCGATGAGCGGAGGAATCGAGGAGTGGGCGGCGCGGATTGATCCCGAGATGGCGCGGTATTGAAGAGTGTTTCGCGCCGCAGAGACGCTGAGACGCAGGCGGATTCTTCGGGATTTTCTGATTCGTTATGGAGGTCCGACACTCTTGTCGGCCTGGCCAATGGTGGCTCCTTACGCGGCAGGCACTTTATGGAACGACGCTGCCGAGGACCCACGTGCGATACGGTTCGGCGACTTGGTCGGGCGAAAGCGCGATGATTTCCGGGACGTCGTAGGGGTGGAGCGCCGTGAGGGCTTGCTGGAAGGCGGGGAAAACGGAGCGGGTGGTTTTGAAAATACCGAGAACTTCCGAGGCGGTTTCGACCTTCCCTTCCCAGCGATAAATCGACTCGACGGTGGGGACGAGATTGACGCAAGCGGCGAGTTGTCTTTCCACCAAGGCTGTGCCAATCTGTCGCGCCTGCTCGATGTGCGGGAATGTACAAAGGATTACCAATACGTCGCTCATGCCGATTCCTGAATACCGTAAGCACCGCAGCAGCAAACTCAAGGCGAAGTCAGGCTTCCTTGAGAAACTGGTGGCGCGGCTGGACCGTGTGGAGTCGGGCGAGGTGCAGCAGATCGTGACGCGGCTTCTGCATGAAAAGGGGTTTTTGGAAAAGGTTTTCGAGGCACTGCGGGAAGGCGTGATCATTCTGGATCCTGAGGGCGTGATCGGTTTCGTGAACGAGGCGGCCTGTCAGTTTTTCGGGCTGGATCCAGAGCGGGCGACGGGCGAGGTGATTTCCTCACAAATCCGGGGGCTGGACTGGAGCACGCTGGGAAAACCCGGGCGGACGATTTCACGCGATCTTGAGGTTTTTTACCCTGAGAACCGTTATTTGAATTTCTACCTTGCGCCGATCGACGGTCAGGATGATTCGAGCCAGTCCCTCGGCTACGTCATGCTCGTCCGCGATCTGACGAGCACCCGAGCCGAGGCGGAGGAGACACTGGAATCCGAGCGGTTGAACGCGCTGACGTTGCTGGCGGCCGGAGTGGCGCACGAGATCGGCAATCCGCTGAACTCGTTGGACATCCACCTTCAGCTTTTGGGGCGGAAATTGCGCAAGCTGCCACCGGGTGATCGCGGACCCTTGGAGGAAAATCTGGACACTGCGCGGCAGGAGATCCAGCGGCTGGATACGATTTTAAAGCAATTTCTCCATGCCGTGAGACCGACGGTTCCCCTGCGGGAGAAGCGGGATTTGAACCAGCTCCTCCATGAAACGTTGAAACTGGTGGAGCCGGAGCTGGCGTCGCGGAAGATCGCGGTGCAACTCGATCTCGCTGCGTCCATGTCGCCTGCGTCGGTCGATCCGGGACAGTTTCAACAGGTTTTCTACAATCTCATCCGCAATGCATCGCAGGCGATTTCCTGTGAAAACGGCCGCATCACCATTCGCACGGGGGTAAATGAATTTGAGCACATCATCTCCATCGAGGACAACGGGACGGGGATTTCTCCCGAGCACATGGGAGCGATTTTCGAGCCTTACCGGACGACGAAATCCTCGGGCTCCGGGCTGGGATTGCTGATTGTCCGGCGGATCGTGCGTGAGCACGGCGGGGAGATCGCGATCGAGAGCGAGGAAAACCATGGCACTCGGGTGCTGATTCATTTGCCTCATGCGGAGCGCCCGGTTCGCTTGCTGGGTGCGCCGGAGCCGGATCCAGTGATCGACCTCTAATTTTTTCACGCCATGTTACCGACCTTGTTGATTGTGGAAGACGAACGCGCGACCCGCGAGGGTTTGCGGAGTGCGCTGGAGGAGGAATTCGACGTCTATACGGCATCGGGGAAGAGCGAGGCGCTGGCGATTTTAAAAACGGAGCCGATCAAGCTGCTGCTCACTGATCTGCGGCTCGGCGGCGATTCGGGAATGGATCTGTTGGACGCGGCACTCGCCCTGCCGGAGCCGCCGGTAGCAATCATGATGACGGCCTACGGCTCGGTCGATACTGCGGTGGAGGCTATGCGGCGCGGGGCGTGGCATTTCGTCACAAAGCCGCTGAACCTCGACGAGGTGGAAATGCAGCTCAAACGCGCCCTCCGTAGCCGGACGCTGGAAACTGAGAACAAGGAGCTGACGCAGCAGGTCAAAAAAACCAACAAGCTGGATCGCCTGATCGGAAAGTCCGCCGCGATCGGGAAAGTTACCGAACTCATCCAACAAGTCGCGGCGACGCGGGCGACGGTGCTCATCGAAGGCGAATCCGGAACCGGCAAGGAAGTCGTGGCGACGACGCTCCATCACCTATCCGGCCGTCCGGCGGCGAAGCTGGTGACGGTGCATTGCGCGGCACTCTCGGCGCAGCTTTTGGAGAGCGAGCTTTTCGGGCACGAGAAAGGTGCGTTCACCGGGGCGTCGCAGCGGCGGATCGGACGCTTCGAGCAGGCGGACGGCGGAACACTTTTCCTGGATGAAATTGGCGAGATCGATGCGAACACGCAGGTGAAGCTGCTGCGCGTGCTTTCGGAGCGGAGCCTGGAGCGCGTCGGCTCGAACTCGCCGATCAAGGTGGATGTGCGCGTCATCGCGGCTACGAACAGGAATCTGCGCGAGATGGTGGATAAGGGAACTTTCCGCGAGGACCTGTATTTCCGGCTCAATGTGGTGAAAATCGAGATGCCGCCGCTGCGGGCGAGGCGGGAGGACATCGTTTTATTGGCAAATAGTTTCCTCCACGAATTTGCGAAGGAAAACGACCGGCCGTTCAAGCCGCTGACAGATGCGGCGATGGACTTGTTGCTCGCCTATTCGTGGCCGGGCAACGTTCGCGAGCTGCGGACTGCCATCGAACATGGCGTGGTGATGAGTAACGATTCAGTCATCGACGCCCGCCATCTGCCGCAATTCTTACTATTTCAAAGCATTCCCGTTTCCGATTCCGGGCCGCTTCCCAAAATCACCCTTGATGCTCCGGCAGAATTCAACTTGCATGCGCTCGAAACCAATACGATCCGAGCCGCTCTTTCCATCGCTGGAGGGAACCGCACTCATGCGGCGGATCTTCTTGGCGTCAGCCGCAGAACCCTTCAGCGCAAATTGAAGGAACTCGGAATGTGAAATCTAGCGTCTGTCTTCATCCCAATTTTTCATGAGTAGTAATTCTGCAAATATCGATACCGGCGTGATCATCCGCCGCAGTTTGTTCTTTCTGGTGCTTGTCGCACTGACTTTGGGAAATCTTTTCATCATGTTCCGCGGGCTCGCTTCCCCGCAGGCCATGGATCAGGCGCAGATCGCCCGTGAAATCGCCCGGGGCAATGGTTTTACGACCAAGATGATCCGCCCCGTAGCCTACAATCAGGCGCAGCAGGCGCAAAGCCGGACGGTGCCGCTGATGGGATTTGAAGACACTTATC
>JBDSZP010000091.1:0-28856 GCA_039925065.1 Luteolibacter sp.
GAAGTGCGTCACAGGCATCGGCAGAATCGAGCGTGATTCCCGGGATTGACAGGTCCGCCGGATCGGTGGAGTTTCCGCGGATGAATTTCATATCGAAATCCTTGCGAGCCATGATCCCGCACGCGGCCGGGTTGGCACTTGCTTTAACCGTCACTGCCCGCGCCGAAACCGCACCTACCATGCCTGAAACTCCATCCGATGTCGCCGCCGCACCTGCCGATGCAGCGAAAACTCCCTCCGGCCTCGCCTCCAAAGTCCTCCAAGCGGGCAAAGGCGAAACCCATCCATCCGCCGCTGACACAGTCACCGTGCATTACTCCGGCTGGACCACTGATGGAAAACTCTTCGACAGCTCGGTGAAGCGCGGCCAACCGACCAGTTTCCCGCTCAATGGCGTGATCAAGGGCTGGACCGAGGGCGTGCAGCTCATGGTCGAAGGCGAAAAGCGCCGCTTCTGGATTCCTGCAAATCTCGCTTATGGCGAAAACCCCGGCGGCGGTCGTCCCGGTGGCTTGCTCGTTTTCGACGTCGAGCTTCTGAAAATCAAAGCAGCGCCGAAACCACCCGCCGTTCCTGAAGACGTGGCAGCCGCTCCTGAAGGTGCGGAAAAAACAGCTTCTGGCATCGCTTCCCGCGTTCTCACGAAAGGCACCGGAACCGAGCATCCGAAGGCCACCGACCAAGTGAAAGTCCACTACTCCGGCTGGACCACCGACGGAAAACTCTTCGACAGCTCGGTGATGCGCGACGAAGCCATTGTTTTCCCGCTGAACCAAGTCATCCCCGGCTGGACCGAGGGCGTACAACTGATGGTGGTAGGCGAAAAGCGCCGCCTCTGGATCCCGGCAAAACTCGCTTACGGCGAAAATCCACCGCAAGGCGCTCCTGCCGGCACCCTCGTTTTCGACGTCGAGCTTCTTGAAATCCAGAAATGAGCTGCCGCTGGGCAACATTTCTCCTCACTGTATCCGCGTTGGGCCTCGTGTCCTGCGCGGATACCGTGCATCAGAAGCCTGCCTTGGCACCGACGGTCACCCGCACCGCGCCGCTCATCACTCAAAAGGCCGAAGTTTCCCCGCCGAAATCCACAGAGATTCAGGCAAAAACCGGCCGGGTCACCCGGATCCCGCTGGGAAATTTCTACGAACGCCAACAATCCGGCCGGGCACTGATCATCGATGTCCGCCCCGGCTTCTACTACGGCCTCGGCCATGTTCCGGGCGCGCTCAATTGGCCACGGTCCCATTTTGATGCCGGACTTGCTATTTTCGAACCGAAAATCCAAGCCGCCCACGCCGCCGGAAAACCCGTTTTCCTTTACTGCACCGATCTCGCCTGCCCCGACGCCCTCAACGTCGCCAACCGCCTCGCCGCCCGCGGCCACTCCGTCGCCATCCTCGAAGGAGGCTGGGACGCTTGGAGAACCGGCGAACTTCCAATCGAATAACTTTTTCTCATTTTTTCCAAAATACCATGTCAGCCACCTCATTCGCCAACGTCACCGCCGAAGCCAAAGCCAACGTCTATTTCGATGGCCGCGTCGTTTCCCACACCATCCATTTCTCGGACAACACGAAAAAGACCTTCGGTCTCATCTATCCCGGCAAGTTCCACTTCGGCACCGCTGCTCCGGAGCGCATGGAAATCATCGCCGGCTCGTGCGAAGTGATCCTGGACGGCACCAAGGAAGTCCTTTCCTACGAAGCGGGCACCGCATTCGACGTTGCCGGTAACAGCGGATTCACCATCACGGTGATCGATGGCATCTGCGAATACATCTGCTCGTTCCTTCCTGCCTGATGCCTCATCCGGCGATCATCCGAAAGCTCGCCGCCGGTCTTCTGGCGGCGGCATTTCTCAACTCCTGTGGCATCCGCCTGCCTGATACGCCGGCGCTGATCCACCATGACGGGGAAAAGAAAACCTTTGTCTGCAAGCCGGGACAGGATCCGGACCTGCTTGTTTGGCTGATCGCCGATGATCTCCACACGGGGATGGTTTTTGAATACGATTGGCTGCTCGACTCAGGCTTCATTCCGCCCGCCGGCTTCGGCCATCCGAAATACGTCACCCTCAGTTGGGGAAACCGGACGGCCTATGTTGAAAAAGGTCTGCACAGCCCGGGCAAATTTCTGGCAGCTATGTTCACCCGCAGTCCCTCGGTGATGGAACTCATCCCGGCGAACTGGAACGTCACCGAAGTCTGCCCGCATCAACGGATCTGGCGGAAGCTCGTCCCCCGCGAACGCGGCCGGGATCTGGCCGCATTCCTGAACGATTGCAGTCGGATGGGTCCTGATGGAAAGCCCGAAGTCTGCGGCACCTCAAGCTGGGGCGGCGGAGTTCTGCTCGAATCCCGCCACGTCTATTTCCTTCCCCGCGTTTGCAATATCTGGACCGTGCAGGTCATCGAATCGTTAGGCGGAAAAATGCACCCGTGGCTCGCCATCACCGCGAATGGATTGATCCGCCAAGCAGAAAAGCCGCCGAATAATTTCGAACAAATCTGGTGGGGAAACGGCATCAAGCCCTAACGATCGATCCACAATCTCCCCTCGCTGCGGCGCAATCTCGCACCGCCGGGGAGATTGATCGCTGCCGGATTTTTCACATCCAGGAGACTGATCGCGCTTTCGATCAGCGCCCGGTCCAACGAACCGATCCCATGGTCTGATAGGAATTTCCTCAACGCCACCCGCTGCAAGACGACCGGCAATTCACGCAACGCGCCCAGATGCATCCGTCCTTGCGGGTCCAGCACCTTCGTTTGATCCAGCGCCCATTTCACCAACTCCCCGATCTCCTCCGTATCGTGGGCTCCCCGGGCGAACGCGAGCGCCGCATCCCTTCCTGAAATTTCCGACAACAAGGGCAGCGCTTCATTTCTCAAGCGATTCCTCACCGCCACCGGCTCCGCGTTGCTGGCATCCTCGCGCCACGTCCATTTGTTCGAAACCAGCCACGCCACCAGCTCCGCCCGCCGGATTCCCAACAAAGGCCGATGAAGCTCCAGCTCCACGCCGGACTCCGTTTTCAACGGCTGCTCTTCCCGCATGCCCTTCAGCCCGTGCGAGCCGCGCAGCAGATTCCACAAAACCGTTTCCGCCTGATCGTCCGCATGGTGGGCCAGGATGATTCGCGGGCAGTTGAATTTCACCGCGCACCCGGCGAAAAAACCGTGCCTCGCATTCCGCGCGGCGGTCTCCATCGATTCCCCACGCTGGACCATCAGTTTCGCCACATCCACCCGGGCCGCTTCGAAATCCAGCGCCAACGTGGCAGCCAAACGCTTCACAAACTTCGCATCATCGGTCGATGCCCGCCCGCGCAATCCATGATCCAGATGGCACACGATCAGATTGGAAAATCCCTCCTCCACCAGCAGATGCAGCAGCGCCACCGAATCTGCGCCGCCCGACACGCCGACCAGCCACCGCTCCCGGCGTGAAGCCCGCTCGAACCATGAAGCTCTTCCTGCAATCATCACGCAGACATCCTGAGCGCGAACCGCTGATGCAGGCCAGCACTTCCATTCAATTCATCAAAACACCCGACAGGTGACGCCTTCGCAAAGCGTGACATCGCGGCCCGCCCCGGGGACGTAAACCGCCCGGGGAAAATAGCTGCGCCGGAGTTTCCTTACAATCTCGGCAGGTGGCGACTCGGGCACTTGGAATTTCATGACGCCACGCTCGTGAAGATCAAGGGCGGCGAGCAGGAGCGGACCGGCGAAAGAGTGGGTTTCCAGAATGCGGGAACCGGCACGCAGCAAAGCTTCGGCGCGGGTGGCATATTCCGGAAGATCGAGCAAAGTGGCGAGTTTGAGCAAATTTTCCGCAGCAACGTGATTGGGCGATGGCTCGGCACCATCATAATCCTCGCGGATGACCAGCAGGGTTTCCCCCATCAGCCCGGGGCGCATGACGTATCCGGTTTGGCCGACATCCCAGAAATCCTCGTCGAGTTTCTGTTGCAGCTCTCCCGCCCAATCGAGCCAGCCACCGCCGGGCGAAACGGCATGCAGTTCGATGAGACCGGAAATGAGAAATGCGTAATCCGCGGGGAAACCTTTTACGTCACCTCGATGACCACGAAAACTACGATAAAGGCAATCGCCATCCCACAGCCGGTCCCTGATGAAACCCGCCGCCTCATTCGCGGCTTTTGCCAGATCCTCGCGGTCGAAAACCCGCGCTCCCCGGGCAAGTGCGCCGACGGCCAGTCCGTTCCACGCGGTGACGATCTTGTCATCGCGGTGCGGCATGGGACGGAGGGCACGGGCTGTTAATAAAGTTTGTTTCGCCGTGGAAAGCTGCTCGCGGATCTCGCTTTCAGAGCAATCAAACATGGCTGCAAGCGCCTCATCTCGCATGGCACGGAACAGAGTGTTCTGCCCGTCCAACTCACCGTGCGGATCGCTTTCCGGGCGGGCATTCCCCTGCTGCTGGACGCCATAAGCAGCGCAGAAAATCGTCGCAGTCCGTGGATCGAGATGGCTGAAAATTTCGGCAGCTTCCCAAGTCCAGAAAGCGCCCTCGCGTTTGTGGTCGGAATCCGCAGCAGGCAGGCTATCGGCATCTTCCGCAGCGTGGAAAGCCCCGCCGGAATCGCGCAGGGTTTCCAGCAGATAACGAAAAATTCCGTCAGCAACCTCACGGAACGATTCATCACCGGAAATCTGCCAGCCATCGAGATAAGCCATCGCGAGCTGCGCCTGATCATAGAGCATCTTTTCATAATGCGGCACGTGCCAGTAGCGATCGACCGAGTAACGATGGAAGCCGCCACCGAGGTGATCGTGCATGCCACCCGCCGCCATCGCGTTCAGGGTGCGTTCGCTCATTTTCCAAGCCATCACGCCTTCCTCGGTTTCGCGGCCGAAGCGCTCGCTCAATTGCATCAGCGCCCTGACGATCACAGGACGCGGAAATTTCGGAGCACCGCCGAAGCCGCCCCAGTCCGGATCAAACATCGCATCGCAGCGATCCAGGAAATCCCCAAACACCTTCACATCCGGAACGCCGCGCAACGCGACCGTGCCCGCAGCTTCCTTTTGCAAATGCTCCATCACCCTCGCCGCGCTGGATTCCATCTTCGCCCGATCATCCCGCCACAACCGGCCCAGTTCATGGCAAAGCCGCGTAAAACCCGCCCGCCCGCCCCGGTCTTCCGGAGGAAAATACGTGCCGCCCACCACGGGTTTTCCCTCGGGTGTCAACCACACGCTCATCGGCCATCCACCCTGCCCCGTCGTGGCTTGGACGAACGCCATGTAAGTTGCATCGATGTCCGGGCGCTCCTCGCGATCCACCTTCACGTTGATGAAATGGTGGTTCATCACCTCCGCCACGCGCTCGTTTTCGAAACTCTCATGCTCCATCACATGACACCAGTGGCACGTCGAATAACCAACCGATAGAAACACCAGCTTGTCCTCAGCCCTCGCCCGCGCAAACGCCTCCTCGCCCCAAGGCTGCCAATCGACAGGATTGTGGGCGTGCTGCAAAAGGTAAGGCGAAGTTTCGTGAATCAGCGCGTTGAGCATAAGGCGGAAAAACTACAGACGGAATAACCCGATGTCCACTCCGCCGGACTCTTCGCTCGTAGTTCAACCCTTGAGGGTGTCTTCGTTGCGCAATGAAGACACCCTCAAGGGTTGGACTACATACCCGATTTCCGCTTCATGCTTCATGCTTCACTTCACTTCAACGCGTTCGCGGATCAGGCCGAGTGCCATGATGAGAACCTGGCTGATCATGAAGGCGCTGAGCCAGAGGAACGCCGCGTCGGTGAAGCCGTAGGAATGGAGACCGATGCCGAGCATGTTGGTGCCGAACCAAGACCAACTGGTGACGATATTTCCGAAAACGGCCATGACCATCATGCCGCGCTCGCGAATCATGCCGCCCCACCGGGCGTGCAGGATGACGGCGTTCCAGATGACGATGAGCAGCGCGCCGTTTTCCTTGGGATCCCAGCCCCAGAAGCGGCCCCAGGACTGGTCGGCCCAGATGCCGCCGAGGACGGTGCCGACGAAGCTGGCGAGAGTGGCGAAACAGATCACGCCGTAAACCATGCCACGCAGCGAGGCGGCGGTGGATTTCGGGATGTTTCCGAAAGCACGGCGGATCAGATAGACGATGGCGATGGTGCCGGCGAGGAAGGTGGACGCGTAGCCAAGGGTGATGACGACGACATGGGTGGCGAGCCAGAAATTCGTGTCGAGCACGGCCCGCATCATTTCCAGCGTATCGCCTGATAGAGAGAGGTGATGCGCGATGAGCAAAGTCGTGAAGCCAACAATCGAAGCAACCACCGTGCCGATGGCGTTGCGGTGAAAAAGCTCGATGGCGGTGCTGAGAACGATCGCGCCCCAGCCGATGAAAATGGCGGAGGAATAGAGGTTGGTGACGGGCGGACGACCTTCCAGCACCATGCGGATGACGAGGCCGAGGGTGTGCAGGGTAAGGCCGATGAGCAGGACGCGGAAGGCTGCCTGCCGGAGGGTGGTGCCTTGCCAAAGCCAGGAAACAATGGCGCAGAGAAAAGCGACCACGTAGAGAACCATGCAAAGGTAGAACGGCGCGATCGAGTTGAAGAGGGTTTCCGATGAGGATTTCTTCAAATGGTCCGGGCGGTTTTCCAACAGCCAGGCTCGATAGTCCTTGATGGCGGCGTTGAAAGCACTGGTGTCTCCTGCACGGTAGGCGTCGCCTATCCGTGCGTAGGCGAGGGTCGCTGGATGGAGCGCTCTCTTGTCGATAGAGTCTATCAAGGAGTCGGGCAGCTTTTTCCAACCGTCCGCTCCGGAGCCGGAGGGTGTCGTGTAAACCTCCGTCATCGGCGCCCACTCGCCGACGATCCTCATGCGCGACGAGGCGCTGTCGATGGCGGATTGGTTGAATTCCTCGCCACGATCTTGTTTCGCTACCTCGGCGAGTGCTCCGTCGATGTCGGCGAGAAAAAGGGTGAACTCGGATTCGAGGTGACCCTGTCCGGGCAGAGCTAGAGCGTGCTTGAGCTGGTTGTAGAGGGTGAGATTCCGCGTCAGAAGCATTAGCGCCTTTTCATACGGCGACCAGGTTTTCGAGTCGGTCGCGCCGATGCGTTTCGCTTCCGGCTGCAGGGCGGCGAAGGAAGGAAGGAGCTGGGCGTAGGAATAGGATTTTTCCTCGCCACGGGTGAGCTTGGTCAGGCCGAGCAGGTCGTCGTGATGGATGGGGAAAATTTTCCGGGTATCGGCCAGCTCAGGTTTGAAATTGAGTTCGGCGAGCCATGCGGCGGGACTGGCGGGCGCGTCATCGCCGGGGACGCTTTGTTTCCCGTGGATGGAAAGCAGGGCGTTGCGGGCAAGGGAATCGAGGGGCTGGACACGACCGTTAGAGACAACCGGGAGGGTGCCGAAGTTTTTAAAATCGAGACCTCCGGATGGCCGCGTGGCCTTGAACACGGCGCTAGCGATGAAGAGCAGGCAGAGCGCGGGAATGAGCCACGCGGTGATTTTCCGGAGGGTGCTCATGGTGCAGGAGAGGTTTGGTTGCGGCGGGAGATGGCTTTGATCAGGTGCTGGGAAAAAACCCACAGCAGGCCGAGGCCGACCATCGCGCAAGAGATGTAAGGAAGGGTCCAGACGGGATTCCGGACGACTTGGAAAATGGACGTCGTGTCGTTGTTTTCGAACCCGGCTTGATAGAAAGTGAGCCCGCCGTAGCGCAGCGGATGGTTCATGTAGATGAGATCCTCGCGGTTCTCGCCGGTGTCGGGGTTGAGAATCTTGATCTTGCTGGAGAAGTTTTTCGGGACGTCGGTGCCGAGGTAGCGGTCGTGACTGAAGTCGATGAGCTTGATGGAAAATGGATGATAGAGTCGGCGCGGGCGGATGGACATTTTCCAAGGTCGTCCGGCTGCCTCGAAGGATTGATCGCCCTTGAGCGCGTTCGAGAGAAGCCAGCGGCCTTGGGATTTCCCGCCGTCCGGGATGACCTCGACAAAGGCGGTGGTGAGATCGCGGCGGTCGGCGGCGGTCTCGCGGGACATGCGGCGGACAGCAAAGCCTTTTCCGAACCCCTCGGTGGCACGGGTGTTGTCGAACTTCTCCGTGGCCTCGGATTCAGGGAGAATCTCGCTGTTCGAGTAGTAGCTGTTAATTTTCACGGAGAAGCCGCCGAACGGAAATTCAGCTCCGTCTTTCAGGCGGCTCTCCGGGATGGCGGTGACGGTTTCCAAGCCATCACCGTCGGGGCGGATGACGACCAACTCGACCTCGCGGGGAAAGGTGGAGTAGTTCAGGATTTCTCCCTCGTTGATGACCATCTGAGCTTCGCGCCCGAGCAGTCCGGTGAGAATTTCCCCCAGCAGCATCAGCAGGATGCCGGAGTGGATGACGATCATGCCGGCCTTGTTCCAGCGGAGCTTGAAGCGCGCTCCGTGGGCGGCGAGGAGGTTGATGATGAGAAGCACCCCTAGCAAAGTCCCGCCGGGAATGGGGATGGAGAACTTTTTCGCTCCGGGCATGACATCCCACCATGCGATCCACGAGCGGAAGAATTGCTCCTGCACCTCGTGAATCCCCAGCTCGACCTGGGTGATGGTGGCGACGAAGATCAGCACCATGGAGAAACCCAACAGGGTGACGGTCAGGCGCAGGGAGCTGAGGAGCTTGAAACTTGGCACGGACGTTACTCAGGGAAGGTGGCGGAGCGGACGAAGCTGTCGAATTTCCCGAGGTTCGCTTGAACGAGGGTGGCTTCGCCGTTGATTTTGAAGAACCAGGTCATGCCGGGGCGCTTGAGGATGGCGGAGGCGATGGCGGCTTTTTTCCCGTTCAGGATCGGCTCGGCGCTGGTCATCTGGCTGGTGAAAATTTCTCCGGCAGGGCTTTCCGACTTTTTCCCGAGCGCCGGATCGTCCGCAGAAGCGAGGGGGGCAAGTTGGAGCTGGGAGCGCCAGCGGTTGACGTTGTCGAGGAGGCTGCCGGAATCGCCGGGGATCGGAACGACGGAGACATCGGCGGTGGCGCCGTCCGGGCCAGCGATGCTGAAGCTGGCGGCACGCATCGAGCTGCCTTCGCTGGGAGTCCAGCCGTCGGGTGGCGTGACATGGATTTTTTTGGGGGCGACTGAGGTGGGAGCCGGAGCAGATGCGCTTTTTTGGCTGCCCGCGATGCGGACGGTGCCCAGGAACTCCGCGAACACTCCGCCGGTTTTTTTAAGAACACCGACGGGCCCGGAAAATTTGAAATACCAGGTTTCAGTTTTGAGAGGGAGGACCCCGGCGAGAATCCCCTCGGTGTCATCGGCGGACGTTTCGGAGGTGAGATTGAAGAGCAGCATCTCTTCATCGGACTCGGCGATTTTGAGCGGTTGGCCGACCACCTCTTTGTCAGCAAGCGGCTTGAGTCCCACTTGGCCACGCCAGCGGTTGATGTTCGCCGCAAGTCCCCCGCCGTCGCCAGCAAGCTTTGAGACAGTGACCCGTCCGCCGCTGGGGAGAGCGTAGGCGGCGGTGACAAACTGGCCGGCTTTCTCTTGTTTCCAATCCCCCGGAGTCTGCCAAACTACGGAACCCGCCTGGGCCGCGTGGGGTAATTCTTCCGTTGGAGCCGCGCCCATGGGATCGACCGCAGACGGCGCGGGATTTTCCGATGTGGAATCGGTGGCGACTCTGTAAGTGTGGATTTCATCGTCCTTGCAGGAGCTGAGGATACAAAGAGACAAAGGTGCGAGGAGGAGGAATTTGCGCATTGGATTTGGAAATGATGAGGCCGCTTGCAAAAGCATTGCCCGGCTTCCCAGACTCTTGAAAACGTTCCAGCGGGAAATAGGCAAGCGTCGGATCAAGCGGTTTTTCGGTAGAGCGGTAACACCTTGGACGGTTGCGTATGGTTGCTTGGAAAGAAAGGACATCTTGTCGATTTCGACTTCATTGACCGATGAGGAACGTAAGCAGATGGCGCGAGCAATTAAGAGTTTGTTAAATCCGTATATTGTGTATTATTACACACGATGAGCAGCCGCGAAATCATCAGACTCCTGAAAGAAGACGGATGGCACGAGACCCGCACCAAGGGGAGTCATCACCAATTCAATCATCCGCTGAAATCCGGCGTCGTCACCGTGCCACACCCGAAAAAAGACCTGCCGATCGGGACGGCCCGAGCCATCCTCAAATCGGCGGGAATCAACAAGCCATGAACTACCCCATCGCCATCGAACACGAACGCGGCAAAGCCTACGGCGTCCAAGTTCCGGACCTCCCAGGCTGCTTCAGTGCTGGAGATACTCTGGACGAGGCCATTACCAACGCCTCCGAGGCGATTGCCTTCCACATCGAGGGATTGCTGGATGCCGGAGCGAAAATTCCGCATCCCCAAACTATCGAAAGGCATTCCGCCAATCCGGACTATGCAGGCATGATCTGGGCGATCGCCTCAGTGGATCTCGCCGCCCTCTCCGGGAAATCCAAGCGCTTGAACATCTCCCTGCCCGAGCGCGTCCTGCGCCGCATCGATGCCGCTGCGGGGAAAAACGGCGAATCCCGCTCCGGCTTCATCGCACGCGTGACCCTTGAAGCGATTTGAATGGAGAGGATCGCTGAGCCAGCGGCCCTGAGCTACAGGATGTCACCTTACAAAATCGAGCAATGGATATCATTGAGTTTCTACTACCTATCGGAACCTTGGGTTTGATCACCTATTGTTCCTGCCGCATCGCGAAGAGTATCTACGCACCCTTGAAGAAGAAAGGAAGTCGTTGGGCCGTGACGTCCGGCGTTCTTGCATTTACGCTCAGCGCCATCCTCTTCTCAATAGGAGTATTGCTCGTTTTTACTTTAACTTTTGGCCGATAATCCTGAGTAATTCCCGCGGCGAATCAGCCATTCAACGAACAGCAAGTTGGGGACAAACCCGAGCCAAGCGTCCATCATGTAGATGGTTTCAGGAGGAAAATCGGTCGCATTGGATAGAATAATTTTCCAAGTCCGCAGGGTTAGCGCGGATAGAGTCAGTGCGTAGCTCCTCATCATGTAGTCACGATGACCTTGGATGTCACCCTTTCTGACTTCGATGATCGCCTTCAAAGTGAACCAAAACCACAAGGCATCCAAAATGAGAAAGGCGACCTTGGAAGGAAAGTGGCCATTTGCGTAGCAGGCCATGATCAAGGCGGCAGGAAAATTGATGACCAAAATATCCCAAGCGTATATCGAGCCAAATAGCTTATGAAGGCGCCGTTGTTTCTTGAGAAGGTTGCTTGAAAATTGGGTAAAACCGGCTAGAAGCGTCAAAATGCTCGAGAAAACATGAGTGTAGAAGGCCGCTTTCCACACCTTCAGATGAAGGTAGGCCTGCTTTTCCTGTAGAAATCCGACATGGTCATCTAATGTTGTATACTGCAATACCAGTCTCAACATTAGGTAGGCACCAATATTTAACAGGAAATACCCGGCGAGAGCTTTCAGGATGCCTGTTACATTAATCGAAATTGTCACTTTTTTCGCCGATCTTGAGCCTTTTGCGGTCAAATATCTCCTTTACCACTGCATCCCCTCGGGTTCCCTTCTTTGCCTCAAGCGCCCTCTGTATGGAGGTGGGGTTTGCGGTTCGGCTGATTTTGGAATCGTGAATTGCAGGGAGGGGGTCAGTGTTTTTCCGTAGGTATCGAGGAGGGTATCATCTGCGCCGTGTTTGACGTCGGAGACTTTGTAGATGGGGCCGTTGCGCCCCCCCTGCTCTTCTGTGGTGGATTTTCGGAAGAAGGCTTTCATTTCCTCGAGGTTGAGCGGGCCGGAGCCACGGCGTCCGAACACGGCGGTTTGGTGGCCGCTTTCGTCAACGGCACGGTCGCGGTCGAGGCCGCGGGAGATGGAGACGGCTGCGCCCTCGGTCGGGTAGGTGGCGATGAGTTTTGGCTCGGGTTGGGGTGAGAAACCCATATAGCCGGGCACGTTTTCCGGTGAGATCAGTTGCAAGACACGCATGCCGTTGTGGCCGTCGGCAACGAGCGCATACATGGAGGCGTTCACCGCACCGATTTGCACATCACGCACATCGGTTAGTTTTCCATCGGCGGTGAAATGGGTGAGGAGTCGTGGCCTCTCCGGATTTTTCACATCGATGATCGCGAGACCGTCGGAGCCGTTCGCGACATACAGATAGGTTCTAGCGACATAAAGGCCTCCGGCATGTCTCAAGGAAACGGACGCACCGGAAATCGGGGTGGGTTTCGTGGGATTGAAGACGTCGAACACTTTCACGCCATCGTCATCGGTGACAAAGCAGTAATGCCACTGGACGGTGGATTGACGGGCGCCGTGCAGGGCGGGGCCGGAATAGCCGCCGGCGAAGACCGGGGACTTCGGGTTCGAGGCATCGACAACTGCCAATCCCTGAGAGGTGGTGATGTAGAGCCACTGCCCGGCCATCCAGGCGTGGCGCGCGCCGGTCAGCTTTCCGTCGGGATTGAAGGAGGCAGCCCGTTTGATGAAATTGTTAGCTGGATTTCCATCCAAAAGGGTCGCCACGTCCACCACGATCAGACCTTCCTCGAGATCGGTCACGAAGGCGTAGCCATGGTAGGCGGCGATCGGTTTTTCCTCGTTCTGTGGCAATCGGTTGCGGTTGGGATCGTTGATCATCGTGCTCGGCAAAGCCACGGAGGTGGCGTTGGCGGTTTTGATAAACGTGTCCTGTCCGAGGGGTGAGACCGGGGAGGTGGCGATGCGCTCGGAGAAATTCTTGTTATCGATGTTCGCGATATCGAAAATACCGAACCCATTTTTTCCGAGAGCCGCATAGAGATATTCGCCGCGTGCCTGCAAGTCGAGGACACCGCCCTTGGAGCGATTGTCATAGGCGGTTTTCAGGATCGAATTGTTATTGAGATGTTCCTTATAGTTGTCCGGGTAAGCGATTTTATGCAGATGGCTGCCGATCGCTGCCTGCGGCTCGGCGCGCTCGGTCCACGCGACGCCGTAGAGCCCGTGGTCATCGGTCCCAACATAGCCGAATCTTCCGAAAAAGTTAACCGTGCCCGTGCCGAAGCCAAGGAGCTGCGTCATGATCGCGTTGTTGTCATTGGCTTCCGAGACGTGGCAGTCCGTGCAGTTTTTCGTCGTGCCAACTCCGCTGGTCGTGTGCGCGAAGTGGGGGTTGAAGGCCTGGCCGGAATATCCCTCGGCGGAGACGGTTTGCTGCTGGCTGTAAAACTGTTCGCGGTTCACCCCTTGCGAGCCGACCACCACGGCGCTGGATGAGCGCAATACAGCCAGCCGGTTTCCTTTGGCCGTGCTGTCCTTGCCAAGCATGAAGACATCGTCGCGCACCACCTGGGGATTGTATGAGCTGAAATTCCGGGAAGTGGTTCCTTCAAACTTGTTAGCAGCCATTTTAACATCCGCCTCCATGGGCATGTGGCAGCCGAAACAACTCGTCGCCCATGAGGTGTGGCAGGTCTGGCAATCCATCGCGTCATTGCTATGGGCGAGGTCCTTGGCACATTTCTTCGGATCGTCGGGAACGGCTCCCCAGTTTTTCCCGTCGCGCTTCAGGGTCTTTGCGTAAGCGCTCATGATGTTATAGTGGTCGGATCCGGGGGTGACGGTGTCGAGCGTTTGAGGGATTTCCCATTGGAGGTTTTTCTCCATTGAAGACTGCTGCATCAGCCTCTTGCCATCCGCGCTCCAGATGAATCGAGGACCGAACGGGGTGTTGCTTTCGTGCAGATCGACGGGCTTGATTTTCCCATCTTCCGAGAGGGTGCCGCCCTTTCCGGAGGTGACGAGAGTGGTGTGAGCGCTAACAGATCCGTGGCAATCCACGCAGGTGATCGCGGTCGCCGCCCTGGGCTCGACCGTAAGCAAACCGTTGCCGTGGGAATCATTGAGGAAGTGGCAATCGACGCACTGCATTCCCCTCGCAAGGTGAATGTCCTTGAGGTGGACCGCCTTCTTGAACTTGTCTTTGTCGTCGTGGGAAATTTTCTCATCCTTCAAGGTCAGCAAATTCCCTTCGCGATCTTTTTTAAACACGGCGCGAAACACCCAGCCGTGGCCATGGTAATCGGCGAACTGGGTTTCCTTGAGCTTGGGATTCAGCTCGGCGGTATTCTCTAGGAAATTGACATCGCCCCACAAACCCCGCGCGGCGGCCGCTTCGGGATTTTCACGCAATGATTTCACCATTTCCTCATCGCTGGGATTGTGCTGCTGCTTCGGATACATGAACTCCGCGTCCGATTCCTGATCCCACCAGGTATATCCGAGGAAGGGGTTCACGAACAGATTGCCCTGGTGCATATGGCAGGTCATGCACTGGCTGGATGGGATGCTCCGGGTGAACTTATGAGCGATCGGATGGCCTTTTTCCTTCTTGGAAATCATCGGATCCGGATTGAATGACAGGCCTTGGTTTCCATAGGCACTATACCAACCGGAATTCGAGGGTGAGCGGTCATTTGCATAAACGACGTGGCATGAGGTGCAACCGCTGGAACGGTAATCTCCCGGGCGGTTGTTCGATCCAAAGAAATCTAGCAACGGATCGTGCAGCCGTGTCTTCTGCGCGCCGATGACCACGGGATCGACTCTTGAGTTTGTGCCAAGCCCCCGCTCTCCCAGACGCCGGAAGGGTTTGCCCGGTGGCTCGGAGGGATCGGGATTACCAAGTTCTGGCAGCTTGGTTCCGCCCTTTTCGAAGATCCGAAAAATGTTGCCTGTTTGCGAAACGTTGAAGCGGGGCAGCGGAAATATTTCCTGCACGATGCCCATCGTTCTCTGCATTTCCGGCGTGACCTTGATCGGACTTTGCAAAGCCAGAGGAACTCCGTTGGCACCGTAGGCCTGGCCGAAGATCGAATCTTTGACCGGATACGAGCCGTTGTTATAGGCAGCCGCACCCCACAGCATCGCGCCGTGCCGCATCATGCTGTGATCGACATGATCGACAGCCTCCGCATGGCAGTCGCCGCAAGTTTTCTTGGCCACCCGCAGATCGCCCGGGTTTACGAACTGAATGAACTCGGGAGATTCATGATTCAGCAGCACATCGCTGCCGCTCGGATTCGCGGAGCTTTCGAAGAAAACGGGATTGCGCGGTGCCGGGTGAGCCTGGCGCATCGTCAGACCCGGCGTGGGATCGCCACCGTGACAATCCGTGCATCCGAGGCGGACAAATTCACTGCCATGCGGATCGTGCGAGTTTTCATGACACCCAATACAGCCGCGGCTTTTCAGCATCACGGCCGCTTCGGACTGATCAACTTTGTTAGGTTTCGGAATCCCCGCACCGTTATCGGCCGGAGATTCCTTGGCGGCGATCGGAGGACCGAAAAGGCTCCTGTAATCGGTAGCATCTTGCGCGGACAAGGCCACTGTACTGGCGGCCAGCGCCCAGAGGATGCGGAGATGGATCGTGAATCGGTTCATTTAGAAAGTCAGGGTTGCGGAGAAGAAACCGCTGAGGAGGACATCGGATAGACCATTGGAACCCGAAGAAGTGTAACCGGGCACGGGGGTCGAGGAGGTGTTGTAAATGTCTTTAAAACCTTCTCCGGGAAACAACATTCCCAGCCCCGCATTCAGTTTGATGTTGTCGGTGAGCAGGGGCCGGTATTCCACGCCGAAGCTAAGGTCCCAGCCGATCTCCCGATGAATATCGTCCGTGAGGAGAGCGGTGGCGATGGAATCCGTATTCATGAACAAGAGGTAGTTCAGATTCGCGAATGCTTTTATACGAGGAGTCAGCTCCCATTCTTCGCCAAGTCCGGCGATAAAGACACCCGGGTTCACGAAGTTGGATTGACCGAGAAATTTATTGGAACTGAGGTCGGGGATCAGGCTCAGGCGCTGTTTCAGCCCGACTCCGGTTCCGCCCAAATTCATCCCCTGCCTCTGCCAATAGCTGAAGGGTCCGCCGGCGAAGTTGGGATTGTCCACGATGGCATCCCATCCTGTCGCGGTGTCGTCGGTCGCATCGTCGTCCCCGGATGCGCAGAACAGGGTGAATTTGTGGCGCATCCAGTCGGTATCCACGGAAACCTCGAAGGCAGCCATCCACGCGCTGATGTCAACCGAGCGCCCGGCAAGACCATTCAAATCATCCTGACCGAAAACATGATAGAGCGAGTGACTGATGTTCGCACGACCGATGTGGCCCTCGCCATTCCAGCCCAGATAATAGGCCTGGAGATCGTGAGGAGCGATGGTGCCGATGGGTGCCGGGCGGACGATGTTTCCCGCGCTATCGTAGGTGAGACCGCTGTCGCTTCCGTTGTCCCAGTTGGCGAGAAAGCTGAATTCGGTGGTGTAGCCTTCGGTGAGAAAATCCTGCCAATAGACGTTGGCGACGAAAACGTTCTGGTTGCGGTCTTCGAACGTGTTCAGCTCCGAGAAGGACTCTTTCTCGAAGAGATCGAATAACGCCAAATTATACTGGATGCGGTTCTTCTGCAGATTCCCGAAAAGCCGGTAGCCCCAGTTCGAATCCATAAACACCAGGCCGCGAAAATCCGCGTTGAACGTCTGCGTGCCGACCCGCAACGCTGCGAAGTCGTAGTTTTCAGATAGATCCAACAGGTGCGATTCAAAAAAGAACTGCTGCAATCCGACGCGGTTCTCGAAGCGCTCGGTTGCTTTCGTATTTCTGAAATTCCCATCGGCGGGATGAAGCAGAGGATCGATGAATCCGTCGAGATCGCCGGGGTTTCCAATACCGGAATTGTTGGGAGGATTGGACGTGGAGTGATCCAGCCCGCGCGGGTCCGGCGAGACGACGTTTGCCTCTTCACCGGAGATATAGTTGGTGTTGAAAACGGGCTGGATGCGGAACAGCCATTCCACCGGCTTGAACGAGGTCTCCCCTTTGAAGAGATCGAATGTCAGGCTGGTGTTGGTATTAATGACGGTCTGTTCGCCCCTGCCGTAAAATTCCGAACTGTCCGGCCGCGCCGTGCTAACACCCGAGGGGATGGGGATTTCATGAACCTCGATGTCGGTGCTGTTTTGCAGGGTAAGCGATGCGAAAACATCCTGCCCGATGACAGGAAGATCCCCTTTGAACACACTCTGATAGTAGGGGTGCCAGAGATAGGGTGTCGCTCTTTGATACGGGGTTTCGGCGAGGCTATCGTCCAGGTAACGATTCCACACTCCCGTCGCAACGCGGTAGCGATCCTCGACCGCGGTGGTGTTAGGCGGATTATCGGAAGGTTCATAATGACCCGCGTGCCAGTTCTCGGAAATACGCTCTTCGTAGTGAACACCTTTTCTCGGCAGCACCATCGATCCCTCGATATCCGGTTCGTAACGATCCCCCGGCTCCGATCCTTGCACGAGTTCGGTCTCAATCCGATGCTGCTCCAGTCCCCTGCGCGGCAATTGCAAATCAGCGGGGATGGTCGGGCTAAACTTGGGCAATTCCTTCGGTCCGCCCAAATCCCGCCGGAAAAAGCGGTCATCATGGAGACCGGGATCGTTCTTGAAAAATCGGTCGCTCTCCTCCGCTTGGCCGGGGAGCGCACCGGAGTCTCCAGCCCCCGCCTTTTTTCCTCCGTCATCCGTCCCCATTCCGGGGTCAGGGTTGAAATCCGTGGGTGGCAGCAAGGAATCTCCGGTGACAGTGGTTTTCCCCTTGATCTCAAAAACAGGCGGACGTGGTTCCGGCGCGGGATCCAAACTCGGATCGGGCGAAAAAGAGGCGGGGCTTTCCGGCGTGGCATCGGCCAAAGCCTGCTGGGCGGTGAGACGATCCGGACGCTCCTCGCCGTTCGCGATATCCCATTCCGGAGTTCTCACATGCGGCGGCTGATAGCATGTCGTCGTCAGCAGGACGCTCGAAGAGGCGATCAAAAGCCGACCACCTGTTTTGAAAAATCCGCCGCTCATTGGTTCAGAACTTCCATGAATTGAGGATCACCGGCCTTGTTCCGTGTCGGGATGCGATTTTGCCACTCCATCAAGTTTCCTAACGAACTCATCAGCCGTGGCCGCGTCAAAGCTCTCCGGTGGTTTCGCGGCATCGAAAAGCTGCTTGAGCGAGTCCTTCGCGATCACCCGTTGCTGTCCGGATGCGGCGAGCGATTCGTTCAGACGATCGATCGCCAACGTCAGGCGCTCGGAGTAATAGCCGATCGACCACGAGCGATATTCCTTGGCAACCGTGCTGAACGCATCGGGTTGAAACGGAGTCCGGTCGGCAACCAGCTTCGACAAGATCGCGCGACCTTGCTCATGACTCATCGGTGCGCCGGAAATCCGCTTTGCAAAGTCATCCGCCGAGCGGACCAGATCCTTACCCGAGTCGTCCCAGCCGGTATCTGTCGCGTTCAACAAGGCTTTGATCGCATCAATTTCGGCGGTCCTGCGGTCGCCGGGTTCACGATTGGCTTGTGCTCCGGTCTCGCGCAAAGCAACGGCCTGGCCCACAAGCCATGTTTTCACATTGGAAAATCCCTCGTCCTCGCGCCAGTGCTTGGGCTCGGCGACTAGCAGTCCATCCAGCTCGAAAATCAGCGCCGGGTGTTTCGCCTTCACAAGCTCGTCGCTCAGATTCTGGTGACAGGCGACGCAATTGTTCGCCCGCTGGTAGGCGCTGCCGAGTTGCCGCATGCCGAGCCGTGCAAGCGCGTCTTTCGGGTAATCCGGGCGGGTGTGGGAAAGCAGCCAGTTGTCCGCCGGACCATGGCAATTGGCGCAGGAGACACCGCTGTCGACCTTGTGCCCTTCAGGAGGCACCGGGAGTCCGGCTGGGGTCACCTGAGACATCGGGGAATGGCAGATCGTGCAGCTTTTCGATTCCGCAGCGTTTTCGATTCCAAGCTGCCGGGCCATCGCTTTCGAGCGTCCGTTGGTCAGCGTGGTGGCGGAGTCAAAATGGGGATCATAGCGTTTCCAAATGTTGTAGGCCCCGCGATCGAGCCCTGCCCCTCCATGGCAACCGCTTGTCATGCAACTGTCTGAGCCAAGCACCTTTGCCGCGCCCAATGGGTCCCCTGCCCCGACCTGCGAAAGGCAAACAGACATCATCAAAGTTAAAAATAGTTGATCCTTCCCCACTCCAACGAATTTAAAAATCCCGAGGGGTGATGTGGCAAGCTTATAGAGGAAACACCCAGACCCGTGCCCCACGAGCTACCGGCTCCCACGATTTCCGATCCGCCCGGATGGCATGTATACTGGCGCGCATCAGGATTTGTGAATTTGGGTGACGCGAAGCTTTGGACTGCGAACCAACGTCATCGCCAGCGTTGACAAATCCACAAATCATCATGCGTGGCAGTCCAGTTAAGGCTCATTCCGCCATTCTTCCATCCTAACGGGACGATTCATACCAGCCCGGCACAGAGTCCCGGGATCAGCCCCTCCTGAAGGGCCATTTCATGCGGCTGCCACGCCGATCAAACCCACCCCGCACGAAGCGTTCCCTTCAGGACGCAGAACAAATCCGACCGGTTACCCGGCACTTTGTGCCGGGCTGGTATGAATCGTCCCTTCAGGACATTTTCAGATGCCCGATTTAACCACGTACCATTCCGACCAGCCCTTTTCGATGGAGCCGTTCCCCCGTTCCGCCCCCCTCTTGGAAAAATCGTGAAATTCCTTCTTCCCGGCTTGTGCCGGGCCCGGCCGGTCAATAGTTTGTTCGAAGGCGCTGGCTGGCTTCAAAGACGCCACGCGGACTAAAAAACGAGCGCCCCTGATCCACTGCTTTCAAATTTCATCCATCGCCTTAAAAATCTGAACTCCGAGATCCTGTTAAATTCGGCAATTTCGAGCCCCTTCCTTACGATCGGGCTAACCGGCGGCGCCATCATGTTAGGCTACGTTGCCACCCAATGGTGGGCGCTCGCCGCCAGGCATCGATTCGAGGCGAAGCGGAACCGGCTTGAGCTTGAGGCGTTGGGAAAAAAAATCGAAATCCTGAACCGCAAGGCGCAGGAGGCCCCGGAGGCGGCTTGGAGCGGCTACCGCAAGTTCACCGTTTCCAAGAAAGTGGCTGAGTGCGATGACACCTTTTCCTTCTACCTCACGCCACACAACGGCAGGCCGCTGCCGCCGTTCAAACCGGGTCAGTATCTGACTTTCGAACTGCATCCCCCGAACGCGGCCAAACCTCTGGTCCGCTGTTATTCGCTCTCGGACGGCGCACTGAGCGACGACCATTACCGGGTCACGATCAAACGCGCATTGCCGCCGGCCAACGAACCCGGCATCCCGGCGGGCATTGTTTCCAGCTATTTCAGTGATCAGGTCAAGGAAGGCGATATCCTCAATGTGAAAGCCCCGAGCGGCCGTTTCTTTCTCGATGTCGAGGTCGATCGCCCCGTGGTTCTCATTTCCGGCGGCATTGGCATCACCCCCATGCTGGCGATGGCCCGGCACCTGACCCATGTGAACGACAGCCGGGAAATCTACTTTTTCTTCGGCTGCCGCAACAGCGTTGACCACATGTTCCGCGACGAGGTCATCGAACTGCAGAAAGCCAATCCCAACATGCGGCTTCACATCTGTTATAGCCGCCCGCTTGAAAAGGACGCCCAGGACGAAGCCTACAACCACGAAGGCCGTGTCACGATCGATCTGATGAAACAGATTCTGCCTTCGAGCAATTACGAATACTATCTGTGCGGTCCCGGTCCCTTCATGGACACCCTCGTCCACGGCCTTTACGACTGGGGCGTCCCCAAGAAGGATGTGAAATTCGAAGCCTTTGGCCCGGCCACAGTGAAGAGCGGGCCGCAGGAGCCGAAGCCCCAATCCGAAACTGCTAGCCAAGCGGTGATACCCATCGAGTTCGCCCGTTCCGGAAAAACATTCTCCTGGGATCCCGGGATGGAGAACCTCCTCGAGTTCGCGGAGAAAAACGGGATCACCACGATTGAAGGAGGTTGTCGCGCGGGGAGCTGTGGATCCTGCCTCGTGGCGATCAAGCAAGGCGAAGTCGAATACGTGTTGGAACCGAGCGCCGCCCCGGAAGAAGGCTCCTGCCTCAGTTGTATTTGCCGACCAAAAGGGAAATTGGTGATCGATGCCTGAAGCGCTTCATTATGGCAAAATCTGACAACAATCTGGCAAGCATCACCCGTCAAGCGGCCCGCCCGAAGCGATGGGACGATCCGCTGGATCCCTCGATGAGCGATGCCACGCTCGACATGTTGCTAACAACGGAACCGTTCGCCAGCATGGATGAGAGCGCATTTCCCGCCGCCACCCCGTTGCGCGAGATCTTGCGGGCGGACACGGCGGTGCGCGAGTACGCCGCCGGAGAAATCATTTTACGCAAGGACGATTACGGAACCTCGGCCTTTCTCGTTCTGGACGGAGAGGTCGATGTAATCCTGCGCCCGGACATCGATCCCCAACTTCTGGGCCGGGCACCCAGTGTCAAAAAGAGCTTCATCGGACGCATCTCGCAGTTATGGAACAACAGCCCGGAACCGGAGGGATGGAGTAGGAAATCCCCGCGTGCGAGCGACAACCTCAAAGGATCTATCGACAAGGAGCGGGGTTCCGTTTATTTGCAGGATTATCCACAGATCGTTTCCGGCACGCAAACCGCCGTCCTGAAAAAAGGACAGTTGTTCGGGGAAATTTCAGCGCTCAGCCGCATGCCGAGAACCGCCACCGTGGTGGCATCCACGAAACAGGCCCGTCTGTTGGAATTCAGTTGGGAAGGGCTGCGGGACATCATGCGCTATGATCCCGCGCTGAAGAAGCAGATCGATAAAATTTATCGAGAAAACTCCCTCAAAGTTTTCCTGAGCCATCATCCTCTTTTCAGCCACTTGGACGAGTCCGGCTATGCGCAATTGTGCGAAGAAGCGCAGTTGGAAACTTTCGGCGAATACAACTGGTCCGGTGCTTACCTCAGGCTCGCGAAGGACGGCGACCCGGCGACATCCGCGAATGAGCCGCTCATCGTGAGGGAAGGAGAATATAGCAATGGCATCTATATGATCCGCGCCGGATTCTGCCGGGTAAGCCAGAAATACGGGAATGGTGACCGCACCTTGAATTACATCGGCGCGGGCAGTGTGTTCGGTTATGAAGAAATCGCGAACCACTGGAAAAACCCCCAACTGGAGATGCAGTCTCTCTATACCCTTCGCTCGTTGGGATACTCGCACCTGATCTTCATTCCAACGGCTTCGCTGGAAAAATACGCGAACCGGGGATTAACGGAAACAGATTTTAGTCCCGTCCCGAAAAGCATCTCGCCACCGGTGGAGACACGTTCGGTTGGAGAAGACACCGCGCTTTCAGCCAGCCTGATGGAGTTCATGGCGGAGCATCGCTTTTTCAACGGCACGAAATCGATGGTCATTGATATGGACCGTTGCACCCGTTGCGACGATTGCGTGCGCGCGTGCGCATCGACGCACGATGGCAATCCCCGCTTCCTGCGCCATGGACCGATGATCGATAATCTGATGATCGCGAACGCCTGTATGCACTGCGTCGATCCGGTGTGCATGATCGGCTGTCCGACCGGTGCCATCCACCGGACGAGCTTTGGCGGAGAAGTCGTGATCAACCCGGCCACCTGCATCGGGTGCGGGACGTGTGCCGCGAACTGCCCTTATGAGGCGATCCGCATGGTCGAGGTCAGATCAAGCACCGGCGAGTTTCTGGTGGACGAAGAATTTCAGCCCATTCTGAAAGCGACCAAGTGTGACTTGTGCGTCGAGCAAACAAGCGGACCGGCCTGTCAGAATGCCTGCCCCCACGATGCTCTCAGCCGGACGGATTTAACCCACGTAACCTCCATCGCACAGTGGCTAAAAAGGAAATAGAACTTACCCGCAGGAGGTTCGGCAGCGCATTGATAACCACCCTATCAATCGTGGGGTTGTTGATCGCCTATATCAAACTCGCTCCGTTGTATCCGCGCCACGTTTACCTGAGCGGCTGGGTGCTGTTCGCCGCGATGCTGTTTCTAACTTTCTTCAACCTCCGCAAGCGGGTTCCATTCCTGCGCATCGGCACTACCAGCTTCTGGACGCAATTGCATCTCTATGTGGGGATTTTCTCAGGCGCGTTGTTTTTCGTGCACATCGGTTGGTCATGGCCTGCGGGGACTTTTCATCAACTGCTTGCTGTATGCTATTTGGTTGTGTTTGCAACGGGAGTGCTCGGGTTGTGGATCAGCCGTGCGTTTCCACGGATGCTCACAGTCGCCGGATATGAAACCCCTTTCGAGCGCATTCCCTTCGCCCGACGCAACCTGCGGGAACAAGCCGAAGCGCTGGTCTTGGCAGGCGTGGATGGCCAGACGTCACCTGTGATCGCGGAATTTTATTCGAAACGACTCGGGATGTTTTTCACCCGACCGTGCAACCGTTGGGCGCATTTACGTCAGTCGCGCGCTCCGCAGGCCGCACATGTCTCCCAGTTTGACGAGGTCCAAAGGTATGCCAAAAAAGGCGAGCGTGAAATGCTGGATCAGCTCAGGGACCTCGTCGCCCAGAAGCACATGCTCGATTACCAATACTCGTTGCAGTCCGCTCTGCGGCTGTGGTTGTTCGCGCATATTCCACTCAGCTATTCCCTGCTGATCTTCAGCGTGCTGCATATCATCCTCGTCCACGCGTTTTCCGGATCCGCCTCATGAAAGCCAGTCAACAGTCGCCGGTATTTCCCTCGAAGGAATATGTCCGCCCCAATCTGGATTGGGAGTGCGGCCATCTGTGTGAAGGTTGCCCATGCCGGATCGGGCCTTCACCCAAGGGAAAGTGCAGGGCGACCTACGAGTGCACGCCCCGATTGGAAGTGAAACCGGGAGAGGTGAAAGGCCACTGGACCTGCACCCGCCCGCGAACCGGCGGCGGCAAATGCGAGAACGGTCCTCTTCCGGACGGAACCTGCTGCAATGCGATTCCTAAATGCCAGCCGCGCAGAACGCTTCGAGCTATCAGGAAACGCGTGATCGCGTTCACCGTCATTGCCAGCTTTCTGGTCCTGTTCGTCGGCATCAGCGGGAAGATGCGGGATCAATTTACCAACCCAGGCCCCATCTCCAGCGTCCACGCAAGCGCCGCCTTCACGAATATCCACATGAAGCAATCAGGCGGCGATACCAGCCGCTGCGCCGCTTGTCACGAAGGCGCGAGTCAGGGTGTGGATTCGTGGAGCACCAAGGCTTTCGATGCATTCAAGCACGGGCTGGCTCCTGCCGAATTGATCAAAAAAGGGCCGCTAGAAACGTCCGCGATGGATGCGAACTGCCTTTCCTGCCATGAGGGAAAGAAGTTCCATCAGCCGAACATGGCCGCCGAATTCGCGTGCCACGAATGCCACAAGGAACATCAGAACACCGGATTCATGCCAAAAGTGGATAGTGGTTCCTGCACGTCCTGCCACGGCTCCGCCGAAATGATGGCCACCTCACAGGAAATGGGAGCGAAGACCAACCCGCACAGTTTCCCTTCATTCGCATCCAACGCCGGCCTGAAGATCCAATCGCGCGAACGGCCGGAAAAAGGTTATACCGATGTGATCACCGCCTTTGATACCGATCACCCCGAGTTCCGCCTGATACGGGATGGAGTTCGCGATGAGAACTCGCTGAAATTCAATCACGCGGTCCACCTGAAGACGGGTAAGATTCCGAGAGTGCTGAATTGTGCTGACTGCCACGAGCGCGACGGCAGGGGCGAATACCAACGACCGATCACTTACGAAAAAAATTGTGTCGAGTGCCACACCCTCCAGTTCGATCCGAATACCCGCCCTGACAAAAACAAACCCGGAATCTATCTACCACATGGCGATCCCTACTACGTCCGAGCCTTCCTCCGCAGCCTCAACATTCAATACGAAGAGTATGGCCGCAGCCACGAGGGCATCACCCGTCTAGACAAGCTCAATGACTACGTCCGGGAAAAAAAGGTAGGTATCGAAAAACTCTACGAAACCGGTGAGAACCTGGAGCGCGCGGTATTCTTCGCGGACATGAAGGGCGAAATTCCCGGCGGCCTCCGGGCACCATTCGCGGGTTGTGCGACTTGCCATACCGTGTCGGAACCCGAGAGTGACAACGCGACTCCCGCGATTAAAAAAGTCTCGATCCCCGACCGATGGATGGTGCTTGGAAAGTTCAATCACGACATGCACCAGAAGGGGCTGACGTGCCTCGATTGCCACAAAGTGCTGGGCAGTGAACTCACCAGCGACATCAACCTACCCTCGATCAAATCCTGCGTGGAGTGTCACAGTCCCAAGGGCGGAATTGATAACCGCTGCACCACTTGCCACACCTATCACAACAGCGAGCCACCCCCGCTTTTTCCAAAATCCCCCGCCGCGACTCATTCCGATAAGACAAAGCCCGGAGATTGACTGGTTTTGGAACGCGGAATCTTGAGCCCTGCCCGGCGGAATAAGTCCTAATCCTCCCGAGTAACACTTTTACAAGGTGTTGATGTCCAATGGGGTGATTTTTGATATTTGGGGCCACTTTGGCCCGAATCGAATTCAAGTTACGCCCCGTTTCCACACCCGAAGCCGACGAGGGTTCTGGTACTAAAAAGGAAAATGGACGTGTTAGTCCAGTGCCTCTCAACGAGACGTGGTGCCTGTGCTTGGATGGTTGCCAACGGAGGCGGTTTTCATCCGCTAAGCAGCAGTCCGGCGTCTTCCGGCAGGCCTGGGAGCCACTTTCCTCCCAGCCATCGGCGGAGCACCCGGATGTCCAAATCACGCCCCGCGTGGTTGCCGCGTCTCGCCGCAACGAAACACGAACAAAATGGCAGGTGCCATCATGTTTCCCCTACGCGACCGATAGATATTGGAAGTCCAACCAAGTCTGAAACTTGAGACTTCCTAAGAAACCTGCGCCTCTTTGCAACGAAGAATCCCCCATCCTATTTCTTTGACTTGGAGGAACATCCGCGCTGTCCTATGAGCAGGAAGCCGGTGCGGCATATCAGTCAGGTCGGATATGACGGTCGGATATTACCACTGTTCTGCAAAAAATGAGAATGCTACTTGTCATCGCGGCCTGCACCCTCATTTCGGCGTGCAAGAGCACTCGGTTCAACTGGTATGATAGGCTTGCAGTGAAGCCGACCGAGGCTGAACTCGTAGGATCTTACCGTCTGCTGAAGGCCGATCCTGATGCTGCACCGTTGCTTGAGATGGGCTACACAGCCATTGATTGTGGTGTCGATTTGAGACAGGATCGAACATTTTCTGCCTTCAGATTGCCGGGATGCTGCTTACACGGTTGGGATGAGAGAATGTATCCATTCACTGGCGGTCTTTATTCGATGTCGGGTAAGTGGGCTATTGTTAAGACTGAGGCAGTCTTCGAAATTGAGCTTACGATCGAAACGATTACTGAGCACACGGGGCTCACAATTGCAAACCCTGAGCGCGCTTCTGAACGACAGCCTCCATCTTCACGCAAGGTTTCCCTTATTCAGGGTAGTCCCATAGATCTCGGCTTTGAAGTATTTAACGGAGATTTCTGGCCAGTTCGATTAGCAAGAGTAACAGCTGCCAAAAAATATGAGACTACCAAATAAGCACTCCGGACGTTCTCCTATTTCATGTCCAGCGGAACACACTACATGCTGGAAGGTGTAGATTACCTCGATCTCTACGGGTCGGAGCCGAGTGCGATAGAGCTAGTGTATGCCATCTTCGCGAACGTGTTGGCGCAAGCGATAGGAAAGATCGCGGCACCTTCGATACCCGGACGCCTAACAAATATTAGAGTTTTCAATTTCAAATCATTTTCTTTTCAACCGCTCCCTCAGCGAAGAACGATTAGAGAGTTGAGCCCCGTTTACAACACCATCCAACACCGGCCGATAGCGTTCCAGTTTGAATTCGAGCTTCCCACTCTACCGTGGACGGCTATACGTTCTGCCAAGAATCACCAGGGTGGATAAACCCCTATTCCAATTTGTCGTATGGACCTTCTCCCAATCATCTACATTGTCCTACTCGTGGTTATAATCGTGATACTCACACGGATTGAGCGAGGGCTGGAAGAGATCGCCCGGATTCAGGGAGAGTCTACGATTGAGGTGGTTGGTAGATTGCGGAATGAGGATCATGAACGCGAACTGTTTAAGCGCTTTCTTGGCGAGGATTTTTCGCGCTCTGAGATGGTTCTTACCGAGCAACAAGCAGAATTCGAAAAGTGGAAGCTCTTGAACGGATGAAGAGGCGAACCCGGCGAACCCGGCAGACCCGGCAGACCCGGCAGACCCGGCAGACCCGGCGGACGCTGCGGTCCCAGACGCGCCGCTACCCGACCTGAACATCGAGATGAAAAATCTTTGGCCCAACGGGACTGCATCCCTCAGCCCAGGGCAACGCCCTGGGTCAAAACGCACAAGCCATTGGCGGCCTGAAAGGTCGCGGTCCGGGGGTCGATCGACGCGCCCCTGTATTGCTCCCCGTTGGGGCGCATGATCTTTTTGATGGACGGTGACCCAGCCCGATGGGCTGGGCTGAGGGATATTGACCCTCTGGGCCAGAATTCGAGAATTCGGACATCGCGGCATCAAACACCGACGGTATCGAACAGCGACGGATCTACCCCGATTTCGCGAATCATGTGATCACTCAATACCCGGGGCGCTGGGTGTAGGGACGTTTGTTTACGTTGACGGGGCCGTTCCCTGCTGATCCGTTACTAAGTCCGACGAAATTCCCGTTGGTGCCATTGTTGTACAGGTGCGAGTTGGCGTAAACGGTCGTTCCATTGGGATTGGACAGTTGGACCTGGCTGCCGGGATCGATGCTCACGGTGGTGCCTGCGATCTGGACCGTGTTGCCCTGCAGGGTGGTGTCGCCCACAAAACGGACGCCCTGCGAACCTTCACCATAGAGACGGATCAAATCCGAAGCGTTTGTGCCATGG
This sequence comes from Luteolibacter sp., assembly GCA_039925065.1. Classification (GTDB taxonomy): domain Bacteria; phylum Verrucomicrobiota; class Verrucomicrobiia; order Verrucomicrobiales; family Akkermansiaceae; genus Luteolibacter. The sequence goes on from JBDSZP010000091.1 coordinate 27,869, forward strand.
CCGAGGATCGCATTGCTGATCAGGAGGGTTCCTCCGGTATCAAAGACCCGGGCCTTGATGGTTCCCGCAGAGATCGTCGAGTCCATGAGTGAGACGTCGCTCCGATGGGAAGCCAGGTTAACAACATCGGCCTCCACCGTGGAGTTTTGCACCACTTCGACTTTTCCGTTCTCCGCATCGATCAGCAACTGCGCATTCCCCAGTGCCGATAGGCTGCGCAGCTCGGAACTGTTGGAGATCTTCACGCCTTGCTTCGCGTGCAAGGTGAGCGATTCAGAAGCAGTAAGCGCCGTTCGGACGGTGGTCGATCCCACTGCAATATTACGACCGGCGGATAGATCGATCTTCTTCGCTTGGACGGCCGCTCCGGAGACGTTGATGTCCCGGCCGGCGACGGCTTGGAACGTTCCTTGCGGCAGGATGATCCGGCCAATTTCACTTCCATAGAGGTTTACATCCGATGACAGTCCGTCGGCAAAAAAACCAACATACTGGTCATTACCCCACAAATCGAAGTTATCGAAGGTGATCGATCCGGAAAGCGATGTGAATACGAGGGAGCGGGTGGTGTCGTCGAGGGTCCATGAATCCCCCGGCGAAAAGGCGGCATTGAAGGGTGGAGTGGCACCGGAAAAGGTGATATTACCCGTCGCTCCCAGAATCAGGTTCGGGGGACCGACCGTGGTGTCGATGGCAGGGCTGCCGGCGATGTAAATTTCATCGGTTTTCAGGACAAACCATGAGTCCGCTCCCGCCAGCACGGCGTCGAGGCCGGGAAACGTTTTCGGATCGTTATACATGTATTGGCCGAAAGCATCATCCGTCCCAGGAATGTAGTTGGTCCCTGCCAACGCCCCGACCCCACCAGCGGTGCTGTTGTAGGCATTGACCGAGGACGCGGTGTCGATGGTCGATTGATTATCGAACACCGTGGACCCCGGGATGTCCGTCGCCTTGTTTCTTGGCGGTGGCGGCGGCGGCGGCGGCG
>JBDSZP010000092.1:0-11764 GCA_039925065.1 Luteolibacter sp.
ATGCCGAGGCGACCGTCGATCCACGCGCCAGCAGACGCACGTCGCTGCGGATCCGCATGGGAAATACCCTGCCACAACATGGTGTAGGCCCGGTTGATCATCGCCAGTGCGGCTAACATCGCCAGACCCTCACCGTGGACGACATGCACACAAGCGGCACCACGCCGCATCCGCGCGTCATCCATCGCCGGAAGATCATCGAAAACCAGCGATGCGGTGTGCAGGTATTCGACGCCACATCCGAGCGCTCTTGCGCCGTCCTCGGGCACGCCCATTTCCACAGCTAACATGTACGCCGTTGCCGCCCGCACCAGCGATCCGGGCCGGGCGAGAATGTCCTGCAGGGCAGCCGCCATCCGTGGCTCCGCGTTTTGGAAGTTCCCCATTCCGTTGGAAAAGCAGTCTCCCAAGATCGCATGAGCGCGCCGCCATGATTCGATTTTCATAACTTCAGCCGTAACATGGGATCACCTGACCTTGCCCACCACATGGAAGCGGATGACCAGTTTCGGATCCACCGTGATGAGTGCCATCGTGCTGATGATCGGCAGCTTGAAATTCTGATAGTCCATCGAGACCCTGCCATCCACGGTCAGCCATTCGCCTTCTTTTTTCACGGTATAGGGAAACGAGACCATTTTGGAAACCCCGTTGATGGTTAGATTACCCTGGGCGTTTCCACCGCCGGTTTTTTCGTCCCATGATTTCACGAACTCGAACGAACCCTTCGGTTTCCCGCCGCCGAGCCAATCGATCATCGCCTTGTCGCGCTTGGCGTCCGCGGTTTTCAGGTCGTTGAAATCCCAGGACAGCTTGAGTGAAGTCGGCGCGCTCGTGGCAGGATCACCTGTGGCCGTGAGCGAATATTTCTGAAGATCCCCTGCAAATGTGTGTCCTGTCGCCTTAGCATCCACCTGGATACGGCTGCGGTCATTGTCCACGTCGAGGCTCGCGGAACGGGCGATGGTTGACATGCAGATCATGGCACCGGCTGCGGAAAAGAGGGTCGAAATATTCATGGTGATGTGTTTGGAATCTCGCTTACACAGCGACACGCCGCAACCTTTTGCTTGTTTTCCAAACGTATTGTTACTAATCCCCGATCAGTAGTTCCCCAAAATGAAATCACGTCTCTTCAAACAAATCAGCCTCACTCTCGCCGCCTGCGTCCTCGGCATTTCCTCCGCACTCTCAGCACCTTATGAAAAAGGCCAGCGCGTGGAATCGTTCCAGGCGAAGGATCAATTCGAGAATGCCTTCACCTTCAAACCTGCGGAAACGAGCTTCCTACTCATCAGCCACGACATGGAAACCGGCAAAAAGGCGAACACCGCCCTCACCGCGCTGGGCAAGGAATACCTCCCCGGCAAGAAGGCTGTCTATATGGCTAACATTTTCGGCATGCCCGGCATCGGCCGCATGTTTGCAATGCCGAAGATGAAGAAATACAACCATCGCATCATCCTCGCTGACGATGCGGCGCTCATCGCCCACTTCCCCCAACAGGCGAGCAAGGTGACCGTGCTCGCCCTGACGGACGGCAAGGTGACATCCATCAAATACTGGGCACCGGACACCGAAGCGGTGGATGGCTATCTCAAATAACAGACGGCAGCACTTCCCAGATTTCTCCGACCCTCCCGGCAGTGAACCGATCCGCCGCGAGGGTCTTCTTTTTTAATTCACGCTCAAGCCGCAATACCGGTTCGCGCATCGGCTCGTCCGTTAGTGCAAACGTTCCCCAGTGCATCGCGACGGCTCGGCGGCAGCGGGTTTCCTGAAATGCCATGACCGCCTCTTCCGGATTCATGTGCATCGCCTTCATCACCCGGCGCGGATTGTAAGCACCGATCGGGATCATGCCGAAATCGATCGGTCCATAACGTTCGCCGATTTCCTGAAAAGCCTCACAATACCCGCTGTCTCCAGCATGCCAGAGCTTGCAGTCCGCGCCTTCGATCAGGAAGCCGCACCAATGGCCGCGATTTCTATCAAATGGAGTGCGTGCGGTGAAATGTTGTGCCGGAGTGGCGGTGACTTGGATGCCGGGGAAAATTTCCGCAGTCGCATGCCATGGCAATTCGCGCACGTTTCTGAATCCCTTGCGACCCAGCCACTCCGCATGACCTTCCGAGATGACGATGGGGGTGTCCTTCCCCAGCGCCCGCAGCGTTTCCAGATCGAGGTGATCGTAGTGACTGTGCGTTAGAAGGATCGCATTGATCTCCGGAAGATCCACCAACGCACACGGCGGCGGCACCTTTCGGCGCATGCTCGGAACCGGCACGGGAGCACAATGATCCGAGAAAATTGGATCGATCAGGAACGAGCCACCGCCGCCCTGCAGGAGAAACGACGCATGGCCCAGCCACGTCACCCGCCAGCCCACCACGGGCGGCACCTCGATTTCCTGCCGCGAAACCGCGCGCCAAAGAGCGGGCTCGTCGGGTGCATCCGGGATTTCCGGAATTTCCTGCGGGCCGAGTTTCAACTTCCAGCGCAGGATATCGGCGAAGCGGTGCGCGTCATGCGGCCATGGATTCCGGAAAAGGCTCATCTTGTGCCCGGAATGGAAACCACGATGGGCAGGAACGCACACGAAAAATCCACCGAGGCCGGATGCGCTCATTCATCGGATGGGATGAGCGCCCGAAGTTCGTCCCGCCTCGCAGGAGGAAAGTTCAGTTTTTCCATTTTGGTTTCCAAGCTGTCCTTCAGTTGCCCGCGAATTTTGGCGGGGCGGCTTTGCAGCCAAGTGGATAGAGCTTGGCTCTGGAGGGTTTCCGAATTCAAAGCGGTGAGCGAACGCAGGGCCGATTCTTCTTCGCGATTCAAGACAAGGAATCCGGAGACGAGGGTAATGCGATCCCGATCCGTGGGCAGCGCCGCAATCAAGGCGTTGACAGCTCTATCTTCCAACGCATTTCCGCAGAGCATTTCAAAAACCGCCTGATCTCTGGATTTTTCCGATAGATTCATGAGAACGCCACCCATCCAATGTGCGGCCTCCGCATCTCCAGCTACCTCGGCGCGTCCCCGGAAGGCCGCGCCAAATGCCTCATACCAGAATCCGTTGGCCTTTCCGGGTTCTTCCCTCAGAAGTTTGCCCGCAGCATCGGGATCCAGCGCTGCCCAATAGCGGAAACCGTCCTTGAGCCCATACATGGACTCCGTCTTGGTCAGATAGGAATGAAAATCGAATCCTTCGGCAAAACCTCCGATGTCCCACGGAAGGGAAGGGCCGAAGAGTTTTTCCACAGCGAGCAAATCGGCCGCGCCTCTCATGGCCGCGCCGGCACCGGCGGCGGAAATCATCCCGTTCGCTGGTGTTCCGAACTTCATCCAGAAGTCGCCCAATCTATCATTCATCATGACGGGATCCTGGAGTGCCAATTCGCAGAGCATGAGATAATGGATGGTTTCCGTTCCGGTGGACTCCGCCCACTTGAGACATTCCGTTCCCTCGCGCAGATAGAGCTCATGGGCAATGGCATTCATCGCCTTGAAGTTCTTTTGATAGGCGGTCCAATCGCGACGGACGATATTCAGCCCAGCAAGATTGGATAACAGTTCCTTCAATTCCCCGCTGCTTGCTCTGCCAAGTGAATCGAATCCAGCGTCCGGGATGCCGTGGGTTTGCTGACAGCGGTTGATGAGTGAGGAGAAATCGCGTTTGCCCCCATCCGGTTTCGCCGTCGCCGCACGAACCTTGGAGACAGTGCGCGGCGGCACATTCGCAGCCAACGGCTTTGATTGCGAACGGTTGCTCTTTCCTATCCATCCACCGACCAGCAGGCCCGTCAGGATCGCAAGCAACCACCAGTCCATGCGGGATTCAGATCTCATCGCTGCGCCTCCTTCAAGTGCCTTACGATTGCCTCGATGCGCTCTACAGGTGTATTCCATGCTGCCAGCCTTTCCCTGAGCAGGGCTTGCTGTCCCGGCACAAAAAACTTGGTGCGATACATGTCCACGGTCGCGTTTTCTAAAAGATCAAGGCGTTGCCCGGTATCGCTGACGGCGTCCAAAAATGACAATGTCGGCTCGATTCCTCCCTTCATCAACTTGTTCACAGCCGCGGCATTCACCGCCTGGCGATCCTCCGGATCGGTCAAAGCCGCAGCAAATCGGGCAAGTTCAGCCGGTGCCGTATCCATCACATCCACACTATGCAAAGCCACCTGGCGCCGCGTCACCGGATCAAATTCATCCAGTTTTCCTGCCAGCCAATTCAGTCTTTCCGCCGTCGTCCCGGAACCGGAGTTATCCGGAAGCTGGCAGGCATAAAGATAGAGTGAGTTCGTCAGATCGCCACCCCGCGCTTCGTTCCCCCCCATCAGATACTCGAAAGCCTCATTCCGATCCTGCTTGAACCAAGCTTCGGCATAGAAGGCATCTCCCTTTCCTAGAATCCGCGAGGCCTCGGGAAGTTCGGCCAGTGCGGCAAAATCAAAGCCCTGGGGAAACTGCCAGCCACTGCCATATCGGGTCCCCAGGTGATTCTCGCGAAGTTTTACAAGCATCGCATCGATTGCCGCAGGGCCTCGCAGCGCCGCAGCATCCATTGCGGAAACCATGATTGGGCTATAACAGATCAAGTTTTTCGTTTTGAAGGTGTCATGATGCTTGAAAACATAGTCGAGCCCTTCTTCGGCGCGCTCCTTGGGCCACGATCTAGCGAGCATCGCCGCCATGGCTATCTTCCGGGAGTCTGATGGAATTGCCTCGAACCAGGCCACCGCAGTGTCCGGATCGCGCCTTATCCATTCTGCCAGCAGTTGCTCCATCACTTCATTGGCAGGGCCGGAGGGAAAAACCGACCCCGGGTTCGATAGCCCCTCATCGAGCGCCGCATGGAGATCGTCCTCCGTCCAATCACTGAAGTTATTCTCCACCGCGGCCGGCTCCATCCCCGATGGCCCGCTGGGACGTTTCACCCAACGCAGGAAATCATCCGCCTGCCATTGTTGTGGACGTCGCGTCCGCCTTGGTGACAGGTCTTGTGTGGAAACTACCGCAATCGGCGGCTCCGGCTGCCGAATCCTCACCAAAGTGAAACCGGCAATCACGGAACCAAAAAATAGCGTGGCAACCTTCCACATTCATCCTGACTAACCGAACGAAGCCCGATGTCAAAGCCCAATCGTCTCAAATCCGGACGCCCGATGTGAACGACATCCAAGGTCAGGCTTGAAACTTTCCCAACCAACAGCGAGAAGTCCGCGCGATGAATTTCGATTTCGACACTCCCATCACCCGCCGTGGAACCGGCTGCATCAAGTATGACCGCCGGCCGGAGCTCGATCCTTTCTGGGTCGCGGACATGGATTTCGTCTCCGCGCCACCGATTTTGGAGGCGCTGCACCAGCGCGTGAACCACGGAGTATTTGGCTACGCCCAGCCGCACGAGGGCCTGAATGAAGCCGTCCTCGCCTACCTGCACGACCGCCGGGGAGCGTCCGTCCCGCTCGATCATATCGTCCATTTGGGCGGACTGGTGCCCGCGCTTTCATTGGCCGCCCGCGCCTATTGCAAGGCGGGCGATGCGGTGATGACCTGCACGCCGGTCTATCCGCCCTTCATCGGGGTGCATCACGATGCGCATGTCTCGCTCATTAAGGTCGATCATGCATCGGTCGATGGCCAATGGTCGTTCGATTGGGAGGCTATGGAAAAGGCCGTGACTCCGGAGACGAAGGTTTTCCTCCTCTGCAATCCGCAGAATCCGCTAGGCCGTGTCTTCTCTGCTGCGGAAATCACCAAACTCGCCGAATTCTGCGAGACGCATGATCTGGTGCTCGTCTCGGATGAGATCCACTGCGATCTGATTTTCGATGAAACCGCCACGCCCCATTTCTCCGCGCTGAACCTGCCGGAAAATCTCGCAACGCGCAGCATCACGCTGCTTTCACCGAGCAAGACATGGAACATCGCCGGCCTTGGTTATGCCTTTGCCGTGATTCCGGATGACACCCTCCGCCGCCGCTTTACCGCCGCACGCGGCCACACGCTTTCCGAGATCAACGCGCTTTCCTACTACGCCGCCGAAGCCGCCTATCGTCATGGAGAGCCCTGGAGAAGAGAGCTTGTCAGTTATTTGAAAACCAATCGCGATACCCTCGTGGATTTCATCAGCACCCGCTGCCCCGGCCTATCAGTCGCTCCCGGCGAAGCCACCTATCTCGCATGGATCGACGCCCGTTCGATGGGCGTGGAAAACCCGGCGCTGCATTTCGAGAAGAAGGCAGGGCTGTTTCTATCCGACGGCACCTACTTCGGCTGGCCCGGCTGGATCCGCTTCAACTTCGGCTGCCCGCATGCCCGGGTGCTGGAAGGTCTCGAGAAAATCGCGGGAGCGCTTTGAGCAAATCTCCGATTAATGAACAGAAGAGCGGCATCGCTTGCTGCCATAGATCTCCACGTCCGCGATTTCTAACTTTCGAATCCGCACCGTAACCTTAGGAAGAGGCGGTTGCGAGGCCGCCCACACGGGGTGATACGAGTGCCCTCGGTCTATACCGGTGTGGTGGAATGGTCGTTCGATTTGACGATCGTTTTCGAGGACATCGATAGATTGAGGGGCAAGTCGTTGGCTTCCTTGTCGGCGCGAATGCCTTTCGCACGGCGTGGATTGCATCGCGCAACGATTCCGGCTGCGATTCCCACCCACCGCGTCCGCAACCCGCTGAACGCAAGCCTCCACACCCGCTGGCACGGCAATTGCGAAAGAGATGACTCCGGCGACCGGGCCAACCCTGCCGGGAACGCCCTATCACAACTCAAAAAACATTGAATCATGAAGACCATCGAAAACCTTGAAGAACTGTATTATGACCAACTCCGCGATCTCTACAGCGCAGAAACCCAGTTGGTGGAAGCTCTGCCGGAAATGGCGTCGAACGCCTCGAATGATGAATTGCGCGAAGCCTTCGCCACCCACCTTGCGGAAACCAGAGAGCACGTTGCTCGCCTCGACCAGCTCTTCTCCGATCATGGCATCACCCGCGAAGGCGAAGAATGCGAAGCCATGCGCGGCCTGATCAACGAAGCGAGGAAACACATCAGTTGCACCACCCGTGGCGAGGTCCGGGACGCTGTGCTCATCGCATCCGCCAACCGCGTCGAACACTATGAGATCGCCGCATACGGTGCCACCAAGGCATTCGCCAAAGTCCTCGGCTTCGACAACGCCGTCGATCTGCTGGACGAAACCCTGCAGGAAGAAGGACATGCCGATGACGTCATTACCAAAATTGCCACCGGCGGTATCTTCACCACCGGCATCAACGTGGCAGCCATCCACTGAATCTGAAATGCGGAGAAATGGAGCGATCTGTTTCTCCTGCGCGGTGGTCCTCGACCACGGCATCCGGAGCCGGCGGTATTTCCGTCCGGCTCTTTTTTCGGAATCGGGCAAAATACACGCTTCGGATTGCGATCAGCATCACTACCAAGAAGCCATTCGGCCAAACTCCCTGTAATGCCAACGATAACTGATGGCATGCCACCTGCGATGACAGAGGAGTCGGCATTCAGATCCGAAACTCATTCACCAAACCCGAACCATGAAATCACGATCGCTCCCCCGGCTCGCGGCAGCCCTCTTTCTCGCCCTTTCTCCTGCAGCCGTCGCGGAGGTCACCGGCTCTCGTGGGACCGATCCCGTGCCCGACGTCCCCACTCCCGGTGAGCGAAGCGCCGCCGGAATGGAAATCGGCAAGCTCATCGCAATCATCAATCCCGTGGGAAAAAGCAACGTCCACGGCAGCGTCGTTTTTGAAACCACTGCGACAGGGGTGCGCGTCACCGCGAAAATTGGAGGGCTCACTCCCAATTCCACCCATGCCTTCCACATCCACGAGTTCGGCGATCTCGGCAGCGAGGATGCCACCAGCGCCGGAGGGCATTTCAATCCCGAGGGCCACGCCCACGCGCTGCCGGATCAGCCCCAGCGCCATGCGGGTGATCTCGGCAATCTCCAGGCCGATGCCGATGGCAATGCCACACAAGTGATCACCGTCCAGAACGTCACACTCGGCGCTGGAAAAAACGGCATTCTTGGCAGAGCCGTGATCGTCCACGAAAAGCAGGACGACGGAGGCCAACCCAGCGGCAATGCGGGAAACCGCATTGGTGCCGGCGTCATCGGCATTTCCAAAGATGCCCAACCCGGTCTCAACGCGGTCCCACCCGTCCCTGGAACGGAGCCGGGTACCGCTCCCCACTAGATCTCCAAAAGGCTTTCCGAAAATCCCCTTCACCACTCTCACCCAACCCAACAGAACAATAATATGAAACACGCAAAACTCATCATTCTCGCATTCCCTCTCCTTTTCTCGGTAGGTTGCAACAAAGAAAAGGCAGCGATCGATGATAACAAGGAAGCCACTAAAGACGCCATCAACGACCGCAAGGACGAGGTTGACGCCGCTGCCAAGGAGGCGACCAAACAAGCCGACATCAACGCCACGGTCGACAAGGCGAACATCGAAGCCAACAAGAAGGCGATGCAGGCCCAGCTCGATGCGGATAAGAAAAAAGCCGACGCCCGCGCTGAAGCCGAGAAGGCCAAAGTGGACGCCGAGAAAAAGTAAATTTCACGGGTATTCGTCAGGACGCCGCCGCATGATCCAAACGCACCTGCGTCCTTCATGTGGCGGTGTTTCCGTGTCCTCTCAGGACTTTCACCACGGAGGCACGGAGAGAAGAGGGAGGTCACGGAGAAGAGTTGAGATTCCTCACAGGTTTGGTTTCTGAAACTAAAACTCTCTTCCCTCCATCTTCGCTCCCCGCCTCCGTGGCCAAATTCTTCAATTCGCAAACGAGCCAACTGGAACTCGGTAGCTCGCAGCCTTCATTCGCTAACAATCCGCAACTGAAGCTCGATCAGGTCGTTCACCAGATGCCCGCCGAGATGGAGGAAGAATTTCCCCGAGCCGTAGATCACATTCCACCGTGTCCGGTCGAAGGCCAGCGTCGCCTGAGCGCCCAATTTGCCATCCGCCGTGACGCCCGCGCAGGATTTGAACACGACAGGTCCGGAAACTCCTTTGAGGGTCAGAACCGCGGTGATTTCCAGATTCGGCGAGCCGGGAGTCGCGTCCGGCAGAGCGGCAACGCTTGATATCTCGACCGTGGCTTCGGGAAATTTCTCCACGTCGAAGAAGTCGTGATCCATCAGATGCCGGATCAGCACGTCGTGCAGCGGAGTGCCGGCAAGATCGGTGTTGGTGATCGTCCGCATGTCCAACGTGAACCGGCCGCCGACGAGCTTTCCCGATTCCGTCACCAGCGATCCTGATTTCAGCCCGATCAAGCCTTCGTGCTGGTTGAGTAGGTTTCGTCCGAACCAATGAATGCGGCTCTCCTTCAAATCGACGGCATGCGTCCCATCCGCAATTCCAAGAGCCGCCGGAGCTTCGGGCTGAATCTCCTGCACCGGAAATCCGGCAGCCTTCCATCCGCTGATGCCGTCGCGGAATTCATAGACTTCCGCATAGCCGTGGCGGCATAATTTTTCCGCGGCCATCCGGCTTTCAAAGCTGTCCGGTCCCGAGCCATAGACACAGACGGGAAACGCAGGATCCGGTGCGACTTCAGGCATTCGGTTCAGGAATACCACTTCATACACACAGTTATTCAGCGCACCTGGCAGACGACAGCATTTGCAATCCTCTTCCAGCCTTACGTCCACCAGCACCGGCGGTCGCTGTCCCTCCAGCAGACGTTTCAACTCTACTGCGCCGATCGAAGTATAGCCCTGATCCATTTCACCATGGAACCGCAGATCCGCTCGCTTGCAAGCAATTTGCTGCCGGATCACTGCTCACGGCACTTCTACCCCTCCGCCGTCATTTTCGTAATCACGGTGTGATTGTCCGTCTTCTCCCTCTTCACTTCGAACAGATCGATGGCGGCAAAAAGATCCGCCAGTTTTTTAAAGCCATAGGTCCTGGGATCAAACCGACCCTCGTTGGTAATGCGCGAGCCCACCGGACCCAGCCGTGCCCAACCATCGTCATCCGCCGAGGCCTGTACCGCACTACGCAAGGTTTTCATCAGCTTCGCATTGCCCTTCAGATTGACGGTTTTTTTCAGATAGCCAGCCCCATTCACGTCTCCACCGCTCACCTTCCCGATCTTTTCCGGCTCGGCGGCTTTCGCTTTTTCGTCCAGATAGAGAAAACGCGTGCAGCTCGCGATGAACGGCTCGGGCGTATTCTGTGCGCCGAAACCGAAGACCTGCTTGCCGTCCGCCCGCAGCCGTTGGATCAGGGCGTAAAATCACAATCGGAGGAGACCAGGCAGAAGGTCGTCACGTTTTTCGTGTAAAGGATGTCAATCGCATCGATCACGAGCGCCATGTCCGTCGCATTTTTCCCCTTCACCAAGATCGAACGACTGCATGGGCTTCGCCCTGCTGGCAACTCGATGGCTGGCAGCCGCTCCTAATACTTGAAGCGGACGTCTGGGCGTAGGCAACCGCGCGCCGGACTGTCCAGAGCGAAGCGAACTAGAGTCGTCACCGCGGTTGCCTACCACGACTTGCTAGCAGATCTGATTTTTGCGTGTGCCTCAACAGCCCCGACAACCACAACAGCCCCAGAATGAAACTGAAAGGCACGGAACCAGTCCTCTTCAGGATCGGCATCCGAGGAAAACACGCCACTCTCCAAGCAACCGGATGAAACGCCGTCTGGCCAACCAGCATCACGCCAGTAACCAGCGTCCCAGAGACAATCGTCCTCAGTAAAGGGCATCTCGGGATCACGCGGCCGAAACTCGAACCGCCGAACGTCTCGATACTCCAGTTCAATTTCGTCCGAAGAATCTCGGGTAACCCAGTGTAGCCATCGTAGGATTAGCACGCGATTGGCTATAGAGTAGTCGAGCCCTACGAAGTCACAGTTATTGTGGAGATCGATCTCCACGCCATGAGCTACTAGGTAAATGGATTTCTTGAGTGTGAAATGCTCTTCCATCTTATGTTTGATATGCGGTGAACTCGATCTCAAATCCCTTTTTGTCGGGCGAGAAGGTTGCTCGGCTTCCGCCTTCATTAGAATCTTTCTTGTATTCGTCATTAGAGACTTTGTACCCTTGTAGGTTCATCCGCTTGATGAAGTTCTCGAACTTCTCGCGATCACCAGGGAATTGCAAACTATAGGAAAAGTCTGGAAGTACGGTCGAAAAGTGCTTGGTCTCTTGGTAATGTGAAACCCAGCCCATCGATTCGAATGCAGTGGGTTGTCTGGTGTATCGCCCCAGGTATTTCAACGATGGCAACAACGCCACCCCGACGGTAAACCACAAAATTTGGCTCTTGAAGATCGTTGTGATCAGGCGGAGTGCACGATTCATTTTTTGAAGATTGAGGTAGGGACGCCGGTTACCCGGTGCCCCCCTCGCAGATCCCGGCGTGCGGAATTACCGCACCGGGCTCCTCGGATGGACGCGCAGCCAGTGAGACGTCGGTCGTTGGTTTGTGTCTTTGTTTCGGATCATACAGATTTGACGGCGGCTTGCAATGCGGAAGCGCTCCGTGTTTCCACGATGCGCGGCGGTGGCAACTTCCAGCCCGGTTGACGGGCGGTGAACTGCGTCCATGTCATCGAACGCCGCTGGCTGCGGCGGTTCAGCCATTTGTAGAGCAGCCGGGTCACTTCGAACCCATACGCCGAGAGCATTCGCGAGTAAATGGCACCAGTCCTAGATTATTCAATATTGGCGGGTTTTCGCTAGATTCACCGGGATAAAAAGAAAC
>JBDSZP010000093.1:0-32622 GCA_039925065.1 Luteolibacter sp.
AGTTTCCCTCGTGGATGCCCACGAGGGTTTCTTCTTCGGCAACGAAGCGTTTGTGGTCGGTTTCGATCACGGATTCTTCCGCCCATTGGCGGAGCGGAGGGTCAGCGATGCAGGGCGCGGTCGGTGCCTTCCGGATTCGCTCGCCTGAAGCAATGGACCCTTTCGGGCCTATCCTGTGGGCTTGCCTCACACCCTGCCTCGGGGCGAGGATACGGCATCTTGACGAATCGTTTCTCAAACCCGCGTTCGGCAAATCGCTTTGCTGTCATTGTCTTGGCGTGCCTGTTTTGGGTGGCCGGGGCCTTGACGCATGTCCGCGCCGAAGGAGGGGTGCCGGTTTCGAATGACTACGTGCTGCGGGTGTGGGAGCTGGAGGATGGAATGCCGGACCATCATGTTAGCAGCATTGCCAGAACCGACGATGGCTACCTCTGGTTCACCACTTACAGCGGATTGGTGCGATTTGACGGGGTGCGATTTCAGTTGATGGGCAAGGGCGAGTTGCCCGGGTTGCCATCGCCTTGGGTTTCACCGGTTTTTGCAGCAAGGGACCGCTCGCTCTGGCTGGGATTGGATCAAGGCGGAATGGCCCGGTGGGATCGCCACGGCCCCGTGCGGTCGGTCCTGCCGGTGCAGCCGCGGCCGACGAGCGCATCTTGGTCCACTTCGTTCGCGGAGGATGCCACGGGAGGCGTCTGGTTTGGGTCCGGCCACGAAGCAAAGGTTTTCCGATCAAAAGACGGAGTGCTCACCCGTTTCACAACTGCGGAAGGCGTTCCTTCCGGGTCACGGGTTTCTGTCTGTTCGTCAGCGGGTGGAACCGTCTGGTCTTGTACCGATGAGGCACTCGCCAGGTTTGACGGGGCCGCTTTCACCGCCGTTGACGCGGCTGGATCGGGTGGAAAACGAATCGCGCATCGAGGTGCCGGCGGGGTGTGGGCGATGAGTGGGACGAAACTCTACACGTATGCTGACAGCGGCGCGAAATCTCTGGCGGCCGACCTTGAGGTTCCCCTAGCGGACACATCCGTCACCCAGATCCTCGAAGATCGGGACGGCAATCTTTGGCTCGGTACGTCGTCGTCCGGCTTGTTCCGCTTCCGCGACGGGGCTCTGGTCAAGGTAACCACTTCCCTTGCCCACATTTCGGCCTTGGCGGAAGATGACGAGGGAACTCTTTGGGTCGGCACTTGGGGAGGGGGGCTGAACCGGTTGACGCAGCGACGGTTTTTCATGCACAAGCCCCATCCGGAGGCGGAAGATCCGGGCCTGGCATCGATCTGCGCGGACGCGGAAGGACGGATATGGACGGTGGACCAACGTGGCATGCCAGCCATGAAACCGAATAGTCCTGGAGCCTCATTCGGGATTCTCGCGGACTGGAAACCACAGGACCATGCGCGGGTGGTGCATGCCGATGCCTCGGGGAATGTGTGGATCGGGACATCCGCAGGGTTGATTCGGTGGAATGGAGGCGTTTTCACCCGGGAACCCCTGCAGGCGGATGTTTTGGCGCTGCTGTCGGACGGTGAGGGCGGCCTGTGGATCGCCACGGATCGAGATGGCGTCCTTCATCGCGGGGCTAACCGCTATGAGTCGCTATCGAAGGATATCGGGGCTGTTGATGTTAGGTCGCTGGCGCGGGATGGCGCCGGGCGCATCTGGTTCGGCACGCGGGACGGCAGGGTCTTCTTTTCCGACGAGGGTCGCGTGACAACGGTGGGGCTGCCGGATTCCGAGCGGGATTGGGAGGTCAGGTTCATTCTGCCGGAGGGCGATCACGTCTGGCTTGGTACCTTATTGGGAGGTTTGTATTGCTGGCGGAATGGTGTGGCGACACGCCTCCCCGCCGACCCTGCCCTGCCGCTTGCGGAGATCCGCTCGCTTTTCATCCAATCCGCAGGAAACGGGAAAATCCAAGGAGCTTCCCCGGATGATGAGTTTTGGTTTGGCACCGCTCAGGGACTTTTCAGCACATCCCGGCGGGAAATCGAGCGAAGGCTGAGAGGCGAGGAACCGGAAATCGCAGCGAAGCGACATGGGTTCAACGAAGGCCTCCCGAACCTCGAATTCATGATTGGCGGAGCGAACGGAGTTACGAAGACGCCCGACGGACATCTGTGGTTCGCAACGAACGGCGGCGCGCTGGAAGTCCGCCCGGCTCCGCTCCCGTTGCGAGGGGGGGCACGCAGCGTGATCATCGAAGGTGCCCGGCTGGATAACAAATCCGAGCGCTCGGACGGGACGGGTGCGCTGGAGCTGCCGCCCAAGCCGGGGCTGCTACGGATTCGCTACACGTTGCCGGAGTTGGTTACTCCCGAGCAGGTCCGCTTTCGATATCGTCTGGCAGATGGGCACGACGGAGATTGGAACATCGTGGGAGCGGATCGGGAGGCGGCGTTCGTCGGGCTGGCTCCGGGGCAATACCATCTCGAAGTCGCGGCCGCCGTGGGGAGCGGGCCATGGCTGCCAGGCACCGCGCCGATGGACTTTACCGTGCGGCCGGCGTGGTGGCAGACGATCTATTTCAAGATGGCGGTGATCCTCGCGCTGGTGGCCGCAGTCTGGAGCATCGTCATGCTGAGAGCCCGGGCAAAGTTCCGCCGTCTGAGACAACAACGTGCCGTCGAACGCGAACGCACGCGAATCGCCCGCGACATGCATGACGATGTCGGTGCCAATTTAACACATATTGCGTCCACCAGCCGTCTTGCGCTGCTAGATGATCCCGCCGCCACCGGAGGCCATCTTAAAGAGATTTCAAAAACCGCGCGGGAGACGGTGGACGTCCTCGATGAGATTGTGTGGGCGGTGAACCCTCGGTATGACAGTTTGGCGGGAACCATCGAATACCTCGGCAAACTGGCGCTGCGCCTCCTTTCGACCTCCGGTTTGAAATGCGAAGTGGATCTGCCGGACGAGGTTCCCGACCTTCCGCTTGCGGCTGACACGCGGCACCACCTTCTGCTGGCGGTCAAGGAGGCCCTCCACAATGCGGTGAAGCACTCGCGCGGCACAAAGGTCCACCTCCTCATCACCATCGACCGGGGAGAACTGAAGGTGGTCGTCGAGGACGATGGTGCGGGTTTTTCTCCGGATCCCGTGCGGGCGGGCTCTAACGGACTGGTGAACATGCGCGAGCGGATGGCGGCGCTCGGCGGCGGCATCGACTTTGAAACATCCGTCCCGAACGGTGCGCGGGTGGTGTTGCGTCTGCCTCTATCGGCCGGTCCCCGCTCGGATGAAGTTTACAAAGATTGAACCAGGAACGATGATGCCCGAACAGATGGAACCGATCGATACCCAACGTCCGCTGCCGGAAACCATCCGCGTCTGCCTGGTCGAGGATCACCGTGCGACGAGGGAAACGTTTGCGAAATTGCTTGGCCTCGCTCCGGGCATCGAGTGCATCGGCGTCTGTGGTGATGGCATCGAAGCCGTGGAGCGGATTCCCACGCTCCGGCCCGATGTGGTCCTGATGGACATCAATCTCCCCGGAAAAAACGGCATCGAGTGCGTCACGGCACTCAAACGCGCTCTGCCGGAAACGGAGTTCATCATGCTCACCACCTACGATGACACCGAGCTGATCTTCGACGCGCTGCGGTCCGGTGCCTGCGGCTACCTGTTGAAACGATCCGCGCCGGAGGAACTCGTCCGAGCCATTCAGGAAACGATGCGGGGTGGCTCGCCAATGTCGATGGAGATTGCAAGACGGGTGGTATCGCATTTCCACCGGCCCGACGGCCCGGCCGCGAGCACGCTTGCCGCGAGGGAGCGGGAGATTCTCGAATTACTGGCCAAGGGCCTTGCCTACAAGGAAATCGCCGACCGCCTGAATCTCAGCCCGCACACCATTCACAACCGGCTCCGCGGCATCTACCGCAAGCTTCAGGTGAAATCCGGACCGGAAGCGGTAGCGAAGTTTCTCGGAAATAGGTGATCTCGCCTGCGGAGCCAAGGATGTTGGCCGGAATGACCGCGTGGAGTCGTCATTGATAGGCCCGATCGGGTCTATTGCGGAATTCGGCCAAAAACGGCTTAGTTCACGACTATCTTCCGTGAAGGGTGCCCATCGGATGCCGGACTCCTGATCGGCCTTCGTTCGAATCCCGCCCAGCTTGCGGAGCCCCACCAACCACCCACAAATCCCCCATGAAACTACGAAGCAAATTCGCATTCGCCACGGCATTCGCCTCCGCAGCCATTTCCGCCCAAGCCGCAAGTGTGCTGATCATCAACCACAGTTTTGAAAGCCCTACCTTGGCCGACGTCGCTAACACAAACTCCGGTGCCGGCACGGGAGTTTTCAATGGCTGGAACTACGTCACTCAGAACGGTGCCAGCTTCGAGGATTTCGGCATCGAGAATCCCGGCGGCGGAGCCTATACCGGCGCAGCCGGCAACGGTACGCTGAGTGGTGCGAATGGAATCAACGTCGCTTACCTCAATCAGGACAACTCGGGTTTGTTCACCGGCATTTTTCAGAATGTCGGTTCCTTGCAGGCGAATACTCAGTATACCATGACGATCGCGGTTGGGCAGCGCCTTGACCGCGTGAACGGTTCGGTTGAGTTCGGCCTGTACGGCGCAACCACCGGAGCGACCAATATCTGGTCAACCGGAACCGTTCTCAGCACAGCGACGAATGTTTCCACAACGAACGGGACATTTCAGGATTTCAGCGTCACGTTCACGACAGGAGCGGTCGTAAGCAACGACCTTTACGTTGCTGCCCGATTCACGGAAACTGGCGCCAACCTTATTCAGGCCAGTCTCGATAACGTCCGGCTTGATGCGGTTCCCGAGCCGTCGGTGGCGCTTCTGGGCGGACTGGGCATGGTCGGCCTGCTGCGCCGTCGTCGCGTGAGCTGATCCATTTGTTTCCTTTCTCTATCGAGCCGTCCGGACTGGGTTCTCGCCGAACTCGCCGGGCGGCTTTCCGTTTCATGCCAATCGTCATTTCAATCGCATCGTCTCGCCGCACCAAATTATTCCGGCCGGAAACGAAAAAGGGCCGCCGCAGGGGTAATGGGTTTCCACTGCGGCGGTCTTGTATTTTCCGGCGGGCATTGACGCGGAAGCTCAGTCTCCCTTGCGGTCGGGATGTCCCCACCAGCTATTCTCGCGCTTGCCGTCGTAATGGTTTTCAAAGGCTTCCACCGCGTCTTCCATGGTCCCGTCCGCAGGCGCCCACTTGGCGATGTCCGGGAAATCGATGATCGCGTTGGTGTTTTTCACGTCGTCGCGGAAACGGATCGGGCACCAGAAGGACTCGATGTTGCGCAGCATTTCAGTGCCCAGCGCCCACAGACCCGTCATCCAGTCGCAATACCAACACCAGACGAGATCGTAGCCGATCAGTCCGTCATACTTATGGCGCGAGAGATTCACCCAATCTCCGTTCCGATAGCGCGGCAATTTCGCAAGCCAGGCGACGACCGGATAAACCAGCAGTTCGATCACCCGCACCATCGCAAAAAGCGGCACCGCCGGAGTCGTCGCTAGCAGCGCGATCTGATTGCGGGCCGGGCCTAGCAGTTTGTTCTGTGCGTCGGTGAGCGTGCGGCCTTTTTTCCCGCGCACCAGGCGATCCGCCAGACAGAAGCAGTGAAGCGCGAGAAACTGCGCGCAGAGGGACGCCACGATTCCAATCCAGCCGGAAAGCAATCCTCCGGCCACCCACGGTATCCAGGTGAAAAGGCTGATGAAAAAATCCAGCAAGGGAGCGCGCGTGATTTTTTCCGAAACGGCGAAGGCGATGCGCGATAGCAAGGCGGATGCGGCCAGGCCTCCAAAGATGACCGCCACGGTGGATGAAAATTCCATCCGACTACCATGGCGAACCAGCGTCTCAGAACAATCCGAAAATCAAAAACCGCTTTTCACCGCTTTTTCCTCAACCGCTTGCCCGTTAGGCGTGTGGCGATGAGGTTCGGGCAGCGGCCTTTCAGCCGGAGCTGTTCGCAGTTTGCCTCGATCTTGATCGTTTGCCGGACAGGCTTGAAGCCGAGGCGGCGGGTGACGCAGTCGTTGAGAAGATCGAGGTGGGAGTCCTCGAACTCCACCACGCGGCCACAGTCGATGCAGACGAGGTGGTTGTGCGAGGGTTTATCGAGGAAGTTGGGATCGTAGGTGGTTTGGTTGTCACCGAGGTCGATCTCCCGAAGCAGATCGGCTTCCACGAGCAGGCTGAGCGTGCGATAGACCGTGGCACGCGAGGTTTCCGAATCCAGTTTGCGAGCGCGTTCGAAGAGTTCGTCGGCGGTGAAATGCTCGTCCTTGGAAAACGCCGCCTTCACGATGGTTTCGCGCTGACCGGTCCGGCGCAGTCCTTTGCGTCGGATGAATTCGTCGAGTCGTTCCTGGATGCTGGCGTCCACAGAGCACTTCTAATCCGGCTCCCCCGGCACGGGAAGCTGAAACCGACGGGATTTGTTCCAAGGCGGTTGCCGCGTCCCGCCGCAACGAATGCGTGCCCGGGGCACTTTCAAGGGTGCTCAGATTTCAACTTGCCCGCGCCCTTGACTGGAGCGAAGGTGTCCGCTGGGGAAATCCTCACCAACACTAACCAACACGACCATGGGCTTTTTATCCTGGATTCTGCTCGGCCTCATCGCCGGTGCGCTCGCGAAATTCATCATGCCCGGAAAAGACCCCGGCGGCTGTTTGATCACCATCATTCTCGGGGTCGTCGGTGCCGTGGTCGGCGGATATGTCGCCACCTTGGCGGGATACGGGAAAATCGAATCCTTCGATCTCGGCGGCATTTTCCTCGCCACCCTCGGCGCGATCATCGTTCTGATCATCTTCCGCCTGGTAGCGAAAAAGTGACAGGGTGGCGCAAGGGCTTGTCCGTTAATCGACGGCATGCCAGTGTCCGGCACCCTTATGAAACACTGTCCGACGCTTTTCGTCTCCTGCCTGCTCGCCAGCGCGGCCCACGCGGCTGATCCTTCATTCGAATTCTTCAGCTACACGGGAAAGGATCTGTTTCCGAGCGCTATCATCTCGACGGCGACGGTGGATTGGAGCGAGTTCGATGACGACGCGGAAGAAGCGGATGAAGAGCCCGCAGACAAGGCTGACGATGCCGACAACGCCGACGACGAGAAGGAGGAGGAAACCCCCACGCTCGGTGACACCAACGGTTGGATCGGCGTGACGCTTTCGGACGTGCCGAAGGGCGCCGAAATCAAGGTGGAGATGACCGGCGATGGCTGGATGAAGCCGTCCCACTTCGTCGGCAAGGCCGTGGACGCGGAAGGCGAGCCGATCGGCGGCGAGATCGAAGTGATGCCGAAAGGCGTTTGGGATTTTGATTCCCTGCGGAAAATCCGGGAACAGAAGCCGGTGAATCTAACGATCAAGGTCACCATCGATGGCAAGGAACTGCCCGAACAGGATGAAACCCTGGTCATGCGCTCGATGAACGATTGTCCGTTTTTCGTCATCCGTGGCGATGGCGACAAGGCCGAAGACATCGATGATATTTCGTGGTGCTTCGCCTCTTACGTGAACGAGAACCACCCATGGATCGATGGCTTGCTGAAGGAAGCACTCGGCACCGCCAAGGATGCCGAGGGCGAACCACTGATCGATAATTTCAGCGGCTATCAGAGTGGCGAGGAAGAGGACGTGCTCAAACAGGTCTTCGCTATCTGGCAGGTTCTCCAACGGCGCGGCATCAAGTATAGCGATGTTTCCACGACGGTTCCCTCGAAAACCGTCGTCAGCCAGGTGGTGCGTTTCGTCGATGAAACCATCGATGCGAAACAGGCGAACTGCGTGGACGGTTCCGTGCTGATGGCCTCGATCCTGACGAAAATCGGCCTGCACGCCTATCTCGTCATGGTCCCGGGCCACTGCTATCTGGCCTTCGATGCGGACAAGGACGGCGAATCGAAAATCGGTTTGGAAACGACGATGCTCGGCCAGGATAATTTGAAATCCGTGGAGGAGCTCAAGGACCTGCAGCAGAAAGCCGGCGATGGGGAAGGCGATCTGAAAAATCTCAACCATCTCGTCGCTAGCGAAGCCGGAGCGTCGATGAAAACGTTCCTGAACGCCATCGAAGCCGGTAATGCGAATCTCGAAGAGCATGCGAAAGCCTTCGAAGACGCCACCAACCCGAACACCCAGATCATTTCCATCGCCGAGTGGCGCGGGCACGGAATCATGCCGCTGGCCTCGGGCCGGGAGCGTAAATGAGCGACGTGCAGGACGGAATCGACAAGCGCCGGATGTGCGCTACCCTCCCGCACGAATGAATTTGAAGGAACTCGGCTGGAACTCGGACTTGGAAACTGCCTCTGCGGCGTATCGCGGAAAGGGCTGGGTTCCCGCGCGGTTGATCCGGGAAACGGTGATCAACTACGGCGCATTCCTCGGAGATGGCGACGAAATCGACGTCATTCTCTGCGGCCGCGTTTGGCACGAAGCGGCCTGCGATGCGGATTTGCCCGCCGTCGGCGATTGGGTCATGGTCGAGTTGGGCGATGAAAACCAGCCGTCGGTCATCCGCGCCACGCTGCCCCGGCGCACGTGTTTTTCTCGGAAAATGCCGGGAAACAGCTCTCAAGCTCAGGTCATCGGCGCGAATATTGATCTCGTCGCCGTCGTCACCGATGCAGGGCCGGATTTCAACATCCGCCGCATGGAACGCTACTTCATGCTCATCGGCCGCAGTGGCGCGAAGGCAGTGGTGCTGGTGAACAAATCCGACCTTTTCCCCATCGAGCAAAGCCAGGCCGCCGCAGCGGAAATCGCCGCACTGTGGGATGGAGCCAGCGTCCACGTCACCAGCGCGGTGAGCGGCCAGGGCCTGAAAGTGCTCAAGAAATACATCAAAAAGGGCGTCACCATGTGCATCGTCGGCTCCAGCGGCGTTGGGAAATCCACCCTCGTGAACCAGCTCTACGGCGAGGACTGGCAATGGACGAGCGAGGTGAATGAGATCACGGGAAAAGGCCGCCACACCACCACTTCCCGCGAACTCGTCCCGCTGCGGAACGGCGGTATGCTCATCGATAACCCCGGCATGCGGGAGATCCAGATGTGGACCGACGAGGCTACGCTGCGCGACAGTTTCGCCGACGTCGAGGCACTGGCCGCCGAGTGCAAATTCTCCGATTGCAGCCACCGCAAGGACGCGAAGTGTGCCATCCGCGCCGCCGTGGAAGCCGGGACGCTTGATCCCGCGCGTTATGAAAATTTCCTCAACCTCGAAAACGAAATCGCCGCTCTGAAAAAGCGCTCCGAGAAACGTCAGATGGCGGTCGAGCGCTGGGCCAAGCGCAACAGCGTGAAAGCCCGCAACCTCGCCGATAGAATCCAGCTTGAAAAAGACGAGCGCGGCGACGTGTGAGCAAGCAACCCAGTTCACCGATGTTGTTTTCCAAGCAATTCCGCAAACCCTGGCTGGCCTGTCTTCTCGCAGTTACTTCGGTATTATCATTGCCCGCCACCGCGCAGGTCCAGACGCTGAAGAAGATTCTGGAAAAGCAGACGGAAGCCCAACCGGAAGCCGCCTCCGAAAAGCCGGACGATGTGAACGCGCGGCTCCAGCAATGGCAGAAGGAGGCCCGTGAATCGCTCGCCCGCTTGGAAGATCCGGCGGCTGCGGGCTCGCAACCCGCGGGTATCACCGCTGCGGACCTTGAGGAACGTCGGCGCAATACGGAGCAGACGGTTCTAACGGTCGGTCGCTATATCAAGGCACTGGAGACCTCCACCGCCACGGCCAAAAGCGTCGAAGAAGCCCGTCAGGAAGATGCTGCATGGGTCGGCTTCAAGGAAAAGCCGCCGTACCCGATCATGATGGTGGACGAGCTGCGCAACGAGCAGGATGCGGTTCAGGAGAAACTTTCCTCTTATAGCTCGTCCATGGTCGTTTTTCAGCGGACGCTCGCCGAGGTTCTGAATGAGACCAAGGCGAACGAGGATTCCGCCAACAAGCTGACCGTGGATGGCGATGAAGTCGCGAAATGGCGGCTGGATGCTTCCCGCACGAAATCCCGCCTGCTCGCGGCACGGGCCGGATTGATCCAGTGCAACTGCGAGATCCTTGGCTATCAGATCGAAGTTGCGAAGTCCGAACTCTCGCTGCTCGGCCGCAAGATCAAGACGGCCAAAGTGGGCGCACGTTTCAGGGACGAGGACCTTGCCAAGATCCGGGCAGCGTCGGACGATCGCAGGGCCTCGTTCCGCAAGGAAATTGAAAACATCGCCAAACGCCAGAAAGTGGCGGTGACGACCCGGAAACAGGAGCGGGCCGCGCTGGATGCGCTGGTCGCCTCGGCTCCGGAAGGCACTGCGGCGCCGGGATTGGAAATGGCGAAGTTCCGCGCGGACATCGCGGACGAAAGGGTGGACACGCTGCAATCCATTTCCGAAGGCTTGGAAAACCTCAACCAGTTGGAAAGTCTCACCCTCGATGGCTATCAGGATCGGAAGAAGTTCCTCGATGCCACCAGCCCCGACCTGAAAGCGAAATCGCTGGCATCGCTCAACGCACTTCTGGACCGGCTCAAGGCCTGGGAGATTTTCAGTAACAATGAGATTTCCGGAGTGACTGCGGACCTCAGTAAGTTGGATTCCCGCTCGGCGTCGGTCGCGGCAGGCGATCCTCGAATGGATCTGTTGGTGGATCAACGCAAGATCAAGGCGGAGAAACTCGCGGTCTATCAGCGGATTTCCCAGAGCGTCGTCACGCAAAGGCGGTTGCTACAGCGCTGGGTGGACGATTTTACGCCGAAAAAGGAGGAACCGAGAAATCTCTATCGCGGTGTCTCGACGCTGACTTCGAATGCGTGGGCCATGGCGCAGGCCGTCTGGTCCTTCGAGGTGACGCACACCGAGGAAAAGTTCGAGGTGGACGGGCAGGTCTTTACCAAGAAGACGCCAGTCACGCTGGGGGATCTTCTGAGGGCTGTGTTCTTCTTTACCATCGCCTACGGCATCCTTGCACGGGTTGCTAACAAGATTCAGGGCACGGTGGTCAGCCGTGGGCATGTCGCGGACGCGCAGGCGAGAACGCTCAGGAACTGGGCGATGATCGTAGTCGGGGTTTTCCTGGCGATCGGGACTTTATCGATTTTGAAAATCCCGATCACGGTGTTCGCGTTCTTCGGTGGAGCGCTCGCCATCGGCCTGGGCTTTGGATCGCAGACGCTGATCAAGAATTTCATCTGCGGGATCATCGTGTTGTTCGAGCGCAAGATCCGGGTGGGAGATATTGTGGACGTCGGCGGGCTGGCGGGTTCTGTTACTGAAATCAACACCCGTTCCTCGGTCCTGCGCAGTGGCGATGGAAAGGAAACGCTGATCCCCAATTCCTATTTCCTTGAAAACCGGGTGACGAATCTGACTCTATCAAACCGCCGCGTCCGCCGGACGCTCCGAGTCGGTGTGGCCTACGGCTCGCAGCCGCAGAATGTCACCGCCGCGCTGAAGGAGTGCGTGGAGCGCCACGGGCTGGTGCTGAAGGATCCCGCGCCGGTGGTGACGTTGGATGACTTCGGCGATACCGCGCTCGTTTTCATGATCTATTTCTGGACCGAGTTCAACGACAAGACGAACGGCGATGTGGTCGCGAGTGATATTCGTTTCATGATTGAAAAGCGTTTCAGCGAGTTGGAAATCAAGCTCGCTGCGGCGGAACGCGACATGCTGGTTCGCATGGGCCAGCCACTTCAAATGGAGTGGGTCAACAAGCCAGCCGAATGAACGAGGACTTGAAATGGATGGCGCTCGCTCTGGACGAGGCGCGCAAGGGCATCGGCCGCACCGCACCGAATCCACCAGTGGGTGCCGTGATCGTGAAGGACGGAGTTTTGATAGGTTCCGGCTGGCATCGAGCCGCCGGACGACCGCACGCCGAGCGGGAAGCGCTGGCAGATGCATTTCAAAAGCATGGCGCGGAAGCGGTTAGGGGGGCGACGGTTTATATCACGTTGGAACCTTGCTCCACTCACGGTCGGACGCCGCCATGCACTCAGGGCTTGATCGAAGCGGGAGTTGCGCGGGTGGTTTACGCCTGCGTGGATCGGAATCCGGATCACGCCGGGCGGGCGGATGCTTTGTTGAAAGCGGCGGAAATCGAAGTGGTTTCCGGTGTTTGCTCTGAAGATGCGGAGAAAATCCTGCGGCCGTTTTTCAAAGTTAGGGAAACCGGATTGCCTTGGGTGATCTGGAAAACCGCGATGAGCCTCGACGGCCGCATCACTCGTCCGCCGGGCGAAGGCCAGTGGCTGACCGGCGAACTGGCACGGGCGGATGTGCAGATTCTTCGATCGAACGTGGATGCGATTCTAACGAGCGGTGAAACCGTGCGCCGCGACAACCCCGCGCTGACGATCCGCGTGCCGGAATTGTTGGAAGGCCGCTCGCAGCCTTGGCGGGTAATCGTCACGAATCGTCCGGAGTCATTGCCCGAACAACCGGATAGAACCTTGATCTGTCCCCGCGCCGATCTGGTGGGAACTCTGCGGAAACTCGCAAGCGAACAAGGCGTGCTTACGGTGATGGTGGAAGCGGGAGGTGTTTTTTCAGCCGTGTTGTTCGAAGCCGACCTGGTCGATGAAGTGGTGGTTTACTACGCCCCGATGCTTTGTGGCGGGCCGACTCCGGGACTCGGTGGAGTGGGATTGAAGGAGTCGCTTCACTTTGAGGAGATCGAATTTTCGCAGCTTGGAAACGACATCCGGGTGAGGGGAGTCGTCAGGCGATGAACGGACCGCGAAATTTATTTCGCCAGTAGCGATTGCCAGAAGTCATCGCCGAAACTCCCTCAGACATGTGCCACCGAAACGCTGTCCGGAGTTCACGTCTTCAGCGTGCTCTTCATGAAGACAAGCTGAAGACTTGAACTCCGGACAACGGCAAGAAAACCATCGCCGGGAACACGTTTCGGTCATCCATTGTGTCAGGTCCGCTATCGGCGACTCTGGATTCGCGGCCCGTCAGGAGAGCACCGCGTCCAGCGCGTTGATCGCGTGATCAATCTCCTCGAGGCTGGTGGAGAGTGGCGGCATGAGGACGATCGTGTCGAGGATCGGACGTGTTAGCAGTCCGTGGGCACGGGCGGCGAGGCAGATGGATTCGCCGAATCGCTCGCCGGGCGGGAATTTTTCGCCATCCGGGCGGCGGAGTTCGATGCCAGCGATGAAGCCGCATTGGCGGATTTCGTGGACGATGGGGTGGCGGGATTTCAGCTTGTGGAGGCCAGCTTGGAGATGGGCGATTTTTTCCGGGAGGCGAGCCAATGTTTTTTCCTGTTCGAACAAATCGAGGCTGGCGAGAGCGGCGGCGCAACCGAGGGGATTGGCTGTGTAACTATGGCCGTAGTAGAACGCTTTTTCCGGCGTGCCGAGGAAGGCATCATAAATTTTCCCAGTGGTGAGCGTGGCGGCCATCGGCAGGTAGCCGCCGGTGATGCCTTTGGCGAGGCAGAGGAAATCCGGGATGACGTTTTCTTGCTGGCAGGCGAACATGCTGCCGGTGCGGCCGAAGCCGGTCATGACTTCATCGAGGATGAGGTGGACGCCATTTTCATCGCACCAGGCTCGGAGCTCCGCGAGCATGCCGGATGGCCACGGGCGCATTTCATTGACGCCCTGGATGAGCGGCTCGATGACGACGGCGGCGATTTTTTCGGCGGGCAGGATTTTCAAATCATCCAGCGAGGAAACATGCTGAACGGGATATCCCATTCCGCGGAAGCGCTCGAAAAACCTTCCGACGCCGCCGAGCGAGGCCGCGCCGAGGGTATCGCCGTGGTAGCCGTTAGCGAAGGCGATGAACTGGTTTCTATCTGGTTCGCCGGTTTGCTGGCGGTATTGCACGGCCATTTTCAAGGCGCACTCGACGGCGGTGGAACCATCGTCCGAGAAGAAAACCCGTTCCAGCGTGCTTTCCGGGAAAAAGCCACAGAGCCGCCCGGCCAATTCCGCAGCGAGCGGGTGGGTGAAGCCGAGAAAGGAGCTGTGGGAAATTTTCTCAAGCTGACTGCGGATGGCGGAATTGATCGCCGGGTGGGCGTGGCCGTGGATGTTAGTCCAGATCGAGGAATTTCCGTCGAGATACTTCCGCTCCTCGGAATCCCATAGCCACGAGCCTTCCCCACGCGTGATGACGAGGGGCTCATGGCCGCGCGCGCACCACTCGGACTGCCGGGTGAACGGATGCCAGCAGTGCGCCTGATCGGCAGAAATCCATTGGCGGGTGTCGTCACGCATCGGCGTGATTATGGGGGGATTCGGTAGCGCGGAAAGCGGGAATCGTGGTGAAATTGTCCGCCTTAACATCCACCGATTCTTTTTGCACCGAACATCGATTTAACATTTTTACGTGATCGCGGCATATCTTACGGCCGGAAATGGGATATGTATAGGTTGTCGCCGTAGCGCATCCCCCCAACAGTGCTGCGGACAACGGCATATTCCCCCCCGAAAACACCTCGGCGGATATTGGTGGTTCCCCCCATCAACATCCGCCGATCTGCTTCTCAGGCTGTGTCACCATTCCCACAGCAGCTTCAACGGCACTGCGGGGATTTTTGGGGTTTTCGGAGCACGGTTGATGTCGCGTTCGACGGGTCTGGCGATCGAGGCGGAGCATCAGGGCTTGATTGGGAGAGCGCTGGGGTTTAGTCCCTGCGGCCCGCTTTCATGTCCCTCTCTTCCTACGCCACTCCTTCGCCCGCGCTGCAACGCGAGGTGACACGCCGCCGCTCGTTCGCGATCATTTCCCACCCGGACGCCGGAAAAACGACGCTGACGGAGAAATTCCTGCTCTACGGCGGTGCGCTCAACCTCGCCGGAAGCGTCACGGCGCGGAAAAACCAGCGCGCCACCACCTCGGACTGGATGGATCTGGAAAAGCAGCGGGGGATTTCCGTTTCCTCCACGGTCCTGCAATTCGAATACAAGGACTGCGTCGTGAACATCCTGGACACGCCTGGGCACAAGGATTTCTCGGAAGACACTTATCGCGTGCTGACCGCCGTGGACGCCGCCGTGATGGTGGTGGATGCCGGTAAGGGTATCGAGAGCCAGACGCGGAAACTTTTCGAGGTGTGCCGTCGTCGCGGGGTGCCGATTTTCACCTTCATGAACAAGCTGGACCGCCCGGCCCGGCCATCGATGGATCTTCTCGACGAGTTGGAATCCGTGCTCGGAATCCACGCGTTTCCGATTAATTGGCCGCTCGGCGATGGTCCTCGTTTCCGCGGGGTTTATGATCGCGAGCAAAAGCAGGTGCATCTTTTCCAGCGCACGGTCCACGGAGCCTATCGCGCTCCGGTGGCGGTGACTGGCATCGAGGACGAGAGCGTGAAGGAGGCGGTGGAAGAGGGGACTTACCGCCAGGTTTGCGACGAACTGGAACTGCTCGAAGGCGCGGGCGCGGAATTTGATCTGAAAAAGGTCCTCGCCGGCGAGCTGACACCCGTCTTCTTCGGCAGCGCTGCTAACAACTTCGGTGTGCAGCTCCTGCTCGACCGTTTCCTCGAACTCTCGCCAGCACCGATCCCACGCGAGAGCGGCGGCATGATGATCGATCCCGCGTCTGAGGAATTCTCCGCCTTCGTCTTCAAGATCCAGGCGAACATGAACCCGAAACATCGCGACCGGATTGCCTTCGTGCGCATCGTTTCCGGTAAATTCGAGCGCGACATGGATGTCGTGAACGGCCGCACCGGCGAAAAAGTCCGACTCGCCAACTCGCAGCGCCTGTTCGCCCGCGAGCGGGAAACGGTGGACGATGCGTTCGCCGGCGATGTCGTGGGTCTCGTTGGAAACTACGATTTGCTCATCGGCGACACGCTATCCTCGAAGCCCGGCGTGACGTTCGATGAAATCCCGCGTTTCGCCCCCGAGTGCTTTTCCTTCCTGCACAACAAAAGCACCGCGAAATACAAGCGCTTCCGCGATGGTCTCCAACAGCTCCTCAAGGAAGGCGTGGCCAGCGAGTTCCAGCTTCTCGATACCGGCGGCTCGCAGGTGCCTTTGTTAGGCGCGGTCGGCCCGCTGCAATTCGAAGTTCTGCAATACCGCCTCGAAGGCGAATACGCGGCGGAGACGCGGATCGAACAGGCAAATTGGTCGCTCGCCCGCTGGCTCAAGCCGAAGGAAGGCGATCCGCTCGCACCCGAGGCCCGGCCGAATCTATCACTCGGTGCCGCGCTTGCCCGCGATTCGAATGGCTGGCTCGTCGCCCTGCTCCCCAGCGAGTGGGCGCTGAAAACCTTCGCCGATAAAAACGAGGATTGGATTCTATCCGAGCAGCCATTCCCGCCTCCGGTGGTGGAGAGGTGAGGTGCGCAGGAAGCCACGGCTGTCGACAAGCGTGGAAATCCCCAGTCACCTCCAAACAATCGCCAGCGACGTTTCAGAAATCGGCTTTTACACCACCGACGTTTTAATAATCGCCGCAGATAAATCCGCTTCTTGATGCAACTTGCTGGTATTCAAAGATTAAGGCGTCGTTTTCTGGGTTCTTCCTCCGAAACACACCGGCAGAATGCCAATTTGGGCACCGCCCTCACCCGCGATTCCAACGGCCGACTTCCCCCAGCGAGCGGGCGCTCAAAACCTTCGCCGACAAGAACGAGGATTCGTTGCTGTCCGAGCAGCCCTTCCCGCCACTGGTGGTGGAGAGGTAGGACACGTGGCGCGGACCATGCGCGGATTCCGCGAGTTTTGATACATGAAGGGCCTGCCGTGTATGGAAATTGCCGTTTTCTATACATGAGCCCGTCACCCGTCCTTATTTCCCCAAACCGGGTTTCGATGGAATAACGCGGCTTCTTATTGAATCGAAAGCCGTTTCGGTTAAATAAGACGCGCCCTTATTACCCGAACCCACCCTTCCCGCAATGAACCCCACCGACTTTTATTCGTCGAGGGCCTTTTCGGTGATGACTGTGGTGTCTTTGGGCTTTGGCTGGCCGAGGCCTCCTCCATAACCGCTGGCTTGGCTGCCTCCCTCCGGTTGGAGTTTGCTGACGTCTCCGGCCACGAGTTTGATGGCGGCGTTGTCGAAGGTTTTGCCGGATTGGTTGTCGATGGTGACCCAGCCTACGATGTCGAGGGTATTGCTTTTTTCCGGGGAAATGAGGTTGTAGGCGGCCTGCCAGCTCATGCCGCCGGTGATGTAGCTGAGCTCGGCATCGAGCTTGGTGGCGCGGTCGCTGGCGAGCTGCCAGGTGAGGGTGGGCTTGAGGACGGTGTCATCGCCGAGAGTGGGGAACTGTGGTTCGCCGGGCAGGGTGAAACGGAGCTGGCCGTTGACTTCGATGATGGGGGAGCCGCCGCCATCGGAATTTCCGTAGGAGGTTTGGGATTGGGCGAACGACGAGCCGTAGCGTTGGTAGGCGGCGTAGTTGGGGGTGTAGCCGGAGCGGATGATTTTCCCGCGGACGATCGTTTCGCGGCCGGTGTCGCGATCACGTTGGAGTAAATCGATTTCCTTGCCCTCGTTGAGGGAAAGCAGCAGGTCTTGGGAAACGACGTCGCCGCGGTAGCTTTGTTCGAGGATGCGGAGATCGGTTTTCCTGGTAGGATCGCGGACGACGGCGAAGTTCTGATTGTAGATCGTGAGCGCGGGATCGGCGCTGGTGAGGAGAGTGCCGGCAAGGGCGGCGAGGGTGGCTGCGGAGATCGGTTTCATCGAGTGGATGACAGTTAGCTGGCGCAAGGGGATTGGGCGAGTGGGGAATTTGGGTTTTTCGGGTGGGCAGTGGGCAACCTTGTCATGGAAACTGGTTCATTCCCAATGGTATGCGGTGCGATAGGTGACGATTGTTCGCCCATTACTCAGCGAGTGGGCGCTGAAAAACATTTTCCGACAAAAACGTGGAAAGATGATGGTTTTCGTTAGGGTGGCGTGTGTCGGAAAGGCTGGCGGCGCCCGTATGTCAGAGATCTCCACAGCCATTCCATTGGCCCGAACTGATAGCGGCGGAGCCATTCACGGCTGGTGATCAGTTGAACGCCGAAGACCGCGAGACCGATGAGCGCTGCGGGAGCAGGTGCGAGTTTGCCGAATTGCCGCAGCCCGTAACCGTAGAAGATCAGGCTGAAAATGATCGACTGTGCGAGGTAGTTGCTGAGCGCCATCCGTCCCGCCGCCGCGAAAAGGGAGACCAACGTTCCGCTGGTCCTATCAATCAGCCAGAGGGTGAATCCCGCCGCGAGCCCCAGTGCCATCGGAATATACGAGAGCGCATCAGCAAGGTTGGAGGACAGTGGCAGAGCTTTCCCACTGATGGCGGACCTGAAAATCAGTGAGGTAGCAAGCGCTCCGATTGCCGTTCCCAATACGAAAAAACTTCCGAGGAACCGGCGGTGTTCTGCCGGCTCCTTTAAAAGACCTTTCCGCCACGCTGCCATTCCCAGCAGCACGAGGCCGAAGGTTTTCGGCAGGGCGTTCAGCAATAGGGGCAGCATGAAGTCGCATGTCTCGTGCCAGCGCAATGCCAGGATCACGAGATAGTTCCCGTTGGCGTAAACCTGGGTTGCCGCCGTGGCTTGGGTGCGCATCATTTTTTCCGTTGGAAGCGAAACCCAGTTGATAGGTGCGAATGAAAACGCAATGGCCGCGATGCCGAGACTGATCAGGAGCCAAGTGGGCAACCGGATGAATGGGATCGAGAGAATCCCGCAGATGGCATAAAGGCAGAGGATGTCGCCATTCCAGATGAAGAACATATGGACAACGCCGATAGCCAGCAGCACTCCAAAGCGCCGCAGCAGGAAAGCAGCTGCATGGGTCTGTTTCCGGCTGACCCGTTCCGCTTGGATGCAGACTCCGACGCCGAAAAGAAATGAAAATACCGTGAACGCCTTGAACTCAAACACCCAGATGGAAACCAGGTCGATCCACTCATTCAGCGCTCCCGGGTGGGTGTGAAAGACGGCGATGTGCTCGAAAAGGGAAACGCGAAAAACCGTTAGTAGGTTGATCCAGAGAACCCCGAAAAGCGCCATGCCGCGCAACGCATCCAGGCTTGGCTGGCGCTCATTTCCCGGAAGCGGAGTCACGATTTTGCGGGTTGATTCAAGCACTCATCCGCGCCGTCGCGGCCTTGTCCTTCGGTTGTGCGCTCCGCTGTTCAAGCAGTTGCACGAACTGTCTCACTAACAATGAAGGACTGTTCGCCTGCCACACCGCCCACATCCGGAATTCGAAATCGGTGTGCTTGGACTCCAGCGGGACGATGGTGACTCCCTGGTTCGCGAGATCGAGCACCAGCGGCAGCAGCGCGACGCCTTGGTCTGCGGCCACCAGCGTGATGAGCGAATCGAAACCCTCGACCTGCCGGATCTTGCTAGGCTTCAGTCCCTCGCTGGCGAAAAAGCGCAGCGTATCCTCGCGGTGGACGGAGTGTTTTTCCTTCCCGAGGCAGAGCAGCGTTTTTCCCATTACCTTCTGGAGCGCCACGTGGGTGCAGCCCTTGCAGGAATTCAGCTTGGAAACAGCGACGCCGAAAGTGGATTGGATCACGCAAAGGCTTTCCAGTCCCGGGATGTTGCCGGCGTTCTGGCCGTAGGCGAAGCCGATATCGATCTTGCCGGCAGCGAGCGCGTCGAGCTGTTCGGCGGGCAGCATTTCCACGAAGGAAACCTCCACTTCCGGATAACTCTGATGGAAAAGTTTCAAAGTGCCGGGCAGGAAATCCGTGGCGATCACGCCCACGCTGCCGATCCGTAGGCTGCCGAGATGTCCCGCCTGGGCCTCCCGGGCGCGGGAGACGGCTTCATCCGCTTGGCTCAAAACCTCGCGGGCGTCTGCGAGGAAAATTTCCCCGGCTTTTGTCAGCGCCACGCTGACGGTGTCGCGCAACAGCAGTTTGACGGAAATTTCATCTTCCAGATCCTTGATCTGCTTGCTGAGCGCCGGGCGGCTGATGTGCAGGCGTCCGGCGGCTTTGCGGAAATTCAAATCTTCCGCGACGGCCACGAAATATCTCAAATGTCTCAGTTCCATCGCGGAAGACTGGTAATCTGAAGTTACCAGCTTGGAAACATCAAAATCATTCCGATTTCTCGAAACCGTCCCATATTCACGCTTCATCTTTTCGTCCGCCCGAATCTCCACGACTCTTTTCTTATGCGTCCTATCCTGTTTCTACCGCTATCTCTGATCTGGTTGCTTCCTTCCTGCGGAAAAAAAGCAGCCGCCGGCCCTCCCCAAATGCCGCCCGCCGCAGTGACATTTCTTCCTGCCGCTACTGAAACGGTCCATATCACCCGCGATCTTCCGGGCCGGATCGATGCCCTCCGCCTTTCGGAAGTGCGGGCTCGTGTCTCAGGCATTTTGTTGGAAAAAACGTTCGTGGAAGGCGCTGACGTGAAGGCTGGCGATGTCCTTTTCAAAATCGATCCCGCACCCCTCGAAGCTGCCCGCGACAGTGCTGCGGCCGCTTTGGCCCGCGCCGACGCAAATCTGAAAAAGGCCCAAAACGATTCCAAGCGGTTCGTTGAACTGATCGCCACCGATGCCGTCAGCAAACAGGAAGCGGAAACCGCCGAGTCCGCACTGCAAGTCGCCACTGCGGAACAGCTCGCCGCCCATGCCGCGCTGAAAACTTCAGAGCTCAATCTCGGCTACGCCACCGTCACCGCACCGATCGGCGGGCGCATCGGCAGAGCGCAGGTCACCGAGGGCGCGCTCGTCGGCCAAGGCTCGGCCACGCTCCTCGCTGTCATCCAACAGCTCGATCCGATCTATTTCGATTTCACCCAGTCCAGCACTGATCTGCTCGCTCTGAAAAATGGCAGCGCCGGTGGGGAACAAGGCAAGGCGACGCTGCTGCTGGAAGATGGAACCCCTTACGACCATCCGGGCAAGATCCTGTTCTCGGAAGCCTCCGTGGACGAAACGACCGGTATGGTTTCCCTCCGCGCCGAGTTTCCCAATCCGAAGCGCGACCTGCTTCCCGGCATGTTCGCCAGAGCGCGCGTGCTCCAGGCGGTGAAGGAGAACGCCATCACCATTCCCCAGCGTGCCGTCACCCGCGGCGCCGGTGGTGTGGGCAGCGTGTTGGTGATCGATCAGGATAACAAAGCCCAGCTCCGCATGGTCCAGACCGGCGAGATCGTGGGTGATAAATGGGTCGTTACCTCGGGACTCAAGGGGGGAGAAAAAGTCATCATGGAGGGCCAGCTCAAGGCTCGGCCCGGAGCGCCCGTCGTTCCCGAGCCATTCGTTGCCAAAGAGCAGCCGTCCACCGCTAACAAACAATAACTCTCCGACTTCATGGCCCGCTTTTTCATCGACCGCCCCGTTTTCGCGTGGGTCGTGTCCATCCTCATCTCCCTGCTAGGGATCATCTCGATCACCAGGCTCCCTGTCGCCCAGTATCCCGCTGTGGCTCCGCCTTCGATCTCGATCACCGCGAACTACGCCGGTGCTTCTTCGGAAACGCTGGCTGATACGGTCACTTCCGTCATCGAGCAACAGCTCAACGGGATCGACAATTTGCTCTACATGTCGTCCGCCAGCGATGCGAACGGCACGGCGATCATCACGCTTTATTTCAAGCCCGGCACCAACCCGGACGTGGCGCAGGTGCAGGTCCAGAACAAGGTGCAGTTGGCGACTCCCAGCCTCCCGCAAACCGTGCAGCAGCAGGGGGTGGTCGTGGCCAAGGCGACGCGGAATTTCATGATGTTCATCGCGCTCTCGACCGATGACGGCAGCCTCGATGCCATCGCGCTCGGAAACTACCTTGCCTCGAATGTTCTCGATCCGATCCGCCGTGTGCAAGGCGTGGGCGAGGTCATCCAATTCGGCACGCAGTATGCGATGCGAGTCTGGCTGGACCCCGATAAATTGCTCAGCTTCGGCATGACACCCGGGGATATTTCCGCGGCCATCGCCGCACAGAACACGCAGGTGCCGGTCGGCCAGGTCGGGCAATTGCCAGCGGTTCCGGGCCAGCAGCTCAATGTGATTCTTCAAGGCCGCGCGACGCTTCGCGAGGTGGACGAGTTCAAAAACATCGTTCTCCGCGTGAACAGGGATGGCTCCCGCGTCTATCTCCGCGATGTGGCCCGTGTCGAATTGGGCGGCCAGGATTACACGATCAAAGCCCGCATTGATGGCAAGCCGACCGCCGCCGCCGCGGTGAAACTTTCGCCCACCGCCAATGCGCTCGATACCGCCGAGGGAGTGCGCAAGGAAGTGGATCGCCTGAAGGAATTTTTCCCTCCCGGCGTGAAGGTGATCTACCCGCTGGATACTTCCACCTTCGTGAAAATTTCCGTGGAGGAAGTGCTCAAGACGCTCGTCGAGGCCATCATCCTGGTGTTCCTCGTGATGTATCTTTTCCTTCAAAACATCCGCGCCACGCTGATCCCAACGCTGGTGGTGCCGGTGGCTCTGCTAGGGACCTGCGGCATCATGGCGGCATTTGGATTTTCCATCAACGTGCTGACGATGTTCGGTATGGTGCTGGCGATCGGTATTCTCGTGGATGACGCGATCGTGGTGGTGGAAAACGTCGAGCGGATCATGAGCGAGGAAGGCCTGCCCGCGAAGGAGGCGACTCGAAAAGCGATGGGTCAGATCACCGGCGCGCTGATAGGAATCTCGTTGGTCCTGACGGCGGTATTCCTGCCAATGGCATTCTTCGGCGGCTCCGTGGGAACGATTTACCGCCAGTTCACGATGTCGATGGTGTCGTGTATGTTGTTCTCGATCTTCCTCGCGCTCTCGATGACTCCGGCGCTTTGCGGCACGCTTTTGAAACAAGTGGACGCCGGTCATCATCATGCGAAACGCGGTTTCTTCGGCTGGTTCAACCGGACTTTCGATGCGACGACGCGTCGCTATCAGAGTTGGGTGGGAGTTCTCATCAAACGCACCTTTGCCGGCATGCTCGCACTGGTCTGCGTGATGGGACTGGTGGTCGTGCTTTATAAAAACATGCCAACCGCCTTCCTCCCTGAAGAGGATCAGGGCTATTTCCTCACGCTGATGTCGCTGCCGGTGGGCGCGACGGACGAGCGGACCGGTGAGGTGCTCGCGAAGGCGGAAGAATATTTCGCCAAGCAACCGGAGATCGAACACTACTTCACTGTCGCCGGTTTCAGCTTCGCGGGTCGCGCGCAGAACTCGGCGCTCGCCTTCCTTCGTTTGAAACCGTGGGAGGAACGGCCTGATAAAAACAGCAAGGTGCAAGCCGTGATCGGACGGGCGATGAGGGGCCTGGGCGGCATCAAGGATGCGATTGTTTTCCCGCTCAATCCACCGGCTATTCCCGAGCTGGGAACATCGTCCGGATTCGATTTCTGGCTTCAGGATGTCGGCGGCGTCGGCCATGAAGCACTCGATGCGGCGAAGGGACAACTCCTCGGCATGGCGGCGAAAAATCCGAAACTGCTGGGAGTTCGTCCGCAAGGGCTGAACGACGCGGCGCAGATGAAAATCGAGCTCGATCAGGACAAGGCCAGCGCACTCGGAGTTTCTCTAGCGGACATCAATACGACGATGCAAACGGCGTTCGGTTCCGCCTACGTGAACAACTTCGTCAACGGCCCGCGGGTGCAGCGGGTGATCGTACAGCTCGACGCGAAATTCCGCATGACTCCCGAAGACATCGGCAAGGTTTACGTCCGGAACAAATCGGGCGGCATGGTTCCTCTATCAGCGGTGACGAAAGTCGAGTGGTCGTTCGGGTCGCCGCAGCTCCAGCGCTACAACGGCCTTCCCGCAGTGAACATCGTGGGTCAGGCCGCGCCGGGACTCAGCTCGGGTGACGCGATGGACGAGATGGAAAAAATGGCGGCTCAGTTGCCAGCGGGACTCGGCTTCGAGTGGTCCGGGCAATCGCTCGAAGAACGGATTTCCGGCAACCAGGCGCCGCTGCTTTACGGCGTTTCGATCCTGATCGTTTTCCTCTGCCTCGCCGCGCTTTATGAAAGCTGGTCGATTCCGGTGGCGGTCATCATGGTCGTGCCGTTAGGAATTGTCGGCGCGCTTGCGGCGGTTTCCTTCCGCGATCTGCCGAACGATGTTTATTTCAAGGTCGGTCTTCTGACTACGGTCGGTCTTTCGACGAAAAACGCGATTCTGATCATCGAGTTCGCACTGGATATGCAGAA
This sequence comes from Luteolibacter sp., assembly GCA_039925065.1. GTDB lineage: Bacteria > Verrucomicrobiota > Verrucomicrobiia > Verrucomicrobiales > Akkermansiaceae > Luteolibacter. The sequence continues at coordinate 24,111 of JBDSZP010000093.1, forward strand.
GGAAGGACTGGGCTTGATGGACTCCATTCTGAAAGCCGTCCGCCTCCGTCTGCGGCCTATTCTCATGACTTCGATGGCCTTCGTGCTCGGCGTGATGCCGCTGGTCTTCAGCACCGGCGCGGGTTCCGCGAGTCAGAACGCGATCGGCACCGGCGTGGCCGGCGGGATGATTTCCGGCACGATTCTGGCGATCTTCATCGTTCCGGTTTTCTACGTGGTGGTCCGCAAGGTGGTGGCGCGGTTTTCCGGTCAAAAGCATGCGGACGAGACCGCTATGGAATCGGGTGAGATCTGACACCGGGTGAAAAAGATTTCGTTTGCGGCCATCATGGGTCCGCGGACGAATGGCCCGATCGTTACCGGGGGGGAAGCGATCGGGCCTACTTTTCAGCCTTGGACTGCGGCAGCAGGCTGCACGCAGTCCAAGGTTTCACTCCGCCAGCCGTTCGATGCTTGGAATGACGTGCATTACAGCCCACGGAACTCGGAGGCCAGTTTCTTGGCGGTGGCGATGGTATTGCGATGCAGCTTCGCGGTGAAAGCAGGCTCGCGGTTGTAGCCGCCGCCGTAGAGTACTGCCACGGGGATTCGGTTCTTGATGAAAGCGCCTAGCAACACTTCGTCGCGGCGCTGGATGTCCTTGAGCGAAAGATGCATCTGCCCGAAGCGGTCGTTGCGGTGATTGTCCGCGCCGGAAATCCAGATGACGAGGTCCGGTGCAAAGGTATCGAGCGCACCGGCCAGACTGCTGAAAAGCTGTTTCAAATACATCTCCCCCTCCACATAGCGGACGGTCTCGATATCGAGCGAGCCGATGATTTTTTTCGTCGGATAATTTTTCCCGACATGGATCGAGTAGGTGAAAACGCGTGGGTCGTCGCCGAGCAAGGAAGCGGTGCCGTTGCCCTGATGAGCGTCCGTATCCACGACCATGATCTTGATGTTCGGCTGCTTGTCCTGAAGGTCCCGGATGGCGATGGCGACGTCGTTGAAAACACAATAGCCTTCGCCATGTTCGCGGAATGCGTGGTGGGTGCCGCCGGCGAGGCAGACGCCGATCCCTTCCGCCAGCGCGGCATGACAGGCGAGACGCGTGGCCTCCACCTCGGTGACGCTGCGCTGATAAAGTTGCGGCGTGACCGGCAGGCCGAGCAGCAGTTGTTCCTTGCGCCCGAGCAGGCCGGATTCGATTTTTTGGATGTAGTCCGCCTCGTGAACCCGCTGGAGATGGTGGATATCCGCAGCGCGGACCTCGATGATTTCCTCGGGCCGGAGGATGCCGCCATCGAGCAGCATATCCTTGGAAACGCGGAACTTTTCCATCGGGAACGGATGTCCCGTGGGCAGTTCAAGTTCCAGTTCCTGTGAATAAAAGCAGCGCATCGTTCGACAGCCAGATAGCAGCGGAAACGGGGAAGTCCAAGCGGGAAGAGAAGAAAGTTGATCCGGAGTCCCGCTCTCGGGCAATCTTTCCTCTTTTCTCTTCACGCGCGCCTCCCTAAGTTGCCGCCGTGTTTCAAATCGTTTTCAATGAAATCAGCGCTGCCGAGCTTTCCCAGCTCGGGACACTTGAGCAGCTTGAACTTCTGGAGGAATTCAAGGTGGGCAAGGAGGATTTGGAAAATCTGAATGGCGATCGCTTCGGCAAAATCGATCGCGATGGGCGGATTTTGTATCGCTTCCGGGCGAAGGATTATCGGTTTTACTTCGAGGTGAAGGAGGGCTCCGTGATCGTCCACCGGGTTTTGCACAAGGGGACGTTTTCGGATTTCAAATTCCGTTCGAGCCTGCCGCTGGCCGAGGATGAGGCATTGGCGAACTCCAAGCATTTTTGGAAACTGATCGATGAAGGACGCAACGCCCGGCGTTTGTAAGGACTGGTAGATTTTTCTTCCAGTGACGGCCCGGGTTGTTGCATCATTTGCCAATGATGAAGTGGCTCATGTATTTGGTTCTCGCGGCACTCGTGGGAGGAAGTTGGATGCTCTATTCCAGGAAGGGTGGCGAGATGGACAAGCTGTCAGCGAACATTCAGAAACTCGAAGAAACCGGAGATATGGAGGAGAAGACGCCGGAAATGAAAACCCAGCTCCAATCCCTAGAAGGTGAGAGGACGTTCAACGGAATTCTGCTCGCCTTCCTGAGTGCAGGACTCGTCGGAATTTTCTTCGTGCTCAATGTGTTGCCGTTTTTCGCCCAGCGCCTCACTCACAGCGTTTACGACAGTGGGGAAATGGTGGAAAAGGATGTCATGCACGATGCCCGCTCGCTGATGGCGCAAGGGAATTATGAAGGTGCCATCGCCGCATTCCAACAGGCAGCGGCGGCTGATCCGCTCAATCGCTTGCCATGGGTGGAAATCGCGAAAATCCAAAAGGATAATTTGGGTGACTCCGCAGCGGCGATCCAGACGATTCGCTACGCCTTGGAAAGCCAGGCATGGGAGATCAACGACGCTGCTTATTTCCTTTTCCGCCTCGCCGAACTTTATGACGAAGTCGAAGGCAACCGCGCTTCGGCAATCGCGATCATGCAGCAGGTCATCGACCAATTCCCCGGCACCCGCCATTCGGCGAACGCCAGCCACAAGATCCACGAATGGAATGTGGCCGAGACGGAAGCAGCCGCCGCCGCCGAGGAGCAGGCGTATCTAAATCGGCAGGCTTAACGAATAGGGATCGGACGTCCTCCAATCTTATAAACGCCCGATGCTGAAGGGATCATTCCGCACGGGCGGGAGGGCAGCCGCTTTCTATATGCGGCATCCGCTTTTTGTGGTCGCGCTCGTTGCGGCAGCTTGCGTGGCTCTGGCGGACCAGAAACCCGCGTGGGGTGTGGGCGCTGGAATCTTGCTGGGTTTTGGGGGATTTTTTTTGAAAAACTGGCGGCATGGAGTCGCTTGGCTGTGCTGTGGCTGGCTGGCGGTGGGCGGGTATGTTTGGCGCAACGAATTTAGAAAATCCGCAGAACAGGCGCTGATCGGGTCAGTCGGTGGCGAAATGCAGGGGAAGGTCCTAGCGGACGCGAAGGGCACCCGGTTTTGGATGGCTCCCGTTGTTTTGCAAAATGGACCTCAGGCAGGGGCCAAGGTTTTGTGGCAGGGTAGGGGAGATGTCCCGGTGGCGGGCGCGATCGTGAAAGGGCGCGGAAATTTCACGCCTTTGCCTCTGCCGAGAAATCCCGGGGAATTTGATCAGGCGGAATGGTTGCGGGGTCAGGGAGTGGCTGCGGTTTTCGAAGCGACGCTCTCAAACGGGACTGTGGAAACCAGCGCTCTCGCCAAGCTGGGAGCGAAAATCCGCCAAGGTTTCCGGACTGCGGTCACCGCAGGATTGGACGATGAATCCCAGCAGGCAAGGGTGATCCGGGCGATCGTGGTTGGCGAACAACCGCAGGATTCGGAGGTGCTGGTGGCGGCATTTCGAAACAGTGGGACGCTGCATGCCTTTTCTGTAAGTGGACTGCACGTGGCGATGGTCGGGAGCATCGGCTGGCTGATTTTGAGGTTGCTCGGCGTGCCCCGGAGATGGGCGGTCGTCGTTTTGCTGCCACTGATTTTTGGCTACTCATGGATCACAGGAAACAGCGCGCCGGCTGTGCGATCCGCATGGATGGCTGCGGTTTTCTTGGGGGCCTTCGTTTTCCGCCGTCGGCCGGATCTGCTGAACGCTCTCGGCGCGGTTTTGTTGGCGGCGATGCTTTTCGACGGACGGTTGCTGTTTCAGCCGGGAGTGCAGCTTTCCTATGGCGTGGTCGCGGCGATTTCGGTCGGCACGGCATGGACCTCGCGGCTGTTTGCCTGGATGGCGAAACCAGAACTCTATTTGCCGCTGGCGTTGATGAACCGCTGGCAAATGGCGTGGCTGAATTTCCGCAGAAATCTCGCGCAGTCACTTGGGGTTTCACTCGCGGCGGGCATTGGTTCCACGCCTTTGACGGCGTTTCACTTCGGGCTGGTCACGCCAATCTCGATCATTGCGGGGATCGTTTTAGTGCCGCTCGTTTTCATCCTGCTATGCGCCGCCTTGCTGTCGGTCGCGCTTTATCCGGTGGCACTCCCGATGGCGCGCTGGGTGACTTGGGCGAATGCCAAGGTGGCCGACGGCTGTGTGCTGACGGCGGAAGGATTTTCCGCGATTCCCGGGGGGCATTTCCAAGTGTGTCGGAATACTCAGCCGTTTCTGCTGGTTTACGACCTCGAACGCGGAGCCGGAGCCACCTGCTTTTCGGGAGGGAAAGAGGGTGCTGTTCTACTGGATTGCGGCGATTCATATGGCTTCAAACACCGCATCGTACCCTCGCTCCGGCAGCTCGGCGTGACGCCGGATTCGGTGGTGCTCAGCCACCCGGACGGCGGCCATCTCGGCGGTGGAGCAGCGGTATGGGAGGCATTTCCAATCAAACAAGTGCTGTTGCCAGTCGAGCGCTCACGCAGTCCCGGATTCCGCTCATGGCTGACCGCTCCCGCAGCAGGCGTGAAGACCCTGCAGGTAGGAAAACTCACCTCGCTGGCGATGCCGGATGGTGCCCGATTGGAAATTCTCCACGTACCCGATCCGTGGGCTCAGGATGCCGTGGCCGATGAACGAGTCGCGATTTTCCGACTCCATTGGCACGGTTGGAAAATCCTCCTCACTACCGATGCAGGCGTTGGCGCGGAACTCGCCTTGCTGGATTCCCACAAGGATATTTCCGCCGATGTCATTATCGCCGGCCACCACCGCGGGGATCTGACGCTAACCGATCCATTTCTCGATGCCGTCCACCCGCAAGCCATTCTCGCCTCAAACTCCCCGTTTCCCGTCTCCGAGCGGCTCGACCTCCACCGCGTCGAATACTGGCGATCGTGCGGCATTCAAGTCATCGATCAGGGGAAATCAGGCGGAGTCACCATCCGCGTTGATAGCGATGGGGCACTGCGGCTGGAAGGTTTTGCCGATCACTCCACAATGATTCTCAAACCTCGCTGAAAGCGTGACACGGGCATTCTTGCCTGTGTGATATGGACATTCTTGTCTGTCCTTTCACCCCGCATCTAAATTCCATTTTTCATTCTCAATCGCCACATCGATTTTCCCTCATTCTCCCATTGGATCTGAAAATCTGTCTTGGGGTAGAAAAACGAATCCTCTTCCCACTCCAGCAGCTCGAATCCACCGAACTGACCTACCTTTTCCACTACCCACTGGAAATAATCCTCATGGTCGGTCATGAAAAGGAACTCCCCACCAGGCACCAAAGCCCTTTTCACCGCTCCCAGAAACTCCACCTGGACCAGCCGACGGCGATGGTGGCGCAATTTCGGCCACGGATCCGGACATAGAAGATGTAACCGCGAGACCGACGCCTCCGGCAGCAGCCACTCCACCACGTAACGGCTGTCCAGCCTGAGCACCCGTGCGTTCTCCAGATGCCGGCGCTTGATCTTCTTACAAACCTTTCTCACCCGTCCCAGCAAGCGCTCCACCCCCAGAAAATCCCGATCCGGAAACTCCCGCGCCATTTCCAATAAAAACGAGCCGTCACCACAACCCAGATCGATCTCCAAAGGCCTTCCATCCAGGCAAATCTCGGCTCTTTCCATTTGTCGGAAATAATCCGAGGGCACGAATTCCCCCGCCATCGCTGGCCGTGGAAGCACATTCATAGGCTGCGTCGCAATCACCCGCGCATTCACCACCACCTCGCGACCCGACTCAAGCCCTGTTCTTCAACGTAGCCCGGACATTCCTGTCTGGGCAGGGAGCCATGACACTCCTGTCGTGGGCGAATGAGACGAGAAAGTGAGGAGCCAAGGCACTTTCCTTTCACAGATCATTCGCTGGCGGACATGAGTGGCGGCCCTTTCCGTCCAGCCGAATCACCGCCACCAATCCTTAAAGCATCGGCTTAACTCCGTGACGTCCGAGCACGAGCGAATTGAGGAAGTTAACGCCCGAGCGCCCGGCTGATCCGCAACGCCGACGTTTCGTCGTAATGGCCAGACACCAAAGGCACCCATCGGCCAGCGGCCCAGTGCGAAGCCCCAGGGCTGATTTACGCCGTTCTTCCGTCCCAACGGGACGATTCATACCAGCCCGGCCCAAAGTGCCGGGTCTCCAACGGCATTTATTCCGCGTCCTGACAGGACGCCACATGCGGGGCAGGCTCGATCGGCAAGGGGCATCCGTCAGAACTTTCCCGATGGCTACATAACTACGTCCCGACCTCCGCACAAGTTCGCTGGTTTTCACCGCCATGCCATCTCCAACAAACAATGTGACGCTTCGGGATACGGGGGCGGGGGAAGACTGAAAAAGGCTTCTTCACCAAGCCCCCAGCCCCTGAATCCGGCCCCTAAAAGGTGCCAAAGTCCGTGGAAGTCCGCTTCTCTTCCACTTTCATCACTTCTCTTTCTTCATTTCCCCTTTTCTTCCCTTCGCCGTTCGCCGTTCGCCGTTCGACGTTCCACGTTCGACGTTCATGGCCCCACCTCCTCATCTTCAACGACATCCCAATCACCTTTTCTCAAAAAATTTGAGCTTCCCTGAATTCACATCCAAACCGCCTCCAGCTCTAAAAAACCTCAAACTGATAAGGTAATCGAAAGAAAATCAATGAATTGCGAGCATCTCGTTTCCTGAAATTCTTTAAAAATAAATAATCCGCAATCCTTCTGAAGCGATGCGTTTCGGGAAGTCCTGCAAAATTTTCTTGCCGAGCCCCCCTTTCCACTGTTCTCTTCAGTCGAATTCTATGAATGCGCAGAAGTTACAGTTGGGTGGCGCCGTGTCACCGTGCTTTCGAGCAATTTCGTAGACAAAAACCCCAAAAATCATTAAACCCCGTCTGCCTTTCCGACCTTTCTCGGTCACAACTCTCTCCTGAAAACAATCCCCACTAAAAAGACCCAAATCGAATCCAATCCAATACAGTCATGAAAACATACATCCCCTATTCACTTCTCGCCGCCCTCGCCGCCTGCGGCATGGCCTCCGGCGCATCCACCGCATACACCACTCCGGTGGGGTATGTGACAGAATCAATTCTTGCCAGTCAGTACAACGTTGTTGGACTTACTCTTCAATCTCCAGTCGCAAGAGCGGGAACGATTGACGTTGTGTCCGGCACGGTTCTTACGGATAATGGCGCTTCCTTTGGTACCTTGGCTGCTGGGACTTATGTTCTAGAAATAAATAGCGGGGCACTTGTGGGAGCCATTCAAGAAATCACCACATTTTCTGGTGATACGATCACGACCCCTCAGGATCTTTCTGCCACCTTAGTGGCTGGAACCACATATAGCCTTAGACCGGCGGCCACTTTCAACAGTGTCTTCGGTGCGGCCAATTCTGCCGGATTGTTAGCGGGTAGTGCCACAACAGCTGACATTATCTGGGTTCCTTCCGGTTCCGGATTTTCCAAATATTACTATACAAACGCAGCGCCTCCCTTTGTTACAGCAGGCTGGAAAAATACTTCCACTGGAAATACAGATCAGGGCAATGCTCCGATTGTTTATACCGACGGAATTATGATTCAACGGCGGGCTGCAACCAACCTAAGTTTGGTTATAAGTGGAGAAGTTAAGGTGACGAAGACGATGCTAACGGTTGATCAGTCCTATACCTATGTGGGTGGTGTTTATCCCGCCGGATCGACCTTGGGGAATTCCGGCCTGAAAGATTTCGTGCTTAAAGGATCGATTACCACGGGAGATGTTTTGTGGGTCCCAAATGGTACGGGCGGAAGTAACAAGTACTACTACACGCTAGCCGCTCCTCCATTTGTGTCGGAAGGCTGGAAGCGGTCTGATACAGGAAATACGGACCAATCGAATGCACCAATTACTTCAGGATATTTCATTCAACGCCGGGCACCTTCTGCCTATAACGCTTTGATAACTCCTCCAACATCGTATGCCAACTAACTTAGTTAAGGCTCCAAATATTCCTCTGTTCAATAGATATATCGTACCAACAAAAACAAAAATGAAACTAAAAGCAACACTGCTTGCAATTGCGTCGATCAGCTTCGCAAATGCTGCAACTATAACAGTAACGAACGTTGACTTCACGCTTACGAATGCCGTCGTCAATTCGACTGGAACAACATACTCAGTTGGCACCGGAATTATTGGTTTGGGCACGTTCTCAATCAGCGATTCCGCCATTTCAGGTGCTGCGAACGTCTCGACGTTGGCCTCTGCATTCAATCTATTTGGTTCATCCTCAACCTTTGGTAGTGGTTTTAGTATCGCTGGCACTTTCCAGTTTGACACAACCGCGCCAATCACTTCATCGCCATCGGGTTCTATGTATACCTTTATTGGAAATGGAACCACCTTCGCCAATTCAAGTGAGGTTTTAGTATACAAAAATGCCACCAGTTTTGCTGCGGATCCTACTCCTAACGAAAATGCGATTTTGAAACAATCCACTGGTGGAACTCTGCTTGTTGGAGGGTATAATAACTTCCAAGCAAATATTGGACTTGGTAGCGCTTCTGCCTATAACACCGTATCATTTGTACC
>JBDSZP010000094.1:0-39799 GCA_039925065.1 Luteolibacter sp.
AACTCTCAACTATCCACTCTCAACTTCTTCCGGTGCTGACGGGCGAAATCAATTTCGCGGTCCATTTTTCTGGGGTCGCCAGTTCTGACTATCAACTATCAACCATCCACTCTCAACTTCTTCCTTCAGGGGGCTGGCTTGCCGGGGGCTGGGGTGGTGGGTGGGTAGGTGATGATGCGGGCTTCGGGGGTGTTGACGATGTAGGCGTAGGCCCAGCCGAGGAGGACGGAGAGTTTGTTGCGGAAGCCGATGAGGAACATGATGTGGACGAACAGCCATGCGAGCCACGCGATGAATCCTTGGAGCTGGAATTTGTCGGTTTTCACGACGGCGTAGTTTTTCCCGATGATGGCCATCATGCCTTTGTCGAAGTAGCGGAAGGCGGGGCGCGGGGTGGCTTTGCCGGAGGCTTCTTCGATGAGGATTTTGGCGATGTGGGTGCCCATCTGCACGGCGGCGGGGGCGACGCCGGGGACCATTTTCCCTTGGTCGTCCTTCATGGTGACGACGTCGCCGGCGACGAAGATGTCCGGGTGACCGGGAACGGAAAGGTCGGGGTTCGGCGTGACGCGTCCGCCGCGATCCATCGGGACGCCGAGGGAGGCGGTGAGAGGACTGGCGGCGACGCCTGCTGCCCAGATGATGGCGGCGGCTTCGAGGGTGGTGCCGTCCTTGAAATCGAGCGCTCCGGGGCGGACATCGGTGACGCGGGTGTTGTTCCGGACCTCGACGCCGAGTTTTTCTAAACGCTTGCGGGCGTAGGCGGATTGCTCGGGGTGGTAGGTTTCGAGAATGAGTTCGGAGCCTTCGATGAGGACGATGCGCAGTTTTCCGGTGTCGATCCGGCGGAAGTTGGATTTCAACGAGCGATGGACGAGGTCGGCGAAGGCTCCTGCGAGTTCCACTCCGGTCGGTCCGCCGCCGACGATGGCGATGGTCATGAGGCGGTTGCGCTCGGCTTCGTCGGTGGAGAGTTCGGCGCGTTCGAGATTGGAGAGGACGGTGCGGCGGATGTTCTGGGCGTCCGCGAGGGATTTCAGACCGAGGCTGTTTTTCGCCCATTCGTCATGGCCGAAGTAGCCGGTGCGCGCGCCGGCGGCGAGGAGCAGGGTGTCGTAGGAATAGATCGTGCCGGAGCTGCCGATCGCTTGCTTGGCGGCAGTGTCGATGGAGGAAATCTCGTCCATCAGCACGCTGACGTTTTTCGCATCGGCGAGGATCTGCCTGATGGAACGGGCGATGTCCAACGCAGCGAGCGAGGCGCTGGCCACCTGGTAAAGCAGCGGTTGGAAAAGGTGGTGGTTCGTGCGATCGACGAGGGTGATCTCGAAGCGCTCGTCGTTGGCGAGCTTGCTGGCGCATTCCAGCCCGGCGAAACCGCCGCCGATGATGAGAAGTTTGCGGGGCGGGGTGGTCATGGAGAAATAGGTCTTTATAAGTCGTATAGGACCTATTTGTTCAGCGTCTGCACTTTTCCAACAGCCCGGCCAGGAACCACGTGATCTGCGCAAGAGCATCCGAGTGGATGGATTTGCCGAGGGGTGCGAGATCTTCGCGGCTTTCGGCGAGGAGGGCGAGGGCGGTGTCCACGGCGCTTTCGATGGCTCCCTCGTATTCGGCGATGCCGAGGAGGACGGGGAGATCGAGCGGTTCCTGATCGAGGATGCGCTTGTTGAGCTTCATGCGCTGGGCCTCGGAGGCGGTTTCCAGCAGGTTGAGGATGGGCAGGGTGAGCTTGCCCTTGATGAGATCGGTGCGGAGCGTTTTTCCGACCACTTCCTCGGAGCCGACGAGATCCAGGCAGTCGTCGTAAATTTGATAGGCGGTGCCGAGTTTCATGCCGTAGCTGTAGAGCTTGGCTTCGGTTTCGGCATCAAGGCCGGACAGATTGGCGGAGAGTCCGGTGGCAGCGGCGAAGAGCGCGCCGGTTTTCATCTCAATGATCCGGAAATACTCGGCCTTGGTGAAGGTGAGGTCGAAACGGCGCTGCGTCTGGATGATTTCACCTTGGCAGACCTCGCGGGCTGCGTTGCCTACCTTGCGGCAGATATCGATGCTGTTGAAATCGGTGGCGAGGGTGAGGGCGTGCGAGAAAAGCGCGTCGCCGAGGAGGACGGAGAGTGCGTTGCCCCATTTCGCGTTGGCGGTGGGCACCATGCGGCGGGTGTTCGCGCCGTCCATGATATCGTCGTGAACGAGCGTGGCCATGTGGATGAGCTCGAGGATGACGCCGATTTTCAAATGATCTTCAGTCACACCGCCGAGCGCGCCGCCGACGAGGATGGCGAGGGCTGGGCGGATGCGTTTTCCGGAGGTATTGCAGATGTAGGCGACGTAGGGCTCGACGGCGGGATCGAAGCCGCGGACCTGCTCGCGGATGGAAACTTCCACGCGCTCGAGTTCCGCGCGGACAAGTTCGAATGGGAAAAGATCGTTGCGAGGAGGCTGAGTAGGAGTGGCTGCCATGGTAGCGGGACTGCGGGTAAACAGCCACAGACTGGGCTTTCCCGCAACCCGGATGTGAGAAGAACTTGAAAGAAAGCCGATTGCGTGGCGTTTTAGTGCCCATGGAACCCAATCGGTTGATGTTGGTGCTCGCTTCGGCGGCGTGTGGTGTGGCTCAGGCGGAAATTCACGGTTATCCGGATGGTCCGAAGCTCCCTGGGGTGCCTTACGTCGTGCATGACCCGGCCCGTCCCCAGCCGCCGGTGGTCGTGCCGGCAGGTGCTGTCGTAGTGAAACCGCCGTCCGATGCGAAGGTGCTTTTCGACGGAACTTCGCTCGATGCGTGGACGACCGATGGGGGAAAACCTGCCTGGATCATTAAGGACGGCGCGATGATCGCGAATGGAAAAGACATCCAAACGAAGGAATCGTTTGGAGCGATCCAGCTCCACTTCGAATGGCGCTGCCCCGCCGGACGTCCGGTGGACGGTCAATCCGGAGGAAACAGCGGTGCCTTCATCATGGGCCTCTATGAAGTCCAGGTCCTGCAAAGCCATAACAACCCGACCTACCCCGACGGCCAAGCTGGCGCGCTCTACGGCCAACTCCCGCCGCTGGTGAACGCCACCCTTCCGCAAGGCGAGTGGCAGAGCTATGATATCGCCTTCGAGCCGCCGGTTTATGAAAATGGTAAGGTGACGCGGCCCGCCAAGGTGACCGTCATTCACAACGGCGTCATCGTGCAAAACGGCGAGTCCTATCTTGGGCCTACCCAGCACCGGATACTCGCTTCCTATCCGGACAGCCATCCGGAAACCGCCCCGCTCCGCCTCCAATTCCACGGCGATCCGATGGAATACCGAAACATGTGGATCCGCCCGCTCGGCAAGCGGGATCAGGTGAAATAAAGGGAAGATTTTAGGAAAACGACGGACAGAATGTCCGCGGCACATAGCGCTCAGAATGAACGCGCTCCTTGGGCCACGATGGCCGCAGGGAGCGTTGACATCCTGTCAACTGAGTCAGGGTGACATTCTGTCGCCCGAAACGATAAGGGACTTAACTACCTGCCAGTCGCCCTTTTCCCAAAATTCCGCCCAATCTGCTTGCTAGGCCGCTTCCGGGGATTCTAGCTTCTGCCCTCTATGAAAAATCGAGCGCATTGGCTGATCATCCCCGCTGTGGCCGTGAGCCTCGGGGCCTGCAATAAGAAGGAAGAAGCCAAGGCTCCGGCAGCCCCGGCTCCCGCTGGCGAGGCTGCAAAGCCGGAGGCCGCACCCGCAGCTCCGGTCGTGCCGAAAGTGGTCGCGCTCACCGCTGCGGAACGGGCTGCCAAGCTGGGTTTCGCGAAAAATCTGCCGCAGGACACGGAGTTCGTTCTGTCATTTTATAACGGTTCGAAAACCGCCGATCGCGTCAAATCCTCGAAACTCTGGAAACTCGTCGAAAAGGAAATGGCCGGCGGTGCTGGGATGGACGATCCCGACCTCGATCTCGATGACGATGCCGCAGAGTCAAAGGACAAGGACGCCGAAAAGCCAGCCAAGGCCGACGATGCGGATGAGCAAGCGGGTCCCGCGATGTTGTTTGGCACCGAGTTCACCATGGCCGTCGGCAAATCCGCTGGAGAACAAGCCGCCAATCTGATGACCGCTGCCCGGCGGATGTCCTATTTCCAAATGCGCGGCATTGCGAAAGCCTTCGTCGCTGCTGCGAAAAAAGGCAACGCTGCGGATGTCGAAAAGTCCCTCGCTCACGAGATGGGCGGCGACCTCGCCTTGGAGCTTCTCAAGGACCCCGAGTCCGGTGTGAAACTGTTGGAACGTGCGAAAATGCCGCCGCTCTATCTGGCATTCCGGGTGAAGGAAGCGCAACTTCCGTCAGCCGCCCAACAGGTTTCCGCGATGATCGCCAACGCCGGCATGCTCGGTCCAATGGTCGAGGCTGTCGAAGTGGAAAAGGCCGGCCACAAGTTTGCTGGATTCAAGATTTCCGGTGCGAAAATTTCCGAGACCATGGCGGCGGAACGCAAGAGCATGGAGGAGAGTCTGGATCCTGCGATGGTCGATCAACTGCTCGCCATCGTCGCGAAAAAGGATCTCGTCATCCTCAGCGGCACCGTCGGCGATTACGTCACGTTTTTCATGGGAAGTTCCGTGGACGATTTGAATCTTGCCAGCGGAGTTGACCAATCGCTGGTGGCGTCCGACGCGCTTGCCTTCTCGGATGCCTATGCCTCCAAGGATCTCGCAGCACTCGTCTACGGCCAGAAAGCGGGATTGGACACGATCATGGCATCCATCGGCGGGTTATCCAATTCCACCAATGGCCTGCGCGATGGAATCGCCGGTGCCGATGGCATTGGCGAAACCCGTGACCTCGAAACGTTGTTCCAAATGGTTGCCGACCGCGAAGCCGCATTGCGCAAGCTGACCCGCAATGATGCTCTCGGCACCGTCGCCTTCTTCGAGGAAGGTCTGAAAATCGAATCCTTCGGCGGAACCGACCAAGGGGCCTTTGATTGGAAGGCCGCTAACAAACTTTCCCATCTCGGCGATTCATCCGATGTCGTCCTGTTCGCTGATGCGACGGTGGACGCCGGTTATGATGAAAAGGCGAACGCCTATCTGGAGTCGCTGGTAGAGACAGCCTATGCCATCACGATGAAGGTCACGGAGATTCCCGTGGAAAACGAGGACGTCACCAAGTTCAAGGAAATGGCGAAACTGTTCGACGGGAAATTCCGCACCGACATGATCGCCCTTTGGGACGCTCGTGATCAACTCCACGACAGTCTCGGCCACGAGCGGGCATTGGTCGTCGATCTCAAGGGCTCGGCTCCAGCCGTTCCCGGTATCCCGCAAGCCGTCGTGGACAAGGCCAAGGTGCCTCGGATTTCGCTGGTCGCTCCGGTTACGGATCGTGTCAAACTTTCCGCTTCATGGGACAAGATGAACGCGACGACCACTGGCATTTTGGGCAAGGTCAGCGAAATGGTTGGCAAGGACATCCCGATGCAAAAGCCTCTCAGCTCTGAGAAAAACGGCCTTGTCACTTGGTTCTTCCCGATGCCGTTTTTCAACGAGGATTTCCTGCCATCCGTCACCGTTGGCGATCAATGGTTCGCCGCATCCACTTCGAAAAACCAAGCCCTCGACCTCATCAGCCAAGCCACTGCAGGCGGCGAGACCCGTGATGGCTTGTGGTTCTCGATGAATTTCAAGGCGCTTCAAACCTACGCCGAGGAGACCTACCGGATCGTCGATGAAAATGCCGAGGCCATCACTGGCGCGCCATTCACTCCGGAGCAAAAAAAGCATGCGAAGGATGCCATCAAAACCCTCAGCGATCTCGATAAACTGACCGTCCACAGCCGCCGCGAAGGAGCGGTGCTGCGTTCGAGCATCCATTTCAAAACGCGCTGATGAGTGGTCCGCACAGTCTCTGTGCGGATCTTCCCGCAACGAAGAGCCGCACAGGGGACTGTGCGGTCCACCTTCCGTGGTCCATCCGGGAGCCTCCAAATCTCATTTTGCTTCGGCTGGCGGACAATGCCATGTTGTCCGTTAGCTGAAATGAGCAAATCCGACGATCCGGAAAAGCGGCTGTGGTACGGCATCACGCCTTTGGCTTACGTCGGATTCGGTTGCTTGATCCTCCCGTTTGCTATCGCCCTGGCGACTTCGGGTATTTTAAATCTGATTAACTGGCTGTTTAAATAAGCACCCGCACCTTGGCTTGTTTTTCCGTGCTGGCGGAGTTGAATGGTCGGGCCAATGACCATCGACCCCATCGCCACCGTCCGTTCCTGCTTCGGGGGTAAATTCGGCGTTCCCCGGCAGCCGGGGCTTTGTCCGAGTGCGTGGGGAAAGTTGGTGTTCCACGATGCTTACCGCAGCCCGGAGGCGGTGAGGGGGATCGAGGGGTTTTCCCATCTCTGGCTGATTTTCGGGTTTCATGAAACCGTGGAGCAAGGTTGGAAACCGACCGTGCGCCCGCCGCGACTGGGTGGAAACCAGCGGGTTGGGGTTTTCGCCAGTCGCTCGACGTTTCGGCCAAATGGGCTGGGGCTTTCACTCGTGAGATTGGAGGGCGTGGACATGACTGCTCCGGATTCGCCGGTGCTTCTGCTCGGTGGGTTGGACCTGCTCGATGGAACGCCGATCTACGACATCAAGCCGTATCTGCCTTACGCCGAAGCGCTGCCGGACGCGACGGCGGGGTTTGCCCATGAGGCGCTCCAGCGTTTGCCGGTGGAGGTGGACACGGCGGCGGAACAGGATTTCGCGAATTTGTCCAAACGGGCGAGGGCGGTACTGACGGAAGTGCTTTCGCTCGATCCGCGTCCGGCGACCCAGAGCGCGGATGCATCGAGGGAATTCGGCGCATCGCTTTGTGGCTGCAATGTGCGGTTCACGGTGCGGGAGGGAGTTTGCCGAATTCTGCGGATCGAAACGGCCGAAGGTTCAGGGTTGAATGCTTAAGAAAACCAAAGTAATGTAGCACCTATGAAATGGTTTTTGAAAAACTCCACAGGTCTCGCCATGGCCGCCATTTCACTAACCGTTCTCCCTGCGTGTCGAAAACATGGCGAATCCGTGAAGTCGGATCTCAGCGAAGCCGGCTACAAGCTCACGGCGGAAGACTGGTTCCGCGCCAGCCGTGAGAACGATGCCGGGGCGTTGAAAAAATTCATCAGCGGGGGATTCAAGCCTGACATCCGCAATCCGGATGGCGATTCCGCGCTGCACATCGCCGCTTCCGCCGGTGCGGAACATTCCACGAAGTTTCTTCTCGATCGGGGCCTGCCCGTGGACCTTCGCGGTGCCTCCGATCGCACGCCCTTGATGGACGCCGTGATTGCGGATCAAACGGGAATGGTGCGCTGGCTGCTCCGCCAGGGTGCCGATCCCCGCACCAAGGACAAGGATGGATTCATGCCGCTGATGTTGGCGGTCCGCGAGGGACGCAGCGGTTCGGTCGCGGAACTCGCTTCCTATAACCGCGAAAATTTGGATGCCGCGCTGCTGCTTGCTGCTTTGGTCGGCCGCGCGGATGTGATCGATTCCCTGACGAATTATGGCGCTTCCGTTTATGCCAAGATGGAAGACGGCCGCACGCCGCTGATGATCGCTGCGGAAAATGGCAATACGGAGGCGGTGAAACTGCTTCTCGACATCGGGGCCAGCCGCTACAGCACCGATCCTGATGGGCGTAATGCCGCCGACATCGCGAAAGCCGCAGGGCACCCGGACATCGCCGCCATCATTTTACGCGAGCCATCGGCCGACGAACTGGCGCTGGAATCTCCTGCCAAGATCGCCGAGTCGATGGACAAATTCGTCGATCGAGCGGTCGCCAAATCCTCCAGCCGGGACGTGGCGGAAAATGATCCGATGTCTCCGACCGGCGCTCCGATTTTTGATTCCATGGCCCGGCCGCTTGGGCACCGCGCTCCCTCCAAGCCTCTTGATGGAGAAACTCTCAGCCGGCCGGTGACGGGCAAATCCGTCCGACCCGGAACGCCCGCCGCTGCCCCGATGTTTTCGATGCCTCCTCTGGTGATGCGCCACTACCGGGAGCGGGAATTGCCGATCAATGTCCAGTCGGTCCAAGGCGATACCGCTACCGTCAGTATCGCCGGAGTTTCCACCAGGCAGATGAAAGTTCGCACCGGGGAGACGATTCCCGGCACGCATCTGTCAGTTATCCGTGTCCACCGACGGATGGAGGACAGCAAGGTCAGCCAGGGACGGGTCATGGAAATCTCGGTGATGGACGTGCGGGACAGTAATTCCGGCGCCACTCGTGAATGGACTTCCGGAATCACCTCAAATGCGCATGATCCGGCCGCGTTGGTCGAAGACTCCGCAACCGGAAAACGTTACATTGCCTCCCAAGGCCAGCATTTCAAAGCGGCTGATGGGACGGAATACATCGTCTCGGATGTCCGTCCGAATCAAATGGTCATCGAAGAAGCTGCTACCGGTGCCGTCCAAACCATCCCGCTGCGTGGCCCTCGTGGCTGATTTTCTCACATCACTCTCTTATGGAATCTGACACCATCATCGATCATGGCGAGCCCGTCCGCCAATTCTCCGTTCTGCTCCCGAACCGCGTCGGTGCTCTGGCAGCCCTGGTGAAACTGCTGCGTACATCCGGCATCGAGGTCGTCGGCCTCAGCGTTCAGGATTCACGCGACGCCACAGTCGCACGTCTGGTCGTCTCGGATCCGGACACCGCGGAGCATCTGTTCATGGAAAAGGGGAATCCCCACACCACTTGTGAACTGGTCGTCATCGCCATGCGTGAGTCCGGTCCCGGCCTTCTCCAGTCGCTCGATACCCTGATGATCGCCGAGACGAATATCGACTTCGCCTACGCCCTGATGCCCAGCCCTGAAGGCCAATCCATGCTGGCCATGCACGTGGAGGACTACGAATTTGCCGTGGCGATCCTCCATCAGAGTGGTTTCAAATTGATGTACCAAGAGGATCTGAGCCGCTAGGGGAGGGCGGTTTCATAAAATTTTTGAATGTCGGGAGCCTAGCGAATTTGGGGGCGGATCGGCGTCCTGGGAGGTCGTTAGCTCGAACTGCAAGGGATTGATCGATGATTGGTTAAGATTTCCTTATCTTTTGGATTTTCGTAATGATCTAAAAAACAGTCAGTTATGAATCGAATTCGTTCATGTTTTTTGAACGAATGGTGGGTCTGGGGGTCCGATGGTAAGGAACCCTATGAAATTTTTAACAACTGATTATCCACCCGAGGGAACAGCAGGCCACTACCGGATTGACTCGGATCGCAGAATGCGGATTGAGGAATATCAGGGAAAGGTGGGGTTGGGGGACATGAAATCGATCATGGCGGCGATGGTTTCCGATCCTTGTTGGTCGCCGGATTTCAATGGATTGATCGATTTTAGTGAGGCGGAGTTGGAGATGAGCTCCAACGATGTGCTGCGTTTGGGCCTGCTGCTGAGGCAAGGAGAGAATCGATCGAGCGGCTGGCTGGTGTTCGTGACGAGCAATTCCACAGTCTATGGGATGGTTCGGATGCTAGGTTGTTGGTCGCGGAATACCGAACGGCAGCGGATTTTCAACAATCGGGCAGAAGCCGAACGGTGGTTGGGACGCAATATCGATCTGGCACCGCCGAATTTCCGCGAGGTGGAAAGCACGGAGGCACCAGCGGCGCTTCGCAACGTGAGCTGAGTTTTCAATGCACAAGGAAGGGCGATCTCCGAATCGCCCATGCCAATGGATAGCCGATGGAAAGGCGCTTTCGCCCGGCATCATCGGCCTCCGTTGGCCACGGCGGATCGGAGTCGGCCGCTCCTTGGTCCATCCGGGGTTGCGTCCCACGTGGGAAGTGCGTATCGATCCGCGCAGGAAATTTTTTATTTTGGATTCACTTGCTCATCTGCCACCGCCCGCCAACTGGTTGATTCGTATTTCGGAGGTTTTCACGGATTTCACGGAGGACATCGTCAATGGGCTCGGTGGGGAATCCTTCAAAAAGCTCGGCAGCGAGTATTTCCTGATCCAGCCGCGCGATTCTGCGGCGTTGCGGGATTCGGATGCCGCCAAGTTTGTCCGTTGGAATCTGCCGGTGCATCACAGTTGGCCATGCAATCCTGAGAAAATGGAAGGGTTCATCGAAAAGGCGGCCCAGGCGTTGTTTCGGAAATTCGGCGCCCTGAACCCGCAGGCGGTCTTCATCGGCCAGCTCGATCCGGGTGTTTCCAACCGCTATTACAAGGCACTCGCCTCAAATTTGCGCGGCCGGACACTCCAGCTTTTCCCGCCTGATGTCGCGGCGTTCAAGGAGATCGAGGCTCAGGACAGCAAGGTTCCGACACTTTTCTGCCTCGTCGGGAAAGAGGGGCTTTTCTGCGGCATGCAAAGCCCCAAGGCATCCAACGGCTTCTATCCGGGCGGAACGAAGTATATCAGCCAGAGTTCCCCCAATACCATCAGCCGCGCCGGTGCGAAAATCGCGGAAGCGCTGCATTATCTGCTGATGGACCGGCCCGCACCGCCGGAAGGCAGCCATTGGCTGGAACTCGGAGCCTGCCCCGGTGGCATGACTTCCGAACTCCTCAACAGGGGATACAAGGTGACGGCGATCGACCGCGCGCCGCTCGACAAACGGCTCGATCACGAGCGCGGGCTGCATTTCATCCTCGCCGACGTAGCGACTTTTGAGCCGAAGCCCGGCACTGTTTTCGACGCCATTCTTTCGGACATGAATGGCGATGCTCAGGACGCCATCGGCCACGTCATCCGGCTTTCGAGAAATCTGGCAAAGGGCGGACTGGTCATCTTCACCCTGAAAACTCCCGGCGTGATCCAATTTGCGGAAATCAACGGATTATACCAGACTGTCGTGGCAGCGGCGGCTGCGGCAGGCCTGAATTTGTTTGCGAGGACGCACCTGACATACAATCGCCTGGAGTTCACTCTTTTCTTTGAAAAGGCGGGAGTGGCGTAATCCGGAGTTGTTGCAAAATCCTGACGTTAAACGTGTTTTGGGTTTTTCGTTGACGGAATTCGCGTTTTTTCCTAACTAATCATGTCGTTACCACGCCAATACCCAGGCGCATTTTAAGCTTTCATCATCATCACGGATGCTTCATTCCATCATCAGGCCCAAATCGCCGCACCCCTCGCAATGAAGCCCGACAACACACCTGCGGAAGGGGGCGAAAGCCTTACCCGGCTGCAAATCATCACCCTGGTCCTCTCGGTTTACGTGGTCGGAGCGCTGGCCGTTGAAGTAATTTGCGACCTTCAACCTGCGACCCAAGAACTTCTTAGGCGTATCGATATTGCGGTTTGTTTCGTTTTCCTTGCCGATTTTTTTGTCCGCTTGAGGCATGCGCCGTCGAAGCGCGCGTTTCTCAAATGGGGCTGGATCGATTTTTTGACATCCGTGCCCATGTTTAACATGTTGGGCTCAACTGGGAAAGCGGTGAAGATCTTTCGGATCCTTCGGGCCTTGCGTTCGATGAAGCTCTTTATGAGGTATTTCATCCGTTGTGGGAAATTGTCCCCGCTCGGGACAGTGATGATCATTTCGGTCTCGTTGGTGATTTTATCGGCATTTGCGATCATTCAATTTGAAAATCCGAAGGATGCGCCGGATGGCAATATCAAAAACCTCGCTGATGCCTTCTGGTGGGCCTACGTGACGATCACCACCGTGGGATACGGGGATAAATTTCCGGTCACCGCTGGCGGGCGCATCGTTGCCATGTTCCTGATGACCGCCGGGGTAGGACTCTTCGGTGCCTTCAGTGGTTTTGTCGCCAGCCTTTTCATTGGAACGGACATCCGCAAGGAGGACGACGATATTGTGACGCTCACTCGTGAGATCCAATCGCTCCGCAGTCATCTTCAGGCGATCGAGGCGAAGCTGGATGACAAAAGCTCCGGCTCCTGAATCCGGATTATTTCCGATGGCTTGACTCCACGCAGGCGATGGACATGCTTTTCCACGATGAAACGAATTTTACAATTGATCGTGCTCGCGGGCATCGCATTTTCCCTGAACTCATGCGGCCTTCCCGGCGCCCTCGTGCGATCGGCGGGCAGTTTGGTAAATGCCGCCGGCGGCTTGGCTGGCGGCCTGGCGGGAAGCTGAAAACCGCCGTTAGTTCCCGTTTTGCCGAATGGTCCGGCTGCCGTCTTCCTCGATGGTGAAATGCAGCCAAACCGAAGTTGAAGGGAGTATTTCCGGAAACTTGTCGCCCCATTCGGCGATGACGACTCCGTTCTCTTCCAAGTATTCGTCCCAGCCGACCGCCAAAAGTTCGTCCGCCGACTCCAGGCGATAGAAGTCGAAATGAAACACGTCCAGCCTCCCGCCGGAGTATTCATGAACCAGCCCGAACGTAGGGCTCGTTACTTCCGCCGCTGATCCCAGCCCGGCGACAAAACCCTTCGTCCAATGGGTTTTTCCCGCTCCCAGTCCGCCGACAAGTGCGATCACGGAGCCGCTCCGCACCATCGCAGCCGCCGCGCGACCGAGGGTCTCCATCTCTTCCGGGGATTTCGCATGTCCTTGCATCTGCCATTCGGAAAAGCCGAAAGCTTCCGGATAGTCGATGAAAAAATCGGTGGCATCTCCTACCACCTCCACCAAACATGATGACACTTTGGGGCCAGGGGCTGGGGACTAGGGATCAGAAAAGAGGCTTCTCCGCCAGCCCACAGCCCCTGCCAAGCCCTCAATGGGGTAAGGCCATTTCCGCAAGGTCGAGCTCATGCCTATCGAGTGAAAGAAGAAAGGTCCCTGCGAGCAGAGGGGGAGAGAGCCACAGATCGCCGTTTTTCGACTCTTTTCTGATCACTGATCACTGCTCACCCGGCACTTCTTAAAATTTCACGTTGATTCCTCACCCCATCGCCAGTGAGAGTCTCGCCGCCATGCTCGATATCCGCGTCATCCGCGACAACCCCGCCACTGTTCAGGAACGTCTCAAACTCCGTGGAGGAGACCACTGGAAACTGGTGGACGATGTCCTTGCCTGCGACGAATCCCGCCGCGCCGCCGAGACCACCAAGCAGCAGCTTCAAAGCTCGCGGAAATCCATCTCCAAACAAATCGGTATGCTCAAGGGCAAGGGCGAAGACACCTCCGCCATCGAGGCCGAAGTCCGCGGCATCAACGAGCGCATCGCCGAGCTCGATACCGAGGCTGAAGCCGCGTCGGTCCGCCAGACGGAGCTTCTCCTCAACATCCCGAATCTCACCCACGAAGCCTGCCCGATCGGCAGCGACGAAACTGCCAACCCGGTCGTCCGCGAGTGGGGGACCAAGCCCGATCTCGCCGATCCAAAAGATCACGTCGAACTCGCCCTCAAGCACGGTCTCGTGAATTGGGATGACGGCATCCGCACCGCAGGCTCCGGCTTCGTGGTCTATCGGGGAAAAGGTGCGAAACTCGAACGCGCCCTCATCAATTTCCTGTTGGATACGCAAACCGCTAACGGTTACGAGGAAGTCAATGTTCCACACCTCGTCAAACGCGAGTGCATGGAAGGAACCGGCCAGCTCCCGAAATTCGAGGACGACATGTATGGCACCGATGCCGATGAAAATGGCGTCAATAGCCTTTTCCTAGCACCCACCGCCGAGGTCCCTGTCACCAATCTCTATCGGGACACGCTCCTCGCCGAGTCCGAACTCCCTGTGAAAATGGTCGCATACACCCCGTGCTTCCGCCGCGAGGCAGGATCCGCCGGACGCGACAACAAGGGCATCATCCGCATGCACCAGTTCGACAAAGTCGAGCTCGTTCAGATTGTCCACCCGGACCAGGGCTTTGAAGTCCTGGAACAACTGACTGCCCACGCCGAATCCATCCTGCAAAAACTCGGTCTGCACTATCGGACCATCGAACTCTGCACCGGCGACATTGGGTTTTCCTCTGCGAAAACCTACGACATCGAAGTCTGGGCTCCCGGCCACGGCAAGTATCTCGAAGTTTCGAGCTGCTCGTGCTTCGGCGAGTATCAGGCCCGCCGCATGAAACTCCGCTTCAAGGATGCCGAGGGCAAAAACCGCTTTCCGCACACCCTCAACGGTTCCGGCACCGCGCTGCCCCGCCTCTACGTCGCCCTGTTGGAGCAATACCAACAACCCGACGGCTCCATCCGCATCCCGGAAGCGCTCGTGCCCTACTTCGGCTCCGCTGAAATCCAATAATCTGGCGCAGCCCGGACATTCCTGTCTGGGCATCTTGCGGGGATCAAGAAGGGGCGGAATCTGTCCGCCCACGCCCATGAAAAGCCAATGAGATGAGGCAAACCGCTGCTCATTGGCCCCCATGGGCATCGGCGATCCGATATCGCCGCTCCTTGGGCTTTCTGAAATATCCCGGATTTTTCCCATTCTGAAAGCGCGGGCTCCGTGCGGATCAGTCGAGCCATCGGATCATCGGGATTTTCGCTTCGTCGTGACTTATAATTCTTCCCTCTGCTGCCGCATTGTGCGGCGACGCTTTTGAAGCGATCTGCTACCATGCAACGCCAAAATGAATCCAACACCAATGCTGAAAAGGGAATCCCCATAGCTGGTGTCCGTCTCCGATTATGGTTCCTGCCTCTTTGCTCCCGCCGTTATCTTGCTGCATTACTCTTTCCTTGTTCAGCCAGCATCCGAGGGGCAGACATAGTATTCCGGCAATCACGATGGTACCGATCACCAGTTCATGAAAGTGCGCTTTCGTGAACTCTTTGCCTATGAGATTCACTGTCCCAATGAGGGTCAGAACCATCGAAAATGAGAAAATTAGCAATACTGCAATTCCTACTCCGCGCCATCTGTAAATGATCATTTTGTGTGCTTCTAAAGAGTAAGGGTAAATCTATCTAAAAAATATATGGCACTCGCCGGCACCAGCCTACTTGATTTTCGGCGCATCGAAAGTTTTGCCATTCTGGCTGTGGGTGGCGCCGGTGACCTTGCCATCATCGTCCTTCTTGAAAGTGACCGAGGCTTTCACCAGATGCCATTCGAACTCGGTGGCGGACTTTGGATAGATCTGGAATTTCGGCTGGCCTGTGAGTTGGGCGAAGACGGAAGGGCCGTCTCGGGTGACGGTGAGAACGGCTGATGGGCCGTATTGGTATTGGCCGAGAATGGCGTCGAGCTCGGCATCGGTGGGTTTGATTTCCGCATCGGTGAGGCGGGGAGCGAGAAATGTGTTTCCTCCTTGGGCGTGGCGTGCGCCGGTGACTTTTCCCTGATCGTTGCGAAGGAATGCGATTTTCGCGTCGGTGATTTTCCAGAAGAACTCATCGCGGACGGACGGGAAGATCTCGTATTTTTCCTGGCCGGTGAGTTGCGCGTAGAGATGGTCGTTCTCCACGCTGACAGTGAGAACCGCGTTCTTATAATCATAACGGCCGATGAAATCTGGATAGGTTTTCTTATCTGCGGACGGATCTTCTTTGGGCGGTGGCAGCTTCTTGATCTCGGCTTCCAGAAATTTCCCGGCGATCTGGTGGGTGACGGCAGTCGGCTCGAAGCCAGCGACAGGCGGAAGGGCATTGGCAAGGGCGATCACCGTGCAGTGCTGATCTGGCAGACGCAGGAGATCGCTCGACCAACCGTTGAGACCGCCACTGTGGCTGATGGCCGGAAGTCGGTTCACCTCCGCCATGACAAGGCCATAACCGTAGTTCAATCCATCCACTCCGTCAGGCAGCTTTACCGGCGTGGTCATCGATTTAAATGACGCATCCTTGAGAATTTTTCCGCCGAAGAGCGCTTCATTCCACAGGAAAAGATCGCCCACGGTGGAATAGAGCGCACCGGCACTACCGGCCCATGACATATCCCAATCGAGCGCGGCCACGGCCTTTCCGTCGGCGACGGAATAGCCTTTCGCCATGTCGGCCGGCGGCGTGGCATTTAGATAGATGCCAGTGTTCTTCATACCGAGCGGACCGAAGAACGTATCCTGGAGATAGCTGCCGAACGGTTTGCCAGACACCTTGGCGACGATTTCTCCCAAGAGGAAATAGGCGGAATTGTCATAATGAAATCCTTTTCCCGGCGCGAAATCGGGCGGGTCGTTGCGGAAAGAAGTGATCAGTTCCACAGGCGTGATTGGCTTGCCGACCTTTCCGAGGAACTCCGGCTTGTCGGTGTAGCTGTGAATCCCGGAGGTGTGGGTGAGCAGATGTTGTAGGGTGATGCCGTCGGGAAAACCCGGGAAAAATTTGTCCAGTGGATCGGTCACGGCGAGTTTGCCCTCCTCGGAGAGACGCAGGATGGCTGCTGCGGTGAATTGCTTGGTGATCGAGCCGATGCGGAATTTTGTCCCGGCGGTCACCGGAGTTTTCTTATCAAGATCCGCCCAACCGAAACCTCCCTGATAGGTTATCTTCCCGTCGCGGGCGACCAGCACCGCCATGCCGGGCGAGTTGTCTTCTGTCAGTTTTGCGAGATGTGATTTGATGCCGTCCTCGAATGGAGCCTGAGCCCGCAGTGGGCAAATGGGCAGCAGCAAAACGGTGAGCAGGAATACCGGGAAGCGTAGGGGATCGGGATTCATGAAGCGTCTATTTCGGCAAAATGACCGTGGTTTGCAATCCCTGTCTTGATATTTCCGCTTCATTCCGGGTTTTGCCATGAACCTTCTCGTCGGGAGGTGAACTCAGGCGAGGTCTGTGAAAGTGTGTCATTGACATCTGTTGGAATAGCAGGATTTAGTGACGGATGAATAAATCCACCGAACCCAATCGTTTTCCTGCCTGGCTGCGGGGCTGGGGTTGGCTGGCGTTCGGCATCCTTGGATTGGCGACGGTTATCCTCGTCGGCAGATGGCTGGTGATGAACAGCGGGCATGAGGCAACGATGCGTATCGTCAATGCTCGACGGAAACTGCCGCCACCCCATGCGCTGGCAGCCCCGATAGCACCGGCGGCGGCACCCTTTCAACCAGCGGCGGCCCACGGCATGCCTTTGAGCGCGGTGCTGTATTTCGGAAATGTCCTGACGGGGGATAAAAAGCAGTGGGATGAGTTTTCGACTAAATTGCGCGAAATCGGTGTCTTTCTTCAGCGTTATCCAAGAGTCCATTCCGAATTCGTGGACGGGGTCACTAGCTTCCGCGCAATTCTCCAGAACATGGGGGCTGAGGTGCCGGAAACGATGACGGAGGCGGAAGCCGCTGCGAAATATCTCAAATTGGCCGATCGATTTTCCAGCCTGCTAGCGCAGTGGCGTGAGGCTGTCGCGAAAGGCCACATGGACGGTGGAACTGCGGACGACGTAGTCAACCCCGGCATTTATCGATTCAGAATCCTGTCTGTTAATATGGCGCTTCTTTTGACAATGACGGCAGAGGCCCACTTGCAAACCGGAGATGCCGGCGCTGCATGGGCGGATTGGCAAACCATGAAAAACTCGGCGGATCGAGTGTCCGAGTTGTTTTCTTTTGATATGAAGGGGGGAAGCTTTGAGAGAAATCGAATGTTCGAGTTGGCCCGGTCCGGATTGCGGTCCGGGGCATGGACGGACGATCAGTTGGCAGAAATATCGTCCGAGGTTGCCCGGGAAAATTTTCTCGCTTTCGGTCTGTGGGATCAGGAACGTGAAAAGGCGTCCCTCGCGGACTACTACAATCATTTCCAAGAGCATGAAAAACAGATCCGCCGGGATATTTTAGAGACTCCTTCACCAGTAAACAAAACGGTGAATCAGCTCACCATGAGTCTCACCACGGATCAACAGATCAGGGACAATGTGGATTTGATGCTTTCCCGCGTGGACCAGCGACTCAGTTATTTCGATCCGGAAACGGGGTTCTACATGCGTCCCACCGAGGAAGAGATTGCGGCCTATAAAGAGTCACAGAAGTCATCGAGTTCTCCGTATTTTATCTATGCGAATGCCCAGCAAGATAATGGCGATCCCGATCAATCGAGGGCAGAGTGGGTGATCCATGAGCAGTCTGAATACGATCAATTTCGGCTCGCCGCCGCGCTTGAAACTTACCAACACCGCACGGGTAGCTATCCGGACAGCCTGGACGCGATCGGCGGCTCTTTCCCTGATGGGGCTCCACGGGACATCGCCACCGGGCAGCCGTATTTATATCAACGCGATGCGGAGGGCGGCTACAAGTTGTGGGGCACCGGAATCGACGGAAAGAGCGAGGGAGGAAATGAAAAGACCGACATCACCTGGAAACATCGTCCGGTGAAGAGAAAGTGAAGGTAGGGCTATTCCTTCAAACGGCTGCGAAGCTGGGCCGCTTCATCGGGATTGCTTTTTTCCAGCGCGCGGAGGGCACCTTCCAGCGCGGGTTTGAGAAGTGCTGAATCCGGAGAATTCGTCAGCCAAGCGATGGTGGATTCCGGGTTGGCGGCCGCCCACTGTTCGAATTTCTGCGATACCTGATCGGCAGGCCACTTGGCGGCGATCGCATTCAGGTAGCCGGGAAAGCCCTCGGTATTCTCGGTGGCGTGCGAGAGGTTTTGGCCGAATCGGTTAAAATCGTCCAACGTCATCCACGAAGCGCCCGCCACTTGGCACCAAGCGGTCGAAGCTTGATCGTAGGACAATTGACCCAGTTGGATCTGAATGGACCTCCAGCCGACCCTGGCGGCGGTTGACATCGGGCCGCCGTCGTCGGGCAGTTCGGACAGCCATTTGGCGGCCTCTGTCAGACCGGGTCCATAGAGTTGTTGCAGGGTTCCTCCGCTCACGCATCGGACGAGTTCGTTGGGGGACATGTTTTCCGACGTCATCCATCGCGTCGCGCTCGCCGGATCATCGCGGATCCATCCCTCCATCAGGGCAAAGCGGCCATCCATGTTGGTGTTCATATCCGGGTGCTGCTTCAGCCAACCAAGGGCGGCCTGAGGATCTGTCGTCCCCCAGCCGCGGATCAGATACTGGAAATCCGGCGGCGGCAGCCGGAACGGTTTTTCCGCCATCATGTAGTCCAGCGCACCCGAGCCATCGATCTCGCCCCAACGGTGGGCGAAAGTCGCGTATTCCGGAGCGAATCCGCGCCCTTCGCGATGCAACTCGAGAAATTGCTGGTGCATGGCGGCGGCGTCCTCGGGGCGCATCAGTTCCATTAGAAGATAGAAATCCCGGCGGCGGCGTTCGGCATCGGCGTTGGTCAGCGCTTTCCTACAGGCGTCGAGCAGCTTCTGGTTCGGCTCACCCGGGCGGGCGGCGCTCGAGATTTCAGATATGGAAGCCAGCAACCGGGCAAATGGAGCATCGGTGACCAGTTTTGCGGCATCGCCGGATTCGCGGTGCCGATCGTCGGCTCTCGCTTCCCGCGTTCTGGCCGACTTTTCTTTTTCGGGAACCGCAGGCATTTCCGGCTTGTGGACATGTGCCATCCAGGCGACCGCCCAGCCGCTGATGGCGAAGGTGCTGATGCCAAGAATGCGCAGGCGGGACAGAAGGGTTTTTGTCATTTCATCCTGTTACTGATGGAAAATCGGTAAAGCGTCAACGACGATCTGCGGGGCCGATGTTTGGGTTCATCGCAGGGTGGATGGCCGTGTTTCGGTTCCTGCACCGTAGATTTATCTATAAATTGAAGCTTCGGTTGTCGCATTTTCGTAGTCAGCACGGGGCGACTTCCGACGGCGGCAATTCTGATATGCGCTAACACGATTCGGGATATGAAAAACGTTCGCACAGCGATTGCCGTCGTCTCCGGTGTCCTTGTGCCTTTGGGCTTCGTCACTGTCTCGGGATTAACCCGCATCCCGATCCCGACGGTGCTCGTCGGAATCATATGGGGAGTTGCGATTGCAATCCCGATGATTCGACGCCCGGAGAGCGTTACTCGCAAGCGCGTTGCATGGCTCGTTGCGCCATTGATAGTCGCTCTTGTCGCGTTCGTAGCCTGCTATGAACCCAAAGGCCTGATACCCACGATTGTCTGGGCGCTGCTATTTCTCAGTTCACAGATCGCTTTCTTGATGGCCTCGTCCAAGATCTCGAATGGCTGTTCGCGTGACCGATGAGTTCGCTTGTTCGCTTCGCTCTGGACACTGAATCCCGCTGCGCCTACATCCAACAGAATGAAGACTCTATACGCCATCGCTCTGTGCAGCATTCTCGGTGGATTACCCATCAGCAATGCCGTTGAAGATCCTGTGGCTCATTCGTCTCCAGATGGCTCGGTGACAATCAGGAACGTCGGCGACACGGCGGCAGCCGATCACCATTTTCAAATCGCTAGTCGCAGCGGCGAAGTCCTCCTGACATCGGACAACCGATCCGGTTTGGAATCGGGGTCATTTGCGGAGGAAATTTCATGGAGCCCCGATAGTCACTACGTGGCGTTCAGCGTCCGGACGAGCGGCCCATACATCCGAGACACGTTCGTGTATTCCACTCGATCGAAACACCTTATGCGGATTCCGACTGAAGATCAGGACTATCAGACCCGCCCTGTCCGCTGGTGCGACGCTCGGACACTGGTCGTCCAGACCAACGCGCCATTTGGAGGCAATGCCAGCGAGGAGAACGGGCTGGTCTCATATCACTATCGGAGAACAATCCGACTTTCGGAGAATCCGCTCCGGCTTGATACGCTCTACACATCACAGCGGAGTCACCCGAAATGATGAGTAATAACAATGTGAATGACGGTCCTCGAAGGAGTGGATGTTCTCCGAACGGTTGCCTGCGGCGCTCGGCTTGACTGAATACACGGCGGCGGCGAAAATGCCAGATATGAAAATCAATCGAATCGATCATGTGGGTATAGTCGTCAATGACCTCCCTGCCGCGAAAGAGTTCTTTCTCGATCTTGGCCTTGTCATGTTGGGGGAAGGAAACGTGGAAGGCGGGTGGGTGGACCGGGTGGTGGCGCTTCAGGACGTTAAGGCGACAATGGTAATGTTGGGGACGCCAGATGGTGGCACCAACATCGAAATAGTAAAATTCCACACGCCAGCAGGCGAAAAAGACATGCAACGGCCTCTGTCAAATACTCCGGGCATCCGGCATATCGCCTTTGCTGTTGATGATATTGAAGCCATGGTCGCCAAATTGAAAAAGAAAGGTGTGGAGATTTTCGGCGAGATTCAAAACTACAAAGACGTTTATAAACTATGCTGCGTCCGTGGCCCGGAGGGGATCATTCTGGAGTTGGTGGAGGAGATTGAATAAAGAGGTCTTCCGGGTGGCCTTGCGAAAAAGACATTGTCAGCGGACAGCCACAGCGAGGTGCCCAGACAGGAAGGTCCGGGCTACAGCATTTCGATGCGACAATGCCTTCCTCCAGTCCTTCGTCAGACTGAAGGGAGGCGATTAACAGAAAAAATTCGGTTTTCGTTTGGATGCGGTCCATCTCATCGCCCCGGATGAATCCGTGTGATCTTGGAGCCTTTGAGACTGACTCCGCCCATCAGGCCCTTCTGATCGAAGACGAAGGCGTAGGTGCCTCTGTCGACGGTTCTTGTACTGAGGGTTGCAACCATTCCCTTGTTAACGACGACGAAGCCGGGGCTGCTGCCGACTTCCCAACCGGCCGCTTCACTCAGATTCCGGACTTCAGCCGGGCTCATCAGGAACAGCGCATAGCCGTATTTCTCAACTCCCGCCTCAAATCCATAAGTGGCTGCGGCGGTCTGATAGTAGGCGGTCACTCCACCACTGCCGTTGAAAAGGGCCCCGTTCCCTCCTTCGGCACCGATCACGAAGCCGCCCTTCACGATGTTAGGAAATACCAATATTCCGGAAGCGGTCCGTCCGAGTTTTCGGGCGGCTTTGTTCTGGGCATATAGGTCATTCAGTGCCCTGCGGGAGTCTGCGGCAATCTTGCTGCCGCTCGCATTCGCCGCGTTTGTCCTGGTAACAGGCTCATGCGCACAATTGCTCAACATGAGCGGAGATAGGGCTAGAAGAGAGCCCAGATAAATATATTTCATTTTGGTTTTCATGGTCTTGTTGGTTTTCTGTCTGGAATGGAAAACCAGCTTGTCTGAGCTGGTATCCAAAAATTTTTCAAGAAACCCCGCGGTTCGTTGCCCTGCGGAATCTCCGGGAATCCGATGATGTGTGTTAGCTGATGGCGGCGCGCGATTGTCCGGTGCCGGTGGCTAGGGACGCTCCCCAGTGCCCGGCAAGAAGCATGCGTCCGGTCTGAGATGCCGAATCGGACGTTCTTCCTTAAGGATTTCTGACGACGCCTTTGCTTCATCATGTTGGGTATACTAAGCCATAACTGCGAAATGCACAATTCGGATGAACGAAGTTTTGTGAGGGGTAGGGGATCACCCTATGCCATACTCATCAAGCTCTTGATTGACCCAGACCGTTGGATCGAACTACGGTGGCATTCCCCTGTTGCATCTTTTAGAATCCATGAGTATGTTACCCAAACCTTTGGCGGTTAAACCTGCCCATCTGTTGTTTCCTGCTGAACAAGTATTTCTCTGGCTGCCCGGATTGCCGGGCGACGAGGTGCCCTATTGCACTTATAACGAATGCCGTGGTGATCGGTCGGCGGTGGAGGATCGCTGGGTCAACGGAGTGATGCTCCTGGATGAGCGCGGTGCCTGTTATGCGCCTCCCTATCCAGTGAGCCGGGAAACGCATATCATGTGGCATACCAATATTTCGCCGCCATTTCCTTATCACGCGGTGCCGTTGACGCGCTCGCTGTCGCACGAGGAAATTGAGGAAATCGCTTGTGCGGTGCGAGGGTTGCTTGATGTCGATTCGCAGGCTGATGCCGCCTCCATTGCGATTTTGAGAAATGACTACAAAAGCCAGATCCAGGTGGTGTTATCGAGCCTCGGACTTCTTGCGAGCACCCATCCACATGGAAATGGGGACCACCGGATGGCAGGTAGTTCGTTAGCTGCTCATTGAGGCAGTGTGGGACCGTGAGGCGAGACATCACTACAGGTCGTCGACTTTAACAAACTCCCGGTCCTGATTTCCTCAATATGATGAAATACGAGTTGGAAGGTGGTTCCCATGCTGGAATCACCGGCCAGCTCGATGGTGCCCATGTGGTCGGTCATGATCTTCCTACAGAGTGCCAACCCAAGTCCGCTGCCCACCACTCCATCAGAGTTGCCGGCACGAACCGCTTGCTCGAACACCCTTGCTCTATCTTGAACCGGGATTCCGCGTCCGTTGTCTGAAACGCGAACCCTCACCCCGGTTCCGTCGGAATCCCCGCGGACGTGGATCACCGGATCATCATCGGAACGGTACTTGATCGCGTTATCAATCAGATTGCTGAAGAGCTGCTCCAGCATGGTGGCGTTCCCGACGACTGAAGGTAGGTCGGCACATACAATCATGGCGTGGGATGACTTGATCAGCGAGGCGAATCGGTTGCGGACTCTATCCATCACCTCGTTCAAGGATACAATCGAGAATTGGGCTGATTTATCCCTGCAAATGGTTTCGGTGTGGAGTTCGGTGACGAACAGACTCATCTGTCTGAGTGAGTCGGCGAGGATTTCAATATCGTCAGCCGTAGTCGCATGATCGCCGGCCTGCGCGGACTCCTTCGCCAATTCCGCCAGGAGCAGTGTTCCTGAAATGGGGTTGCGCAGATCGTGGGTGACGACACGGGTGAAATCTTCGAGATCCCGATTGCTTCGTTCGAGTGCCGCGCGGGTTTCCTCGTTGAGCAGGAGAAGCTCTTGAAGCTGGCCGTTCACGCGGCGTAGTCCCGGAAGCTCCAGCGCGAGGGGGGCGATGCGGATGATGCCAACGACAGTCGCCCACGAGGCGATTGCGGTGATCACCTTCAACAGGGCGGAAATGCGATAGATGGGATGATAGAATATGATCGCTTCGACGAGGTGGGTGCTGCCGCAACTGAAGATAAACAAAGCGAAGAGCCAGAGTATTTTCGGAAATGCCAGCTCCGTCCGTTTCACCCAATAATACCTCGCGAGGGCGAGAGGAATCATCGCGTAAGCCGTGGCGATTGCCAGATCCGCTCCAATGTGGACCGAGCCGTGCGGCAACGTCCAGTTGCCACAATCCCATCGCGCGGGAAAATCCGAAGTATCGAAAAGGGATTTGAAAAACCCAAGCATTTGACAGAATATAGGATTCCTCCGGATTCTTTGGCAAGAAATATCAGGCACGAACAGAATTGGCAGGACATTCAAGCGTTTCATGTTACCCTACACATGGTGTGATCCTTGCTGAAGAAATCCCAACCCAACAAGCACATGGACTCCTTCGACCCAGGCAAAGACGGCGGTTCGGGTAAGATCAATTCCAGCCCCACGACGGCTGAATACGACGAGATCAGGAGATCAATCCATGTTTACCTCCTTGTCGGTTTGGTGTTGTTTTCCGGGACACTTGCGACGGCGGCGGTCGCGACAATTCCCGCACTCGATGTGGGGGCGCACGGTTTTGACAAGTGGGACGCCATGCTGGGGATCATGATCGCTACCATAAAGGCCTCATTGGTGGCTGCGGTTTTCATGCATCTGAAGCACGAGCGGCGGTTGGTCTATGTAGTGATATCGATCGGAGTGCTGAACGCAGCGGGATTTTTCATGGGGACTTACCTTCACTTAACTGAAATTACCCATGACGATTATTTTTATCATCCCGAAGGAGTTGAGCAACCGGTGATGAACCCATCCGATGTGGCAAAAGTTTCAGAGCCTTGAAGTTAAATGGCCGAGTCCGCTGTGGAGCGCATCTCGCTGTTCTCGGATGCGAAAACGGCGGTGACGTTGGAAATGCTCACATCGTCTACTTCCTGCGTGCGGATGGCGGCAAGTGATTCCCGGTAGCTGGGATTCAATATCTTCATGATTTTTTCCGCCAAGCCTTCGGGACAGGCGAGTCTCCAGGATTCCGGATGATACCGATTCAGGATGTCCGTGATGCATGCTGTTAGCTTGAGGTAGGAAGTGTCGTCGTCCCTCCAGTCGATCAGCGCCACGCCGGTTTGACAGTCGTGCTGGAAATCGATGTGCTCCAGGACTTGGGGGCTGCCATCCGGCTGAATCAAATACGCAAAAAGCTGCCGGTAATTGGTGACGATCAGGACGGTGGGGGATTTCATGGGGATTGGATTGTGAGCTTTGAATCTACACTTCATTCGCAAAAATTGCGCCATATTCTTGCACGGGGATGGATCTATACCAGAAAGCAAATGGGGTAACAAAATGCAAACTGCCGATCACATGATGTATATTGCAATCACGCTTTGTTCTGTCGAGTTTCAATCCATTGAAAGGCAATGGATCCAGCATGTGAACCGTTTGGCATCCGCGTTGCTGGATGATCGGAGTACCCCCAACTCATATGCCTGCTCAATCCAAAAAACAACAGATGGCCGCCGGTGCCGCCCTGTCGGCCAAGCGCGGCGAAACACCGAAATCCAAACTCAAGGGCGCATCGAAGCAAATGGCTGAGTCGATGAGCGAGAAGCAGCTCGAGGATTTTGCTTCCACAAAAAGGAAGAAACTCCCGAAACGCGTAAAAAAGTGAGGATGTCGAACGAACCCTGCATCTGACTTCGCGATCCTTGGCGGCCTTTGCGCCCTTGGCGGTTCAAATTCTTTTCCGTCAGGCGGACCCTTCTCTTGGTCGGGTGCAATATGCAGACGCGTGGGGTGCTCCATTGTGCAAATCGCAATTTTCACGTGTGGCTCATCATGAGACGGCCTTCCTCAATGCAGGGTCTGGGCCTCATGGAACAGAATCTGCGAAGGGGAACAATAACTTTCTATTCCCACTTCCCATGAACAGCAACCACCACACCAGCCTGAAACACTACTTGAACGATGTCATCGACTTGGAACGCAATATTCGGAACGCGGTTCATTCTCAATCGGACGACAGCGGGCTTCAGGTCTATCCGGAGCTTCGACAGATATTGCTCGAAATTGTGAAGGGCAGTGACGAAAGGATCGCCGCTCTGGAAAAACTCTCCGCGCAGGAAGGCGGAAGCGTTGGTGCTGCTCTCATGGAGGGGATCAACACCGTCACTGGGACATTGGTCGGCCTTTACGACAAGGTGCGGGAGCATCCCGTTTCGAAGATGCTTCGGGACGACATCATCGCCCTGCATCTGGCATCCACCAGTTACGGAATGTTGCTCACTCTCAGCTTGGGAATCGGACACAACGAGTGCGCGGATCTCGCCTTGAAATGCATGAGCTGCTACCCGCACCTGATCCTCGGACTGACGGATCTTCTGCCGACAGTCGTTTTAGAAGAGCTTGCGCAGGACGCCCCGCTCACCAGTCCGGCGGCCGCGCAGGTTGCCATCACCCATATTCGCGACGTCTGGCATTGTGATGCTTTGAATCCGCCGGTGACCGACGCAGCGTCTTCTATCAACCCTTGAACCCCAACCCGCCTCGGCCATGCCCAGATCCATTTGGAAAGGCTCGATCGCCTTCGGGCTGGTAAACATACCTGTCTCGCTGACGAACGCGGAGTCCAAGCCGGATATCCAGCTTCACATGGTGGATAGTCGCAATCACGCGCGAATCCGCTATGAAAGGGTGAACGCGGATACCGGTGAGGAAGTTCCATGGGATCGGATGGTAAAAGGCTATGAGTATGAGGACGGCCAGTTTGTTCTACTAACGGAAGAAGATTTGGAAGCGGTCCAGCCGAAGTTGACCAAAACCATAGAGATCAGCGAGTTCGTCAGTCTCGACGATATCGATCCCATGCTTTTCGAAAAGCCGTACTATCTGGAGCCAGACAAGCGTGGCAGGAAAGCCTATGCGCTGCTCCGCGAAGCGCTGCGCGAAAGCGGAAAGGCCGGGATCTCGCGTGTCGTTGTCCGCACCCGGGAATATCTCTCAGCCATGTTCGTCCGTGACGATGCCCTGATCCTCATGCTGCTGCGGTTTCCCCAGGAGATTCGCGATATAGCGAAACTCGATTTGCCCGCGTCATCCGACAAACAGTGGCACCCATCGCCAAAGGAAATGGAGCTGGCCGTCAAGCTGATTGATGAAATGACCGGAAAGTGGAAACCCGAGGAATTTGAAGATGGTTACCGGAAGGCGCTGATGGATTATATTGAAAGAAAAGTCTCCAGCGGTGATTCGGTGGATGATGTGAAGCAACCTCATGATGACACTGGCGAGGCTTCCGGAAAGGTTCTCGATCTAGCGGAATACCTTGAGCGGAGTTTCAAGAAACCACCGGCGGCTGAAAAATCGTCCGCAGCTTCGAAGCCCAAATCCGCAAAGAAACATGCCAGCAAGAAAGTCGCCGCTAAAAAGACAGCCAGCAAAAAAGGCCGGCGTTCCGCTTGAGAGATACCGCGAGAAGCGGGATTTCAAAAGCACTCCGGAGCCGGATTCCTCCATTTCGGGTGCTGCCGGGAAATCGTTCGTGGTCCAGGAGCACCACGCCCGCTCGCATCATTTTGATTTCAGATTGGAGATGAATGGCGTGTTGGTGAGTTGGGCGGTGCCCAAGGGGATACCGGAGGACCCTGCGGCGAAACGTCTAGCGGTGCATGTGGAGGATCACCCGCTGGAGTATGGTGGATTTGAGGGTGTCATTCCGAAGGGAAACTATGGTGCCGGAACTGTGGCCATCTGGGACAAGGGCACGTGGGAACCCATCGAAAGGAATTGGCGGAAGTCTTTTGAAGAGGGGAAATTGAAGTTTGTCCTCCGGGGCGGGCGTCTCAATGGAGTGTTTGTGTTAGCGCGAATGGGTGAGGAACCAAACTGGCTGATGCGCAAGCTCGGGGATGACGTGCCTTCCGATCGGGGTGAAAAGCCTGCCGGCGAGGTAGCGAGATTCGTGAGGCCGCAGCTCGCCCGCGTGGTGTCGTCGGTCCCCACCGGAAAGGAGTGGCTGCATGAGATCAAGTATGACGGCTATCGCTTGATTGCCGTCCACCACCACGGGAAATTGCGCCTCTTCACCCGAAATGAGCTGGACTGGACGGATCGCTTCCGTGAACTCGCGAAGAAGATTTCCGCTCTATCAAAAAAGGATTTCGTGCTCGATGGCGAAGCACTCGTGTTCGATGAAAAGGGCCGTTCCCGTTTTGGCGATCTTCAGGCCGCGTTGCAATCCGGCAAAGGGGATGAGATCAGCTTTGTCGCGTTCGATCTAATGCACTTCGATGGGTTGAACCTCCGCGATCTTCCTCTATCTGAAAGATTGAAATACCTGGCGGAAATCGTGCCAGATGAATCCGGGCCTGTTTGCCGGTCCAAGGTGTGGCCCTCCGATATGGGAAGGGATTTGTTCAAGCAGGCCTGTCAGAATGGCATCGAGGGGATCATGAGCAAGAATTCCCGCGGGCGCTATCTCGAAGGCGTCCGGCGTGATTGGGCGAAGTCGAAATGTCGCGCGCGTCAGGAGTTCGTGGTCTGTGGCTACACTCCGCCCAAAGGATCGCTGCAAGGTTTTGGTGCGCTGGTTCTGGCATCATTTGAGAACGGCAGACTGATGCCGAGGGGTAAGGTCGGAACGGGATTTTCGGATAAGGAGCGCGTGAGGTTACTGAAACTATTCAAAAGCCTTCATGTTGAAAAAGCCAACTTCGCCAAGCCGGAGCCCGGCGTGATTTGGATCAAACCCAGTTTGGTCGCCGAGGTCGAATTTGCAGAAATCACACGCGACGGCTCCATCAGGCAGGGAAGCTTCGTGGCGCTGCGGGAGGACAAGGCGGCTGCGGAAGTGCATCTCGACCCGGTGCAAGTCGCGAGCGCGGACCCGAAAGGCACCAAGGCGGCGGGCATTGTGATCACCCATCCGGAGCGCATGGTTTACCCGGCGGACGGCATTACCAAAATGGAGGTCGCCCGGTATTATGAGCGGGTCGGGGAATTCATGCTGCCTTTCATGGCTAACAGGCCGCTCGCGCTGTTGCGTGCTCCGGATGGAATTACCGGCTCCACGTTCTTTCAAAAATCATTTCCCAACCATCTTCCCGAACACGTGCGGCAGGAGGAGTTTGAGGACGGAACCATGCTGTTCTACATCAAGGATGTGAAGGGAATCGTATCCCTGGCCCAGTTCGGCGCGATTGAATTCCATCCTTGGGGGGCGCCGATGGCGAATCTCGAAAAGCCCGATTTTCTCATCTGGGACTTGGATCCGGATCCGGCAGTGGAGTGGAATGAAGTTCTGGGTGCCTCCCTGTTATTGCGGGATCTTCTCGCCGGGGAGAATCTATCATCCGTATTGAAAACCTCCGGTGGAAAGGGGTTGCACATCGTGATGTCGATCAAGCGCAATCATGAGTGGGATGTCATGGGGGCTTTCACCAAAGCGGTTGCACAGGCGGTCGCCGTTCAGAATCCCAAGCGATTCATCACCACCTCCACCAAGGCGAAGCGCAGTGGCAAGATCTTCATCGATTGGATGCGGAACGGCAGGGGCTCCACTTGCATTGCTCCGTGGAGTCTGCGAGCGCGGCCTGGAGCGACGGTTTCAATGCCGCTGAACTGGGAGGACCTGCGGGAAATCAAGCCGGATGGATTTACCATTCACGATCCTCTCGAACCGCCATCTGAATGGCTCGACCTTGAGCCGCAGACGATCACCAAAGCCATCCTCCGCAGGCTCGGGGTGGTCTGAAGAATTTCACCACGGAGGGAAGGAGCAAAGATGGAGGGAAGAGAGTTTTTAGATTTTAGAATCCGAATCGCCGAGAACACCAACTCTTCTCCGTGACCTCTGTCTTCCCTCCTTTCCTCCGTGGTGAAAATTCTTCCGGAGGGAAATTCGTTGTAATGCATCTAGTCTTAGACTATGTTTGCTATAGTGATTCCAAATTTAAAGAGTGGCCGAAATTCAAGAAACGGAGGATAGTTGATAACCATTACACACTGCACGATGCCATAGCTCAAGTAGGGGTGGGCACGTCTCGTGCCCACGCATCGACGAGACGTCAATGCCCCCTATCGAGTGTCAGGATTGCCCATATGTTTCATGCACATGCGACGATATTTCCCAAAACCTAACGTATTGATTTCAAAGCCCGCGTGAGCCCGTTCCCCATTTCATCCGATCATGCCTGACACCAATAGCGACATTGACCTGGGAGTCATGGCCGGTTCCGATGTGGAATTCCGATCGGAGACGATCTATTTCCTCGTTCTGGATCGTTTTGCCATTGGCAATGCGGGAAAGGGTCGGGAGGAGGATATCATGTTCGACGCTTCTCATACGGACTGGAACAAATACTGGGGAGGCGATCTCCAAGGCCTGCTGGACAAGCTTCCCTATCTCCGTTCATTCGGAATTACCGCCATTTGGACAACCCCGCTTTTCGAGCAGGTCGAGGCGATGACTGTCGGGATGAACCCGAGTGCGCCGAATCACGGCTACTGGACCAGCGACTTCAAACGTATCAATCCGCGTTGGGTCAATGATCCTTCGGAAAAGCGCCTGTTTCTCCGCGACGACACGATTTTCGACAAGGTGCTCGCCGAGATGCATTCGATCGAAATGAAGTTTGTCCTCGATATCGTTTGCAACCACAGCTCACCGGCCACGGATGCGGGCAAGGGCAAATTGTATGATGATGGGAAGCTCATCGCGGACTTCGATAACGATAAGGCCAACTGGTACCATCACTACGGTGCGACATTGGACTGGAGCGATGAATGGCAGGTCCAGAACTGCGAACTCGCCGGACTGGCGACTTTCAACGAAAACAACATTCTCTATCGAAACTATATCAAGGATGCCATCAAACTATGGGTCGGAAAGGGAATCGACGCCATCCGGATCGATACCGTCAAGCACATGCCCATCTGGTTCTGGCAGGAATTCAATGCGGACCTTAGCGTTGCCAATCCGAACCTCTTCCGCTTTGGGGAATGGATCTACAGTCACCCGGACATCGAAGCCTCCGTGTTGTTTGCCAACAAGTCAGGGATGAGCCTGTTGGATTTTGGGTTTTGCGACGCCGTCCGCAGGTGCATGAGCGGGGAGAATTCCCTGGGTTTCAAGCAGCTTCAGGATATTTACAATATGGACGGACGTTATTGGGGGGCGACTGAATTGGTCACCTTCATCGAGAATCATGACATGCCGCGCCTTCAGTCGCTCGGTGTTTCGAACGAAAGGATGGATCTCTCAATGGTCCTTCTCCTGACATCGCGCGGCGTCCCATGTTTATATTATGGCTGCGAACAGTATCTTCATGATGATACAGGTGGCGGTGGTGATCCCTACAACCGCCCGATGATGGAACATTGGGAACCCACTGAAGCAATGCGCATCGTTGGGATCCTTTCTTCGGAACGGAAACGAAACGCTTCCATCCAGTGGGGCGGACAGTGGCCGAAATGGGTGGATGAACATACCTATGTTTATCTGCGGCGTTATCGAAATTCCCGATGCCTCGTGTTTCTCAATATCGGCCCTCCTCGCGAAATCCATGTGGAGAACCTCGAATATCCCGACGGGATCCATCGGTGCATTCTCAGCAACAAATCCGTCGAGGTGGTAAACGGGGCGGCGACGGTCACCTTGGGGGAAAACGAGTCCATTGTTCTGGCGAAGCGGGACAAGCATGTGGTGGCACAGACGGTCATCCGCCTGCAGGTGAATGGCGCCCCTACGAATCCGGGAGATCGGTTGGCGGTGATCGGAGACTGTTCGGAGTTGGGAAAATGGGATCTCAGGCAGGCATTTGATTTGGAATGCGTGAACTCGAACACATGGTTCTGCGAACTTCCTTTCAACGAGAATGTCGGCAAGGCGGTCGGTTATAAGTATGTGGTATTTTCAACGGATCCCGCTGCCCCGCCGCATCGGGAAGTGCGAACGGTCCGCCGCCGGCTGGTGGTGCCTGAGGGAACTGCGAAATGGCGGGATCGCTGGGAGGAATAGGAGCGGGTGATGAAATTCTTCGAAAGAGCTATGGAAGGAAGGCGGGCGCTGGTCACCGGTGCCGGTTCGGGGATCGGTCGCGCCACTGCCGTTGCGTTCGCCGCAGCGGATTGCCGGGTCGCGCTGCTAGGTAGGACGCAGGACGAGTTATGCGAGGTGCTGGAGGAAATTGGCGGAACTGCGAGGGGCCACCTGACCGTCGCAGCGGACGTGTCGAGGGAGGAAGAAATGGTTTCCGCTGCGGACGAGATTTCCGCGCAATGGGATTCGCTCGATGTGGTGGTGGCCAATGCGGGAATCAACGGAGTCTGGGCTCCTTTGGACAAGTTGGCGGTGGCGGAGTGGGATGAAACTCTCGGGATCAATTTGCGGGGTACCTTCCTGACCGTTAAGGTGGTGCTGCCTTTGCTTCGCAAGAACGGAGGCTCCGTCATCGTCGTCTCGTCCATCAACGGAAACCGCATTTTCAGCAATTCCGGCGCGACCGCCTACGCTTGTTCGAAGGCCGCGCAGGTTGCCTTTGCGAAAATGATCGCACTGGAACTTGCCGCCGATCATATCCGGGTGAATGTTGTTTGCCCGGGAGCGATCGAGACCAATATCGATGACTCCACCGAGCGCCGCGATACGGACTCGCTCCATCTTCCCGTCGAGTTTCCCGAAGGCGATGTGCCGCTCACCGAAGGGCGGCCCGGAGCCGCCGGGGATGTGGCCAACGTGATCTGTTTTCTTGCTTCAGATGCGTCCAGTCACGTCAGCGGGACGGAACTCTATGTCGATGGCAGTCAGTCTCTTTTGCAAGGATGATACGAAAGATCAAAACACAGTTAAGGATGTTCTCATGGCATTGAACACGGTCCACGCGGCGGTGTCTTATATCCGAGGGCTTCTATCAAAATACAAATCAGGCACAGCAAATAATGAACTACGAAAATATCAACGAAGATATCCATGATGTCATGATCATTGGCGGAGGCCCGGCCGGACTGAGTGCTGCGCTGCTGTTGGGCAGATGCTTGCGGAATGTCCTGCTTTTCGACTCCGGAGAAGCGAGGACATGGGCCGGAGTTTCGACACGCGCCTTCATCGGCTATGACGGAACCAATCCGATTAAATGCCTCGAAACGGGACGCAAGCAGCTCGCGCGGTTTGAAAATGTGACCCATCTCCGGACCACGATCGTGGACATTGAGCGTGAAGGTTTCGTATTCAGTGTTCATGAGGCGGGAGGCGAAATCCACAGGGGGAAAGCGATCCTTCTCGCATCGGACTATGATCCGGAACTGCCGCCCATTTTCGGTGCGGATCGATTCTACGGCACGTCCCTCCACCAATGCCCGTATTGGGATGCGTGGGAACATCAGGGCAAAAAAATCGGTGTGCTCGGTGCGGATCATGTGGCAGTGAACCTCACCCGGAAGCTGCTGCTTTGGAGTTCCGAGATCACCCTTTTCACCAATGGCGAATCCATCGCTGACGGGGCTGTCGCACGGCAACTGGATCAGGACGGCGTCTGCGTCAATTCCGCTCCCATCATGGCGCTGGAAGGTGAGGGGGATCGGCTGAAATGGCTGCGCATGGAGGATGGAGCCACCTGCGATTGCGATGCGTTGTTTTTCTCCTCCACCCATAAGTTCGACCCATGGCTGGGCACTCGTCTCGGCTGTTATCTCAAACGCCTTGGCGAATCAACGGACTGGCGTTCCGTGCGTAGCACCGGCGTTGAAGGGCTCTTCGTGGCTGGCAATCCACTCAACCCCACCGAGTTCGCGGTCGTCGCTGCGGCCGATGGTGTCAAGGCGGCGGAAGCGGTGAACAACTGGCTCTTCGAGGCCGCCCATTCCTATCTGGCATTTCAACCTGTTTAGAAAGACAAGATCATGGACCAGGAAATCGAGCGCTATCTCAATGACCACCTCGCCGGGGCAACCGGTGCCGTCCGGCTGATTCAGGAACTGGCGGATAAGGCGGAAAACACGGTGGACCGCGAATTTTTCGAACGATTGCAGGAGGAGGT
This sequence comes from Luteolibacter sp., assembly GCA_039925065.1. Taxonomy (GTDB): domain Bacteria; phylum Verrucomicrobiota; class Verrucomicrobiia; order Verrucomicrobiales; family Akkermansiaceae; genus Luteolibacter. Next base: position 33,793 of record JBDSZP010000094.1, read on the forward strand.
GGAAAGTGACCGTGTGTTGCTGCAGGATTTGCTGGCCGTCATCGGAGCCGAGCCCAGTGCCGCGCTCAAGCTAGCGGGAAACGTCAGCGTGCGGATCAGCTTCATGAAGCTGGCCTGGGAGGGTTTCAAGCCCGGCCAGCTTGGCATGTATGAGGCATTGGAAGTGCTCGCGCTCGGCATCCAGGGGAAGTGCCTCCTTTGGCGAATGCTCCACGAGCTGATTCATTGGTTTCCGGAATGGGACGACGCTGATTTCGAGAAACTCGAATTGGACGCCACCCGCCAACGTGACCAAGTGGAATCCTATCGCATCCGGGAAGGTCTCAAGGCCTTGGTGGATCACCAGCGCATCGGCCCTCCCGCCAGCCTTCCTTGATCCTGGTTTGTCCGTGTCTTTCCTTCCGCCCGGATCCAGAAATAGAAACCACGAAAAGCACAAAAAGACACGAAGGATCAAGAGGTTGGTAGATTGGACTCATGTCACGTAATTAAGGGAAGATTTGGGAAAGCGGCGGACAGAATGTCCGCGGCACATAGCGCTCAAAATGAACGCGCTCCTTGGGCCACGATGGCCGCAGGGAGCGTTGACATCCTGTCAACTGAGTCAGGGTGACATTCTGTCGCCCGAAACGATATGGGTCTTAATTACGTGCCATTCGTCCCAACTCCTTATCTTGCTTTTCAGACAGTCTCTGATGTTTCGTGAGCCTCCGTGTCTTCAGCTGCTTGCATTTTCTCCTTCAGATTCAAATGTTCCGAATACACCTGCGTGAATCTCGCTCCTAGCAGGACGATCGCGGAGGAATAATAGAGCCACGTCAGGATCACCGCGAATGAGGCTGATGTTCCGTAGGCGGACGTGGTTGCCTGTCTCGCCAGATACCAACCGACCACGGATTTTCCTGCCATGAAGAGCACTGCGGAAAACAGCCCCCCGACCCATACCTCGCGCCAGCGGATCGGGCAGTCCGGCAGAATCCGGAAGATCGCGGAAAATAACAAGGTGATCACTACGAAGGACACACCGCCGTTCAATCCCTTGCACACTTGCGTCGTCAGTCCGACGGCCGATCCCACGTAATTGCCTGCCGCTTCCAACAGCGCACTGAGAATCATCGACATCAGCAGCAGCAATCCGGTCACCAGTACCATGGAAAATGATAGTAAATGATCATGGGAAAATCGGTGAAACGCTTGTCCGCGCGGGGTCTCGATTTTCCAGGTGGAATTGAGCGCGTCCTTCAGTTGACCGAACACACCGGCGGCTCCGACCAATGCCAGGCCCAGCCCCGTTAGTGAGGCTGCCGCGTTGTTCCCCGGTGCGCGGGTGTGGGCTAGCAGGTCCTGAACCACCCGCGCACCGCTCGTTCCCAAGTTGTATTGAAGTTGACTATCCAAGGCTCCCTTCACCGCATCCTCTCCGAAGAAGAACCCAGCCATCGCCGTCGCCACCATGAGTAGGGGAGCGAGTGAAAACGACGCGTAGAATGCCAGAGCGGCACTCATTCTCAGACCATCGCCCTCTACAAATCCAGTCACGGATTGCCGCACGAGCGCGAATGCGGTTCTAGCCGTTGATGATTTCGCCTCCATTGGGATGAAGCACTTGCCCGGTCATGTAGTTTGAATCGGCGCTAGCCAGGAAGACATAGCACTCCGCGCATTCCCATGGCTCGCCGGCACGGCCCATGGGATTATCGGTTCCGAAGGTTTCTATCTCATCTTCCGGAAACGTCGCCGCGATCAGCGGGGTCCAGATTGGGCCAGGGGCCACTCCGTTCACCCGGATCTTCGCATCTGCCAGTTGTCCGGCGAGCGAGCGCGTGAAACTAACGATCGCGCCCTTGGTCGCCGAGTAGTCCAACAGATCCCGGCTGCCGCGGTAGGCGGTCACCGAGGCCGTATTGATGATCGCCGCCTGATCGGACTTTTTCAAATGCGGCAGCGCGGCGGCAACGAGGAAGAACATCGAGAAAATATTGGTCCGGAAAGTATCCACCAACTGTTTCTCGGAGATATCCGTGATCGATGTCTGCGGGTGCTGCTCCGCCGCGTTGTTCACGAGGATGTCGATCCTTCCCAGTTTCCGCACCACTTTGGCCACCGCGTCATCGCACTGGGATTTTTCCGCCACGTCACATTTCAGCAGCAGGCATTTGCGGCCCTTGTCTTCGATGAGTTTCGCGGTCTCCTTCGCGTCCCGGGTTTCCTCCAGATAGACCACCGCCACATCGGCTCCCTCGCGCGCGAAGGCGAGCGCCACCGCGCGGCCGATGCCGGAATCGCCGCCGGTCACCAACGCCACCCGCCCGGCGAGGCGGCCCGAACCGCGAAATTCCACATTCTCATACTCCGGTCGCGGGCGCATCACGCTTTCCCGACCGGGCTGACGGTCCTGGCTTTGCCGGGGTCTCACCTTGCGTTCCTTGGTTGCGTCCTTTGATTTGTTAGCCATGGGTTTGAAGTGTTGGAATGTGGAGCCGCATGCGCGGAAAGATGGGCGGATTCCCAGCGTTTTCCGTGCCGGGTCGTGGTGCGGCGTCAATCGTTGCCGCCACGTTGGGGGCGTCCGGGCTTTGGGAATTCGGTTATGCAAAATGCAGGGTGCTGCTTGCATTTTGCATCGTGGGATCAGTGGTTTTTTGTAGGTAACACATTGCCGTTTCAACCGCCATCGTTGCGGGGCGGGGGATTACCGTTTGCCTGATGGTTTCCTGTCCGGGTGGCACATGGGAAGCTTTGCTGGTTTTCCTCTGATGCCTGAAAATCCCTTCCAACGCCGGCGCGCCGGATTGCTGGTTCCCGTGTTCGCCATGCGCCACCGCGATGACTTCGGTGTCGGCGATACGAGGGCGGTTAGGGAGGTGATCGATTTCTGTGCGGAGAACTGTTTCGAAGTCCTTCAGATCCTGCCCATCCACGAGACTTTTGGGGATCACAGCCCGTACAATCCCATCAGCTCGCGCGCGCTTTCACCGGCGTATGTCCATCTGGTCCCGGAAGAAGTGCCCGGCCTCACCCTCGCCGATCTGGAGCAGGCGGCACCGGAGTCGTGGCGCGCGCAACTCCGCACGGACATCGTCCGGCATGGCTCCGTCCACCCGCTGAAGATCCAGATCCTCCAGCTCGCGTGGCACCGTTTTCGCTATGGCGAGGGCAGTCCGCTGATGGAGGAGTTCGACAAATTCCGCGAGGACGAGAAATCCTGGTTGCCCGAATATACTCTCTATCGATTACTCATCCGCGAGTATGAGGGAAACGCCGAGTGGATGGATTGGCGGCCGGAGCACCGCACCTGGCAGGGCGCTGTGAACTGGCTCATGCAGCATCCGGAGCGGGCGGAGCTCGAGGACCTGCGGGATGGCTATGCCTTTGCCCAATGGGTCGCGTATCGCCAGTGGGATCAGGTCCGTGAATACGCGGACTGGCGCGGCGTCCTGATCATGGGGGAATTGTCCTTCGGCGTCGGCAGGAACAGCGCGGATGTCTGGGCGCATCCGGAATTGTTTGATCTGGAATGGAACATGGGTTCGCGCCCGCTTACCCACTTCGATACCAGCAAGGACGCCGAGCAATGGGGGCAGAACTGGGGACTGCCCGCCTATCGTTGGGAAAACCACCGCTCCTCCGGATTCGCGTGGTTGAAAGCGCGTGTGGCTGGCGAACGACGGTTTTTTCATATCTGCCGGTTGGATCACCTGCGCGGCTATTTCCGTATCTATATGTTCCCGTGGCCCGGTGGCCCCCGGCACTCGGAATTTTCGAATCTCAGCGAAGAAGAGGCGATGTTGAAAACCGGCGGAAAACTCCCGCGCTTCGTCCCCGGACCCGACGATGATCCCGTCACCGCCGCGATGAACGAGCTGCAGGGGAGGGAAATCATCACCCACATCCGTGAAGCGGCCGGGCCCATGGAACTCGTCGCCGAGCTGATGGGGGAGATGCCGGAATACATGAGCCGCACCCTGAACGAACTGCCGCTGGCGAACCTCGTCTTCCCCCAGCTCGAACGCGTGGGCGGCCGCACCGATCCCTCACAACTGAAACTCCGCGAGCTCGCGCTCATCAGCTACGCGAATCACGACAACGCCCCGCTCGCCTCTGCCTATCTGCATCTCCACCGAGCTGCGCTGGAATTTCCCGATGGCCCCGCCGCCGCCGATCTCGCTTGGCTGCTAGCCTTTGCGGGTTGGGCCGGGCCACCGCCGGATTTCCTCGATGACAAACTGTTGGACGCCCTGCATGCCGCCCTTTTCCAAACACCTTGCAAGCTCGCCGTCCTCATGTGCAGCGATTTGTTCGGCATTCCGCTGCGATTCAATCTGCCGGGTAGTTATGGCCTCAAGACCTGGTGCGATCGGCTGGAATTTCCGTTCACGGACTATGAAAACCACTCGGTCTATGGTCATCGTCTGCGAAGGGCACGTGCGCTCATCGTGAAAAGCGGCCGCGAATGTCCGTCGGTTCCGGCATCGGATCCCACCATTTCTGTTCAGGAGGATGCTCATGAAACTCCCGCTCCTTGAACGGATTTGGCGGCGCATCGTGCCGGAGCGTTTTTCAAAACGACCTCCCCTGATCGAGCCCAGCCCACTTCCTCCGCCGGTCCGATGGCCCACGGCCCCGCCACCTGCGCCGCCCGGGTCCCGTTTTCCCATGGTCGCGCCGCCCATGCCCATGCCGCCGCCAGCTCCCTCAGAACCACAGCCGCCCGTCCCGCCCGCGAAAGTGCCCGGGAAAAAACGCCACTCGCCGCCTCCTTCCGACAGGGAATGACCGCAGTTCCGGGCAAAAAAAATCTCCGCAGCATTTCTGCTGCGGAGATAGCCTTCAATCCGGAAATGGGGGGAGAATCCTGGATTGAAGATGACATGTGATTCACTCAATATTGACCACGGGGAGCATCTACGCATTTTATTCAGCGGTTGGGAATAGGGGCATGTCCTAGCAGAGCGTACGCAATTTCACTGCCTCGCTCATTGAGGAAGAATCAACCGCGGGAGTGGACCGCACAGTCCCCTGTGCGGAATCTTCGTTTTCGGGGTGGTCCTGCTGCAACTGTGCGGACCATTTTCAGAAAGAGAAATCGAACCGCAGATGGACACAGATGAACGCAGATCATCAAGAGTGATATTGATGGGAGTCACTATACCCCGAGGTGGGTTTTTGAGAGCAAACTCTTCCTCTTCACGGACCGCGAAACTTCATTTCGCCCGCGAAGCGAGCTTCCCATGAACCGCACCAGAAATGATTTTTCCACCGCTAGGCCGCCGAGTTCGCCAAGAAACGAAGAAAATCATCAGGGATCGTGGGGCTCGGTGGCTATTCCGGACAAGTGCCAGCGAAGATGAGTGCTCGATATGCGGAACTCTGGGGACGGGTGTTTCTTTAGAAGTACTCGGAGATTCCTTGGCAAATATTCTCCGGAATATTTACGACGTTGGATCAGTTTGGGCTCAGCTCAGGCGTTGGCCGGTCTGCGCGTTGACCCGGAGCGAGACGCTCCTGCAACGGCTCTGCGGCGAGACGCCACAGCCACCGGATACTCCGATTCTTTCTTTGCGACCCTTGGCGGTCTTTGCGCCTTCGCGGTGAAATATCTTTTCGGATGCTTTTCGGATGCGGTTCGCTTCACTGGCGAAATGAAGTTTCTCGGTCCGTTTTCTTGCCCGGGAAGCGATTGCGATTAGAATGGCGGAGATGGAAATGAATTTGGTTACATTCTGGCTGGCTGTTTTGGGGACTGCGTGCTGGGCGGTTTGCTTTAGCTGGATGCACCAGATTTCCCGCAAGCAGAACAAGATGCTCGACCAGTTGCAGCAACAGGCGGAGCGGATTGAGAAGCTTTCGAAAGCGGAACATGATCTCATCAGGGAGGTGCATCCGCAGGTGGCTGAAATCAAGGATACGGTTCAACAAATGGCCTCCGATAACGCCGATGATTGGGGACGGAGTGGGAAGTGATTGGGGATTGGGGATTGGGGATGGTGGGATGGTGGGATGGTGG
>JBDSZP010000095.1:0-11691 GCA_039925065.1 Luteolibacter sp.
TCCGATGAAGGAAATGCCCCGGACGAATCCACCGTGCTCCCAATCGCGCGAAATATGCTCGCCCTCAATATCGATCCCGCGCCTTTCGTCAAACTCGTCCGCCGCGATCCTCTCTTCGCGCCGTTGGTCCGGAAAAATCCCCACCTGCGCATCCCGCAAGCCGCCACTCCATTCGAGGCGCTCACCTGGGCCATCATTGGCCAGCAGATCAATCTCGCCTTCGCCATTTCGCTGCGCCGCACCTTTATCCGCATCGCCGGACGCCCGCATTCCGGCGGACTCTGGTGTTATCCGGACGCGTCCGCTGTCGCCCGGATCGAGCCGGACGAACTCTCGCTTCATCGATTTTCCCGCGCCAAAGCGGAAACACTCGTCCGCGTCGCCCGCATGGTGGAATCCGGTGCTCTCCCGCTGGACGAGTGGGAAAAACAACCCCAGCCCGGGATCGAAGCCGACTTGCTCGCCATCAAGGGGATCGGTCCGTGGACTGTGAATTACGCCCTCATGCGCGGCTTTGCCTACAGCGATTGCTCACTCCACGGCGATGCCGCCATCCGCAACGCCGTCCAACGCCTGACCGCCAGCGGGACCAAACCCACCTCCGCCGAGATCGAATCCTTCCTCGCCCGCTATCAACCTCACCGCTCCATGGCCGCCGCCCACCTCTGGGCCAGCCTTCCCGTTCGTAGTTGAACCCTTGAGGGTGTCTTCATTGCGTAACGAAGACACCCTCAAGGGTTGGACTACGAACGAAGAGGCAACAGCGACCTTTGCTTGGCGGTTCAAACTCTTCCCATTCAGATTTCTCATAACAATCCCTGGTGTCGGTCCCCGGCCCGTGAGCAGGGATATTCATTCTCGACGCCGTTCGTGTAATCTTGTGAATTTCGGCGCATGCCTAGGTTCGCCCGCATCATCATTTGGATCACCGTTTCCCTGCTCGGCGTGATTGCCGTTTCCGTCGCCGCGTTCCAGCGGGGCGAGCCGGTGAATGCCTTGTGGCTGGTGGTTGCCGGGGTTTGCACGTTCGCGGTGGCCTATCGATTTTATTCCGCCTGGCTGATGGCGAAGGTTCTGACCATCGATGACAACCGAGCCCCCGCCGCAGTGACTTGCGATGACGGAAAGGATTTTGTCCCCACTCCGAAATGGGTCGTCTTCGGCCATCACTTCGCCGCCATCGCCGGGCCCGGACCGCTCGTTGGTCCGGTACTTGCCGCGCAATTCGGCTATCTGCCCGGCACGCTTTGGATTCTGGTCGGAGCCACACTCGGCGGCGGCGTCCACGATGCGGTGATCCTCTTCGCCTCGATGCGGCGCAATGGAAAATCACTCGGGCAAATGCTCAAGGAGGAGCTGAATCCGGTGATCGGCCTGATCGCGCTCATTAGCTTGTTAGCCATCATGACCATCCTGCTGGCGGTGCTCGGCTTGGTCGTCGTGAAAGCATTGTCCGAAAGCCCGTGGGGACTTTTCACCATCGCGGCCACCATCCCGCTGGCGTTCATCATGGGCATCATGATCAAGAGCGGGAAAGTCAGCGTCACTACCGCTTCGGTTTTCGGAGTCCTCGGATTGATCGCGGCAGTGGTCGGTGGGAAATATCTATCACCCACATGGACCTCGGCGCTTACTTTGAAATCCACCCAACTCGCGTGGGCCATCATGATCTACGGCTTCACCGCCAGCGTGCTTCCGGTCTGGATGCTGCTCGCCCCGCGCGACTATCTGAGCACGTTCATGAAACTCGGAACCGTGGCCGTTCTCGGGATTTTCATCGTCTTCCTCGCACCGCCGCTGCACATGCCGGCGATCACACCGTTCGTCCACGGTGGCGGGTTTGTGGTGCCCGGCCCGGTTTTCCCGTTCGTCTTCATCACCATCGCCTGCGGAGCGATCAGCGGTTTCCACTCGCTGATTTCATCCGGGACCACGCCAAAACTTCTGGCCCGTGAAAAGGACATCCGTCTCGTCGGCTACGGCGCCATGGTCGTGGAAATGCTGGTCGCGCTGATGGCAGTCATCGCCGCCTGCGCGCTGCATCCCGGCGAGTATTTTGCGATCAACTCCCCCGTCGATCCCAACAACGCGGCAGCCGTCACCGCGCAGATTGCCAAGATCAATTCCTATGGCCCCGCATACTCGATCACCCTCGATCACATGCAGCAACTCGCCACCAATCTGGGGGAAATCCACATGATCGGCAAAGTCGGCGGAGCTCCCACATTCGCCGTCGGCATGGCGCAGATGTTTGCGAAAGTGATTCCCGGAAAAACCGCGCTCTCGCTCTGGTATCACTTCGCCATCATGTTCGAGGCGTTGTTCATCCTCACCACTCTCGATGCGGGCACACGGGTGGGGCGGTTCATCCTTCAGGATTTGCTAGGACAATTTTCACCGCGCCTGAGGGACACGCGGTCCTGGCTTGGCAACATCGTTTCAACCGGCCTGCTCGTTTCCGCATGGGGCTTCTTCCTCTATCAGGGCGCTCTCGATCCGGAAGGAATCGCGAAAAGCCTGTGGCCGATCTTCGGCATCTCCAACCAGCTTCTCGCCGTCATCGCCTTCTGCCTCGGCACCGTCGTCCTGATCAAAATGGGCAAAGCACGATACTGCTGGGTGACCGTGGTGCCAATGCTCTTCCTAACCACCGTCACCTACACCGCGGGCTGGATGAAAATTTTCTCCCCCAATTCCGCCGGTTTCATCCCCGCCATCCACACGCTTGAGGCGAAAATCGCAGGTGGCCTCGAAGGAAAAGCCCTCGCCATGGCAAAAACCTCGCTCTTCAACGCCCGCGTCGACGTCGCGGTGACGGCCACGTTTCTGATCTTTGTTTCCATCATCCTGCTCGGCACCGCTTATGAGTGCTGGCTGTTGCTGGCGAAGAGGAAGCCGATTGTCCTGCGGGAGAGCGATTATGTCGCACATCCGGAGTTCGATTGATCGGAAGGTTTCCACAGTTAACGCAGCATTTGCTTTATCATTCGCTGCGGATTACCCAAAGTTTCACTGTTCTTACACAAAGCCATGATTGATCGCATCCTCGCCAAACGCATTGTCCCCGTCGTCGTCCTAGATCACGTCGAATCCGCTGAACCCCTCGCCGAAGCGCTTCTCGCAGGTGGCTTGGACATTATGGAAATCACCTTCCGCACCGCTGCGGCCGAAGAATCGATCAAGCGCATCGCCGCCCGCTTTCCTGAAATCCTCCTTGGAGCTGGAACCTTGCTGGACGTCGATCAAGTCCAGCGCGCCAAAGATGCCGGTGCCACCTTCGGCCTCGCTCCCGGCCTCAACCCTAACATCATCGCAAAAGCCAAGGAAATCGGCCTGCAATTCTCACCCGGCGTGATGACCCCCAGCGATGTGGAACAAGCGCTCTCGCTCGGTTGCAAGCTGCTCAAGTTTTTCCCAGCCGAAGCCGCAGGCGGAACGAACATGCTCAAGTCCCTCGCCGGCCCCTACGCCCACACCGGCGTGAAATTCATCCCCACCGGCGGCATTACCTCCGCCAATCTGGCGAGCTACCTCAAGCTGCCAATCGTCGCCGCCATCGGTGGTTCGTGGATGGTGGACAAGCAGCTGGTCAACGATGGCAAGTGGGCGGAAATCACCCGTATCACCAAGGAAGCTCTCGAAGCCGCCGCCGCAGCCCGCTGATCCAAGATCATGATCGCAGGCATCGAACTGGGCGGAACGAAAACCGTCGTCGCCATCGGCACGGCGGAGGGGAAAATCATCGAAGAATGCCGTTTCCCAACCCATGAGCCCGAGAAGACCCTTGGGTTTGCCATTGATTGGTTGACCGAACGCGGTGCGCCGGAAGCAATCGGCATCGCCGCCTTCGGTCCGATCGGCATCGTCCCCGGACGTGAAAACTACGGAAGAGTGCTGGCCACTCCGAAACCCGGTTGGGAAGGCTTCTCGCTGACGAAATCGCTTTCGGCTGCATTTCCAAATGCCAGACTCACCCTCGATACCGACGTCAATGCGGCGACTCTCGCAGAAGCCCGGATCGGTGCGGCAGCGGGCCTCGACGATGTGGCCTACATCACCATCGGCACCGGCATCGGCGCGGGAATCCTCTCAGGCGGACGCCTCGTTCACGGTGCGCTGCACCCGGAATTCGGCCATCTGAAGGTTCCGCGCAAGGCAGGCGATGATTTTGCGGGCGTGTGTCCTTTTCATGCGGATTGCCTCGAAGGCTTGGCGAGCGGCCCGGCCATTGCCGAACGCTGGGGAAAACCCGCCAGCGAACTGCCTGCGGATCACCCGGCATGGGAGATGCAGGCTTGGTATCTCGCCCATGGGATTCTCTCGTTGCTCGCCATCGTTTCCCCGTCACGGGTCATCGTCGGCGGCGGCGTTTCACAGGCGGCTCACCTACATGACAAAATCAACGACCAGTTGGTAAAAATCGCGGCAGGCTATTTCCCCGTATTGGCAGAAACTCGCTATGTCGTGCCACCCGCGCTCGGTCAGGAAGCCGGAATTTCCGGAGCGTTTCTCCTGACTGCGCCGTAGCCCGGACATTCCTGTCTGGGCGTCTTGTCCTCTCCGCGAACGAATGGACGAGGGCGTCCATCCTCCTCAGGAGTTCACTCATCGAGATCCCGGAAATCAAAATTCAGCCCGTTCGACTTCGCCGTGCTGCCGACGAAAGTTTTCAGATCTTCCGCCCGCAGTTGCGCAAAAGGAATGACCGTGCCGTCCGGCAGCCGGTTTTCGGGATTCCCGGAAGACGATTTCACGAACGGAACAGCATTTCCCGGATGATAGATCACGATATAGTCAGCCCTGAATCCCTCCCCTTCCAGTTTGATTTGGAATTCCCTCTGACCGGTGACTTCATCGATCACCCCCACCGCCTCATTTTTCTCCGCGTGTTCTTTCACCGCCGCGGCGAGCTGGTCAATATGGACATCGTTGAATGTCACCGGGCTTCCATCCTGCCGGACGAATTCCGATTCCGAACCACTGGAATCAACCGAGTCCGGCCTCTCGCTTCTGAAATACGATATCAGATAGACCGCAGAAACAGGACCACGGGTCAGCGTGACTTTGAATTTCCGTATCATGACTTTGGTGGATTCTGTCCCCTCCTTGCGAATGGCATGCCAACCGAGCCGTGATCCACGGAAGGTGAATACAAGTCCTTCCGGAATCGAACCTTGTGGAAATCAGTTTACTTCACCCCGGTTGCTCTTTGCATCCACTGCGCGCTCCCACAGTTGCAGGATGCAACACCCACTACCTCATGCAGGGGGCCTCCATTAGGGACAAATCGTCAGAAAAAGATAATTTTAACCGCAATGGGAGCGCAGCGGACATGGACGAACTTGCTGATTGAAATCCTTCGTCAAATGACGCGGATATTCATGGATAAGAGGTTCTGGAGTGATGGGTTTTGAGCATCCGGCACGATTGTAATTCTGGAAATCCACGGATCCATCCCGATTCGTGAGTCTTCATCCGTGATTATCCGCGTTATCCGCGGTTTAAAAATCTGATATTCTCCCTAATGGAGGGGCCCTGCTACCTCATGGCGGAGTTTCTGTTTGGATTTTCCGCAGCGCTTCATCAACCGCCTCGCGATTTGCGCCCGTTCGTTTTTGAATTCTCTTGATCAGTTCCTCTTCCTCTCCTTCCGCATAATCGAGGTCGGCATCAGTGAGGTTGTCCCACTGGTCGGTCAACATCCCCTTGATGAGATCCCAATTCCCCTTGTTCAGTCGATTGTACATAGTCCAATGATTCACTCCTCTATATCAGGTATCATGCCAAATCTCGGGAACCGACGAATGCTGGATTTCGGCCACACTATCAGAGTTCATTCTTCTCTCTCATTTGCCCTTTTACCAAAACAGGTTAAATTGATGCCATGAATGCGATGCTTGGAGTTGCTATTTTCCTTCTGATTCTGTGGGTGGTTCTAAAATTGATCCTCATGGTCACCGGTGGATTTCTTCATCTTCTATGGATCGCCGCTGTCGTCTTATTCGTCCTCTGGCTGCTCGGGAGGCTTCGGGGCGCGGGCTGATCGCCTATCCGAAATCATGCGACCCGCCCGTCGCAGCGTCATGCTTCCGTGCATAATGAGGTGAGGCGTGCAATCCGCAATCCGATCCCGCACCCGTAACGGCAGCAAATCCCCGCAGTTTCAAGGGATTCGCACGAAACCACGGATTATCTGGTTAGGCACGGGATTTGCTGGAAATGGTGGGAACCCAAAAAACCACCCAAGATGAAATCACTACCTCAAAGCCTGGCATTTCTCGCACTGGTCATCGCAGTCACCAATTGCGCTGACTATGTGGAGCATGAAGTAACGACACCTGCCACCAGCACGAGTACCACCACCCGCACCACCACGGATTCATCGATGCCCGGCGCGGTGACCACCGAAAGAAAAACAACCACTACCAATTACTGATTGGAAACCATCCCGGAATGGAGGCCGAGTCAGCCATGATCTTTTATGAGAAAAAGTTCTATGGGAAGAAAGCCCGCAACACACTGCGTTGGTGGGCGGTCGAGTCGGACTCCATGACTCTTGTCCGATGCGTGGTCAGAAAAGGCCCGCAGCTTTCCCTCGGAATCATGAAACCCAACGATTCGGATGCAGTTCTATGCTACCCGAATTGTCATGATCGGGGAGATGCCGCTATCGGAATCCTCGTCGACTGCCGGGAGCGTCACCCTCAGCTCGCCTATCGTCCTGCGGCGATCTCTGAGCTCGACCCCGACGCGACAGATCTACCGGAATACATTCTTTTCGGGAAACCCGACGGTGTTCCTGAAGCGATCATGCACACGGCGGACCCGCAGTTTGTCGCCATGTTCCGCATCGGACGTTCCTTTTCAAATCCCCGACATCATTTCGCTTCCTACCGCTCGAAAGTCCACCTCCCGCCCGCCGGATGGGAATACTGGCGGACCGATGCCTATCAGGAATTCGAGCGCCTGTCTGAAGAGTATTTCAGAAAAATTCAGGAAATGGTCCATGCCGATCTAATGGATCAAAGTCGGTCCCGGTTCCAAACATTGATCCACTGAGCGAGTTCTTTATTCCTCCTCCAGTTCATCATCCTCATCCATTTCATCAGGGATAATACGCTCCTCATGCATGGCTGAGACTTCCGGAGGGAACGCACCCTCGTCGGCCTCACTGAAATCGATGTCATCAAGTTCCTCCTCCGCGTCATCACTCAGACGCGCGCTGGCCTCGTAATCATCGGCGACGGCATCGCGGGTTTCATTTTCAGCCACGTCCATCCCCTCCTCCACCAGAGCCAGTTCAGGATCCTCATCCACATATGGCGGAGCCATGGGCGGGCGGGGTTCGGCGGACGCTTTTTTCACAGGATCAATCGGTGTCATGATTTGATAGGGTTGTTTACCGGGGTCCTGCACGTCCCGCGCCAACTCCGGATTGCTACAAAATCCAAGACATCTGTTGCAGGCCGGCGCGAACGGACCATGCGTCCTGCATCGTCCCGTTGCGTGATGCAATGCCGCTCACGCTTCACCCGCCCACCTCGGCACGTGGGTGATCTGCACATCATAATGGTGTCCGGCATTGTGCACCACCCCTTCCACAGTCGCCGCGCCGGTGAAGTGATAGACCGTTCCGTCCGGAGCCACCAATCGATCCGTCAGCATATGTCCCGGTTTCCATCCCGGAAATCCAGCCTCGGGATAAGTGAGATAGATGATCTGCCTTCGGGTAATATGGATGTCCCGTGACATGGTGAAACGGATCGTTCCACTTTCCCCTTGCGTCAAGCCGTCTCTCCATTGGCTATTTCCGAAAAATACCCAAGCCATTCCAAGTCATCAGCATCGATCTGGAACAATTTCTGCGAAAACCTTCCCCAAGACTCAACTCTCCACTCTCAACTCTCCACTCTCAACTCTCAACTCTCAACTCTCAACTCTCAACTCTCAACTCTCCATGAGCACGGTTTCCGAAATCCGATCCCAACTTTTCGCGGATGATCGCCGCACGCCGAATCACCCGACCTTTCCGCTCCTCATCATGCACGTTCCGGAAGCTGCGTCAGCGGACGACCCCGCGGACTGGTTCGAGCATCGCTTCGTCGCCAACGATTGGCGGGCCGTCTGGCGCTGGGAGGTCTATCCATATCATCACTTCCATTCCCTGAACCACGAGGTCCTCGGCGTCTCACGCGGGACCGCCACGCTAACGTTCGGCGGCGAGAATGGAAAATCCTTCGATGTGCGGCCTGGCGACGTGATTGTGATACCGGCGGGCGTCGGTCACAAATGCATTGAGGCCTCCGACGACTTCCTGGTCGTCGGAGCTTATCCGCGCGGCGAAGTGCCGGATCTGATCCGCACGGGCGACGACCATTTGGACATCGCCCGCCGCCGTATCGCCGACGTCCCAATTCCCCGCGAAGATCCTGTTAACGGCAGTGAAGGCCTGCTCTTCGATCATTGGAAAGCCGCTGGCACCCATTGAGCGCGGGTTGAATCGCCGCGCATCACCGCAGTGGTGTCTTGGCGGAACTGCATGGTTTCACTGTATGATCGAAGCTGTACTTCCATGTCGCCGTGGGATGTTTTTTCCGCTCGTCATCCGTCAATTCTTCAAACGTTCCATGGGGCGCGAGACAGAACTCATCCCCTTGGAACATGATGAATCCCCGCTGCCGGAAAAACTGCACCGGCCCTTTTCCATAAATCACTCCCCGCAGCGAGTCCGGGATCAGGTGAAATTTTCCGGTCCCCGCCTCTTTCACCCACGTCTTGGCCGGCATTGTGATCTCGTGGCCGACCACCTCCGCGATCAACCCATCGATAACAAGACCGACCTCATATCCCTCGAACATCGGCTTATCCGGCAACTCGTATTCCACCTCGTGAATCGGCAATGGTAGATCTGGTTTCATGATTTTTGGATCGATGAAGTTAAAGAAATTTCTGATAGCCTCAGGGGACCGACACGATGGATTGCAATATGAGAACTCTGTGATGAATGGGAAGACTTTGAACCGCCAAGTTCGCCAAGGAACGCGAAGCCAGATGCTGTTGTTTTTGCTGTAAAGCGAAACGCGGAGGCGGGGAGATCGCGGAGGAATGCGCAGGGAAGAGGGTTGAGGCTTCGAAGAGGTCGCCAAGAAACGCGACGAAGAAAAGCCATTTTTTGACGCTCTTCATTCCTCTTCATTCCTCTTCTCTTCACTTCTCTTCAATGTTCAAATTTCGATGTTCGATGTTCACCCTGATAGATAAATCTGCCGGGCCCGGGAACTACGCTCCAGGCCCGGCATGTCCCGCGAAAGGTTGTCTGCCTTCACGGTGCGACGACAAATCGAGAAAGCCCGCCAACCGCGGAAAGCGGCCGACAGCTTCCGGCCTCAATCATCATCGTCCTTATCTTCGTCTTTCATGTGCCGTTCAACCTTTTCCACATGATCCGGCTCATCGGTGGTGAAACGGATCGATGGAATCTGGATGGAGTCCACGATCCGGTAGCTCTTGTCCACGGCGACCACGTTGCTTCCTGCAATGTAGTAATGGACATCCGCGGACGATGCGGGAAGAACCTTCACCAGCTCGGGCGGAGCATCTACCAGATAGGAACGTTCGTTTTCGCTGACCACTACTCCCGGCGCGATCGTGGTGGTTCTCCACGCGGCAGGAATTTCCTTCACCTTGATGCGCGTCGCAAATCCGGGAGGTAGTCCGAGTGGATCGCTTTTATAGGCGTCGAAATAATGCACGACCTTGGTGCGGACCTCCGGATTGAAGGTCACCGTTTTGGTGGACTCGGTGTGCGTGACGCTGCCGTCCGCATTCCGGGTGACTTCCGATTGGGTCGTCGTTTGCGAATTCTGGGCTGCCAGTGGAAGCAGGCACCCGAGGGTGACGGCACCGCATGCGTTGAATATTGATTTCATGATGGCTGTTGTTGGTGGTTTACCGCTGCCTATCGACATCGGGCCGAGACTGCGGAAAGACATGTTTCGCAAGCCCCATGCCAACGCAAAATCCAAGGCCCCATAAGGAACAGGCGGGAACCGACAGCTCCGCAGGCGATGCAAAACGCGGCGATTCACCCCATACGAAATGGCACAGTGCAACCTCTGCGCGACCAACGAACGGCGTATCGCAGCCGCTACGATCTCGAATACAAGATATTGCAAGCGGTCCCATTTTGGATGCGCCGTTTCCCGAATCGGCACGGTTTTTGCGAAGAAACACTCCTTACGAAGGAACACTTCCCATTAGGCACAAACACGACCTCTTCACTGGAATGCCAAACCCAAACCAGAGCCAAAGATGAAAACAAAACCAACACTGAAATGGCTGGGAATCGTGGGCACATCGTTCGCCCTCACCCTGGCCACGGCCACTGCCGAGCCTGAAAAGGAAAAGAGCAGGGCGGAAAACAATGCCGGAAAGGCTGACAAACGGGCCGAACAGGCGGAGAACAAAACCGAACGAACGGAGAACAAAGAAAATACCGCCGCAGACGACCGAACCCAAAAACACGAAGACCAGCGGGCCGCCAATCCACAACGCGAAGATAACTCCCGTGCGGACAATCGTGATCAAAACCGGGCCGAGAGTCGCGCGGACAACCGGACGGAAAACCGCGTCGAAGGCCGGGCTGACAACCGAACCGATACACGCGTCGAGGGCCGAGCCGAAAACCGCGCAGAGAATCGCACTGACCGGCAGGTCTACAAACGCGGAGAATTCAAGGAACACTTCCAAGATCGCGACCGCGACCGGATCGTTACCTATTTCTCCCGCTTCAAGGATCGCGAACACGGACTGCCACCCGAACTCTCAAGAAATTGGGAAGGCCGCAAACGTCTTCCCGCCGGATGGCGCGACCGGCTCGTAATCGGATATGTGATCGCAGACGACTGGCTGCCAGCACTAGAGCCCGTCCCCTACGAATGGTTTCCTGAAATCGCCGTCATTCCGGACACCCGCCTCTACTGGTATGGCGACCGCATCGTCAGGGTCTATGAACCCACCCGGGAAGTCGTCGATGTCATCATCGTCCCCACGATCCACGTCGACCTATAGATTGCTCACCCAAAGAGCGAACGCGAAACCCCTCCGCGCCCGCTCGCCTGAAAACGGTCCGGAGTTCATGGGTTTACCATGCTCTTCCAGGGCAACCGAAAGGTTGAACTCCGGACCGCGAGGCGATCTAACATTATCAGAGCGGTTCTCCCGGCCGGAATAAACCTTGAGAGAAAAATGACCGCAGATGGACGCAGATACCCATTGATTTCAAGAGCCTAACGAGAAGTAGAACGCCACACCCAGTGGGTAAGTAACTCGATCAACACAACTTTTTGATGATCTGCGTTCATCTGTGTCCATCTGCGGTTCTATTTCTCTTTCTAAGATAAACGATCAGCGGGCACGAAGATGGATTCTCGCGCAGAGCCGCCGAGGCCGCGGAGGCGGATTTTCGCCAAGCATTCAAGATCCGGTTGCTTTTCCTCCTTCTTTAAAAACCTCTGCGCCTCCCAGGCTCTGCGTGAGAACTCTGGAATTCATCATTTTCAGACCAGCCCCCTTCGTAGTTCACACCTTCCCACATCCAGAAAGACATCATCCCTTTCGTTCACCATCTCTCCATCTCTCCATCCCACCATCCCACCATCCCACCATCCCACCATCCCACCATCCCACCAT
>JBDSZP010000096.1:0-12259 GCA_039925065.1 Luteolibacter sp.
GATCCGCGTGTTTTTGCTGCATCGCCTGGAGGTCCGCCTGTAGAGCGGCGATGCGGGCGACGGCCTCGGTATGGGCGCCGCGGCTCTGGGCGAGCTCCATGGACATGGCTTCGCGCTCCTGCTCAAGTCCGGCGATCCGCTGGTTGAGCGCCTTCATTTCACTTTGCACAGGCGCGGCCGCCAGGCGGGCGCGCATGGACTCGAGGTTCACTTCCGCCGCGTGGAGTTGGGCTTGGGCGAGATCGTTCTGACGCTTGAGATCCTCGATTCGGGACTCGTTTCGCAATTGATTGGGATCGGCTGCGGGAGGAGGTGTGGGGGCCGGCGGTTTGTTGACGAGGTCCTTGAGGCGTTTGACCTCGGCTTCGGCTTCGGCGAGTCGGCGGGTTTCCAGCGGATTGACCTGGAGAATTCCGGGAGCGGGCGGGGTGACTGTCTTTGGAGGATCGACGAGGGTGCCGGAGCTTTTTACCCCACCTTCGAGTTCGGCCACGGCCTTTCGATTTTTCTTACGCTGCTCTTCGGCTTTCGGGAAAAGACGGGTGAGCGATTCGTGATTTTTCGCCGTGCGTCCGGTGACCATTTCCGGCTTCCACGTCGGGTAATAAGTGTGGACGGCTTCGAACAATTTCCTCGCGGATTGCAGGCTTTCGGAGGCACCGACGTAGTCGCCGGCATCCTCCAATTGCTCGGCCTTGCGGGTCGCGAGATAGCCTTGGAAATAAACGTCTGACGGATCAAATTGCGCGGACTGGGCTGGTGGCGGCGGTGCCTGAGCGTGGGCGGGCAGCGTGACCAACAAGCTCGAAGAAATCGCCAGTCGGGTGGTCGGCATGCGCCAATGGGTTACAATCCGTTTGAACATCGGGGCAAGACCCTAGGCGCGAGTCGGCGGAGGATCAAGCGGGATTCCGGGGGCGAAAATGGAGTATTTCGGCACCGTTGCGCTCGGGAATTGGCTTCGGCGGCGGGGCTAGCCCATTTTTTTCGCGGGTCCCTACATGATCCTGCTGGCAAGGAGTGCGCGGGGCTGCAATTCTTGTTCAGAAAACAATCCCCTATGAAAAAACTCCTGCTGCTCATGATGTTCACCGCGTCGACCGCTTTCGCGGCGGATGTCGGTTTCCTGTTCGTCACTTTCAAAGGCGAGCAAACCCCGATGTCCGAGCAAATCTATTTTGGTCTCAGTAAGGATGGCCGCGAATGGAAGGCTCTGAAAGGTGGGGAGCCGATCTTGATTAGTAAACTGGGCGAAAAGGGCGTGCGCGATCCGTATCTCCTCCGTTCCCATGACGGGAAGAAGTTCTACCTGTTAGCAACCGATCTTTCGGTCAACCTCAACCACGACTGGGGACGTGCTGTTCATGCCGGCAGCAAGTCGATCGTCATCTGGGAATCCGACGACCTGACCCACTGGAGCGCGCCTCGTCTGGAACGGGTGGCTCCCAATGATGCCGGCTGCACATGGGCTCCCGAAGCGGTTTATGATGAGGACACCGGCGACTATCTGGTGTTTTGGGCATCGACGACCAAAAGTGACAATTTCGAGAAACAACGGATCTGGGCCGCACGCACCAAGGATTTCCGGAAGTTCGGCCAGCCATTCATTTATATCGAGAAGCCAACCACGGTCATTGATACGGATATCGTGCGTGACAACGGCAAATACTATCGGTTCTCCAAGGATGAGAAATTCAAGGCGATCACGATGGAGGTCAGTGAGAAATTGATGGGTCCGTGGCAGGATGTTAGCCAATTCTCACTGGCGCAGTTGCGGGGCTATGAAGGTCCGGAATGCTATCAGGTCACCGCGGCCACAGCCGAGAAGCCTGCCACATGGTGTCTGATTCTGGATCAATACAGCAAGGGTACCGGTTACCAGCCGTTCGTGACTCAGGATCTGGGCGGCGCACAGTTCACCTCTGGCGAGGGATTCAGTTTCCCATTCCATTTCCGCCACGGTTCCATTTTGCCAGTTACGATGGCAGAATACGAACGGCTCGAAACGGCCTACGGAAAAACCCGCTGAGAAATGGTGGCTTGCTGGGTCTAGGCGTCTTCCGTGGCGTGAGGTGTTAGTATTGTGGTCATGTATCCACATGATTGTGCAATGTATCAGCACGGTTCTCATGAAGCAATTGAACTGCCTCCGTGAGCTTGATGGTTGCCACTGGAAGTTTCGGTAATTCGATGCACGCTGTGCTAATATAATTCTGAAACGTCTCCTAGCGTACGCCTCTTAGTGCATTCCGAATCAAGGGCGCTCTCATTTTCGGGGGGAGTTCCTCAAATTGAGGGAGTGCTTCTAGAAGATACCGCTCGAAACTTTCGATATCAATTGGCGACTTAACTCCATTGATTTCGCGAATTCTTAAATATTTCGTGGCAAGCGACGCGATTGCGGTAACAAAATCACGCTCGAGTAATGCACCAACGGGCTCTGCGAGATTCTCTCTTGCTGGGAAAGCCGTCCGGGAAGCACTTCTTGAAATTTGATAGCGCAGGCCGTCGAATTCTTCACGAAAAGATTCGAGTGTTTTAAGTATCAGGTCATTGCTGCTGACTTCGGTAGTTTCCAGCTTTCGAGCAGTATACTCACCGAAGTGTTTCAAAAACGTTGTATATTGCGGATCTTTCGACGCTTGAAAAGTAGCAGTCAATTTTGCAGTGAGCTTGTCTTGGAATATGAGCATGCTCGGATAATGAAGGTCCCGGGGATAGCTGATGTGTTCAATTACCCCCGTATCAAACGAGTAACCGGTGCTGTCGTCTTTGATCACGATTGCCGGCTTGTCGAAAGCGAGGCGCATCCCAAGTTCAAACATCACGTTCGGATTCTTACCGCTAACGTCGGCGATCACCATGTCTGAATTGTAAAGATTCCCTACGATCCTTCTGAGGATGGTGCCGCTATCGGCTGCATCGCTGACCAGATCGCCCGTGAAACCGGCGGCTCGGCAGCACCCTTTGATGATATCAAGAACCTCAAGCCAATGTTTTGGATCGCAACCGTCGGTTGTTGCAATGGGCATCACGATACCGCAGGTGGGCAGCACGTCTACTTTGGCCGGTTGGGGGGAGTTGCAGGTTCAGATGCCTTTGATGTCATGCCGTTTTGATAGGGATCCTGCTGGGGGGTGTCCAGAATGTAAGGAAATGAGGACCACTCCCCAATCACGACCTGGCTTCAGACCCGTGGCAGCCCGGTACATGGGAAACGCCTTTTCGCTGTCGGCAGCGTTGATACCACGGACACACAAGTAGAATCCGAGCGACCACAGGTGTCTGGGACAAACGCCTCGCTAAGATGGGGTGAGACTGCGATCAATCATCGAACCTTGAAATTCCGGAATCAATTCCGGAATTTCGAGGTGAAAACCATGCCATTTCTACGACTGCCTGGCAACAACCGGGCCGGACTGACGGCCATGAACTCACTCATAATGAGCGAAACTAAAGTGGGCCCGCAGGGATTTGAACCCTGGACCAAGGGATTATGAGTCCCCTGCTCTAACCGCTGAGCTACAGGCCCTGAGTTCGATTTTGGGGGTCAAATTGTCGGATGCGTGGCTTGATGGCGGCCATGCGATCCGAGGTTCTGGTCCTTTGTCGTCGGGGTGGCAGACGCTATGCTGGCACGGAGCGGGCTGGCAAGTTTGTTTGCTGCTGTCTTGAAAAGTGGAACCTCAGGAAGCGCAAATTCTCGAAACCCGGAGGCGCTCGGCGATGAGCAGCGATTGGAATTTCGCGTAGTCCTGTTCTTTCGTCGAGGAAAGCAGGCGGTGGGAATAGCGATGCCAATGTTGCATTTCCTCGAGGGCGTTGATCATGCGCAGTGCGATGATTTCCGAGCTGTCGGTACCCCGGCCGGCGAGGCGGTTGTGAAGTTCCTCCTCGCTGGGGGGCATGACGAAGAGATCGACGAAGGCGCGTTGGATCTCCGGATCCTGGCAACTGCGGATCTGGTCCGCGCCTTGGACATCAATATCCATCACGACGTCGGTGCCTGCCTGGAGATAGGAAAGGACTTCGGATTTGAGCGAGCCGTAGAGATTTTCGTGGACGACGGCGTGTTCGAGAAATTCGCCGGCATCGAGCTTTCGCTGGAAGTCCTCGTGGGTGAGAAAGTGGTAGTCCTTGCCATTGATCTCGCCGGGACGTGGCTGGCGGGTGGTGCAGGAAATGGAGTAGTGGACCTCGCCGGATTCCGCCAATTGGCGGCACAGCGTGGTTTTTCCCGAGCCTGAGGGGCCGGAGACAACAAGGAGGATGCCGGTGCGTGCGGACATGGGGGGAGGATGTAGAAACGAATGGACGCGGGGAATCGAGAAGTTTGTTGGTATTTCTCGAAGGAATTGGGGATTTCGATTTGCGCCGGGGTTTTTCCGGGTTTAGTGGCACAGTGTCTGCACTCACGAAATGCTTGGCGGCGGCGCGATAAAGACCCAACTCCTCGGAAAATGAAAATCACCCACCTCAACGCGTCCCTTCTCGATCTTCTCCGGAGGATCCGGGACGGGATTGCAAACGCGCTGCCGCGCCCTGCTCCGGTGTTGGTGCCGATCCCGGTGAGGCGGGATCAACGCTGATTCCCAGCGTGGGGCTGCTGCCCGGAAAACGGTTGAATTTGCGGATTGCGCGGGTGGTGGAATTTCCCAAGCATCAGGAAGTTAGCCATGCTTCTTCCGGTATTCCAGGATCTGATCAAACCGCAGTGGCGGAAAGTGCTTGAGGAGCTGAAGCTCTCGGGCGGGCTTGCTGTTAGCGAGCTTGCCCGGAAGGTGGACGCGTCCTACATGGCTGTGAAACAGCAGTGCGAGGAACTGAAAAAAATCGGTTATGTGAGCCGGATCCGCGTCCCTCGGACGGCGGTGGGGAGGCCTGAGATTTTCTATCGACTGGCGGCCAAGGCGGATGCGCTGTTTCCGCAGGCGGGGGTGAATTTCACGCTGGAATTGATGGAAGAGCTGAAGTCCCTTTACGGTGACAGCCTGCCCGACAAGCTCCTCTTTCAGTATTTTGAAAAGCAATTGACCGTCTGGCGGAAACGCTTGGAGAAATCCCAATCGCTTGTCGAAAAAGCCACCAAGCTGGCGGCTCTGCGGGTGAAGGAAGGTTGCTTCGGCCAGTGCAAGTATGATCCGGAGGCTGGCTTCCGCATGGAGGAATATCACAATCCGTTGCAGAGGATATTCGAGCTTTATCCCCGGGCCATTGCGATGGAGCACAGAATGTTGGAGCAACTGTTGGGCACGCGGGTGGTCCGCCGCGAGCTGCCGGGCAGTGGTTCCGCTCCGCCGCGGGTGGTTTTCGAAATCCCGACGCTGGGTGTACGATAACGAAATTTTCCTGAATGTTCGCAGCGCGGCCTGCGTCGAACTTGCCGACATTTCCCATCTCCATGAAAAATCGCTATTTGATCCCCGCCGCAGCGCTCATCATCCTTTTGGCCCCGAGTTGTGACCGGAAATCTACCGAAACCGCCAAACAACTCCAGGAACTCCAGCGCAAGGCTAACGAAGCCGATGACCGCCGGAAGGAACTTGAGCAGCAACTCGAAGACCAGAAAATCGCTGCCGAGCGTGATGTGATCGAACGTGATCGGATGAAGCTGGAAGAAGATCGTGCGGATCTTGAACAGCAGCAAGGTGAGGAGGATCAGGTGAAGGCGGAGGAAATCAGAAAACGCGAGGAATCGCTCGCCAAGCGCGAGGGGACGCTTGAATCGGTTCAGGCGGAGCTGGAAGACAAGAAATCGGATCTCGCTGCGCGCGGAGTTCAACTGAATGCCCAGGAGCGTGAGTTGGCCGGACGCGAGGCACTGCCATTCCAAGCGGACGAGCAAGACGTGCCGGTGGGCGATTATGGAATGTTTTACGATTCGCTTTCATCCTATGGCTCGTGGTTTGAATCGCCGGAATACGGTTACGTCTGGCAGCCGGTGGTGGTGAGCGATTCCAACTGGCGTCCCTACAGCCGCGGCCGCTGGGTGTGCAGTGATCGCGGGTGGACCTGGGTTTCCGACGAGCCTTTTGGCTGGGCGACCTATCACTACGGTCGCTGGACTTTGATCCGTGGTCGTGGCTGGGTCTGGGTGCCCGGCAGCGAGTGGGCGCCATGCTGGGTTTCATGGCGGCAAGGTAACAACCACATCGGCTGGGCACCGCTGCCTCCTGAAACATTGGCCTATCGAAATCATCGGTGGGACTCTTCCGTGGACGTCCAGTTCGGGATCGGTGCCCTGTGGTTCAACTTCGTGGAAATCCGCAACTTCGGCGGGTCCCTCTATCAATATTGTCTGCCGGTTGCGCTGAATGATTCCTACTATCAGGAATGCAACAACATCACGTATATTCACATCGAAAACCGCCAGGTGATCTGTGGCGGTCCCCGCTACCGGGAAATTTGTGACCGGATCGGCAGGCCGCTTCCTTTCTGCCGCCTGGAGATCGACAGCCACCCGCGTCCCACCCGCGATCCGCTTGGATTGCGGCCTCGGATCATGGGGGATCGTCTGCTGGTTTCCGCACCTAACATGGATGCGGCGTGGAACAACGGGCTCAAGCCAAACCGGGTGAAGGGCCGCCTGGACGGAATGGTGGTGGAGAGAAATGAGCCCCTGCGGCCCGAGATCACGGATCGTTTCAGAAAAACCCGTGAGGAGGACCAGCGGATCGCTTCGAGAACCATCACGGAGATGGGTGGCGAAGGAAATTTCAAACAGCGCCGGATCGAACAGTTGGACGAAAACCGCAAGCAGGTGGAAAATGAAAACCGCGCAGCCGGCAAAGGTCGGAGCGTCGTGCAAACCCCGGATCGTCCGCAGCGCGATGATCGGCCTGACGCCGGGCGGCGGGTGGACAATCGCCCACAGGCAGAAAATCCTCCCGGCATGAAGGTCACTCCGCCGAGGGAGGATCGTGAGCGATTGCAAGAGCGGAATGTTTCGAAGCAAGGTTCTAACGCTAACGAGCAAGCTCGCGAGACGCCGGATGAAGATACCAGAACACGGACAGAGACCAACCGCCAGCGCCCGTTGCCCGTGCCGCCGGTTGAACAAACTCGGAACCCGCAGCGTCCGGTCGCCGAACCACCCGCCGAGCAAGGCCACAATTTCCAACGTCCGTTGCCCGAACCTCCCAGCGAGCAAGTGCGGAATCGCCAGCGTGAACCACAAGTGCAGCCGCAGCGGCCCGAGGAAAAAGCGCCCGACACCCAGCAGGAGCTGACGAGACGCCGCCAGGAAGCACAAGAGCAACAGCGCGAACAACAGGAAAGACAACACCAGGCAGAGCAGGCGCGCGAAGCTCAGAAACAAGCGGAACAGCAGCGGGAGCAAGCCCGCCAACGCCAGCAAGCCCAGGAGGACGCGCGTCAGCAACAGCAGGAAAGCGCACGCCAACAACAGGAAGAGTCCCGGCGTCAACAGCAGCAGGAGGAGTCGCGGCGGCAGCAGCAGGAAGATTCCCGACGTCAGCAACAGCAGGAGCAGGCCCGTCAACAACAGCATGAGCAGGCTCGTCAGCAGCAACAGCAGCAGGAACAGTCCCGCCAGAAGCAGGAAAAGGATCAAAAAGATCAGGACGAGCAGCGTAAAAAAAACCGCTGATCATCCGGAAAAATTTTCCCCAATAATCTGTTGCACCTCTCACGTTCCGTGCGATCCGTACCTCAGAGCCGGACGAATTCAGGTCCATAATCCGAAATGCAGTAGTTGAGGAGGAGGGGCGCACATACTGGAAGTATCTGCGGAAGCCTGAAACAATCGCCCGGCTCACTCTGGCTTCCCGGGCGTCCGGACGGGCCTGTGCTTTCCATCAGCGGACATGGTGCGGTTTGACTTAGAAGTTTTGCGGAGTTAATTGTCACTCTGTTGGAAAGAGATCGAAATGGAGGTAACCATGGTTGCCTGGATAAATAAAATCATAGTTCCTCTTGCGTCACCAGATGGCGCGAGTGGGAAGAAACCTGTGGCATTTGGCCACAAATCACGAAGTGCCGGAACGCTGGACGCGTCCGGCCCAATGAAAAAAGGAGGAACCTCCGATGCTTGCGAAATCACTGAAGAAATACCTCGATGAGAGGAGAGTTAGATATGTCACCATCATCCATACTCCAGCCTTTACCTCACAGGATGTGGCCCGGTCGGCTCACATCCCCGGAAATGCGCTGGCGAAAACGGTGATGGTCATCATCGACGGCACGATGGCGATGGCCGTTCTGCCGGCGAATCGGCGGGTGCGATTGGATGAACTGCGAATGTGGACCGGAAACGACAATGTCCGCCTGGCGCACGAGGACGAGTTTAAACACCTCTTCCCCGATTGCGAACCCGGTGCATTGCCGCCTTTCGGAAATCTCTACAATATGGCGGTGTACATCGCGCCCGAGCTGGCTGCTGAAACCGAAATTATTTTCAACGCCGGCTCTCACACTGAACTCATCCGGATGGCATGGTGCGACTATGCCAACCTGGCCAGACCCCGCGTGGTGGAATTCGCCATGTGAACCGGGGATTCGCGCCAGGAAAATCCGGGCCGCCGCGCAGGAAGCGCGGCGGCTTTTTTCGTTAGCTTTCTCTTGGTTCGGTGGGGTTTTGCATACCCTTTGCGGGGTAGTCGTCTTGTATTCGTCTCGAAGATGCTTGCACGACTTTGGATTTGTATCCAAATTCATTCATCTCGTCAAAAATCGATGAAAACTGGATCGAATCACGCAGTTGTTCCGGATGAGCTCAGAGCCCAGCAGAGCCTGAGGGTCCTCCTGATTGAGGATAGCGAGGACGACGCGATTCTGGCCCGTCACGATTTGGCCCGGGTGAAGCGCTGCAAATTCGAGGTGGACTGGGTCCGGACTCTTGCCGATGGCATCGAACGCTTGAAACGGGGCGATATCGATGTGGTGCTTTTGGATCTTTCCCTGCCGGACAGCCATGGGTTCGAGACCTTTGACCGGCTGAGTAGCACGTTCCGGCAGGTGCCGATTCTGGTGCTGACCGGCTATGATGACGAGGAGGCCGCTATCCAGACGGTGAGGCGCGGAGCGCAGGACTATTTGGTGAAGGTCCAGATGAACTCGGATACTCTCGGACGCGCGATTTTCTATGCCATCGAGCGCAAGAGTGCGGCCCGCCAACTGGCGACGCTCGCCGAGGAGTTGGCGGTGCGAAACGGCTTGCTGCTGGATGAACTGGAGTTGGCTCATGAAATCCAGCGGGCGCTGCTGCCGAGCTCGCAGTTTCCGGAACCGGGCCAGGCGGATCCGGATTCCCATCCCTGGTTCCTAACCCATCGGTATCTTCCCACCGAGTCTCTGGCAGGCGATTTTTTCAAGGTCTACCCGTTAAGCGAAGGGCGTGTCGGTGTGTTGATCTGTGATGTGATGGGGCATGGTGTGAGGTCTGCCTTGGTGGCAGCGTTGCTGTGCGGCCTGATCGAGGAATTCGAATTCGAGCGCGAGTCACCGGGTTGGATGATGACCCGCCTGAACGCCGCGCTGCATCGGGTGCTCGGACAATGCCGCCGGGCGGACATGTTCGCCACCGCCTGTTACGTTGTGGCCGATCCGCTCCACGGCAAAATCACGATTTCCAACGCAGGTCACCCCCTGCCTTACGTGCTCCGGCATTCCGGTGCGAAGGTGGAAACCGTGGATCATTCCCGCGGTCCGGCGCTCGGTCTTTTCGATGATTCCGCGTATCCGGAAACCACGGTTCGGGTCGATCAGGATGACATCATCGTTTTATACACCGATGGAATTTCCGAGGTGGAGGCAGCCGGTGGAGGATTTTTCGAAGAGCGCCTGCCGGACGCCTTGCGCCAGCGCATGGGCTACGATGGCGAGGGCTTATTGGACGGATTGCTCGAAGATGCCCGGGTTTTTTCGGGGACAGGAGGATTTCACGACGATGTGTGTCTCATCGCATTGAAAATCGGCCGGACGGCGATCGGCATGACCGCCGCAGCCGGGATCGGCACGGAGGTTGGCGGATGAAGGCATCAGAAGAAACAGCGGTGGCTGCGGAGATGCCCGCAGGCGACGGTGGCGGACATGACCGCTTGCTGTTTGAGGCGAATCCCAACCCGATGTTTGTCTTCGATGAGGACAGTCTGCGGCTGTTGGCGGTCAACGAAGCGATGGTGGTGACCTACGGCTGGACGCGTGAAGAGTTGTTATCGATGAAAGCGACGGATCTCCGTCCACCTGAGGAAAGCCGGCGCTTGTTGGCGGTCCTGGCCACGCAACGCGGCTCATGCGCAGCCGCGGCGGGAGAGTGGCGGCACCAGCGCAAGGATGGTTCGTGTTTTGAGGTCGAGGTGACGATCAGTTGCCTCGAATACGAAGGGATGGAAGCGCGCCTCGTGATGGTGAATGACATCACCGAGCGGAAGCGTCACGAAGCGGCTCTGCGGGAATCCGAGAAAAAATACCGGACTCTTTTCGACTCGATCGGGGAGGGGTTCTGCGTCGTCGAAATGGTATTCGGCGGCAGCGACAAGGCGGTGGACTATCGATTTCTGGAGGTGAACCCGGCGTTCGAAATACAGTCGGGCATCCGGAATGCGGTGGGGCGGAAGATTCTAGAAATCAATCCCCAGCATGAAGAACGTTGGCTTGAAGTCTACGGTCGGATCGCGTTGACCGGCGAACCGGTTCGTTTCGAGCACTTCTCGGTAAGATCGGGCCGCTGGTTCGAAGTCTCGGCCTACCGCTATGGGAATCCGGAAAACCGGCAGGTCGCCATTCTGTTCAACGACATCAGTTTGCGGAAAAAGGTCGAGGAGGCATTGCGTGAGAGTGAGGAACGGCTGCGGGTGCTAGGCGACAATCTGCCGGATAGCGCTGTCTATCAATATACGCATAATAAGGGTGGCAAAGGAGTTTTTCTGCTCATCAGCGCGGGGATCGAGCGGCTTAACGGGGTGACGGTGGAGGAGGTGTTACGCGATTCAGAGGTGTTGCTCGGGCAAATCGCGCCGGAGATCCGTGAGGAGTTCGGAAGAGCCAAAGCCCGTAGTCTCCGTGAAATGAGCGACTTCGACAGGGATGTCCCGATGCGGCGCCGGGACGGGGAAGTGCGATGGATGCGCCTGCATTCCCGACCGCGTTGCCTGCCGGACGGACAGGTGGTCTGGGATGGAGTGCAAACGGATATCACCGAGCGCAAGCAAGTGCAGTTCCATTCGGATTTCCTGAACCAACTGGCTCCCAAGCTCATGTTGGAACCGGACCCGGGCGAACTCGTGCGTCTTTCCCTGCGCGCGCTGGTCGGGCATTTGGGGGCGGATCACGCGAACTTCGGCGAATTCACACCAGATGGCTCGGAATTGACGGTCCGGGAGGAATTTCGCGATGGCCGTCCTCCCATCATGGGGACGCATCGCGCGGCGGATTATGTCACTGACGAAGCACGCGAATCGCTCATGGCTGGCCAGGGCTATATGGTTCACGACGTGGCCACAGACCGTCGCACATCGGACTATGTGGAGAGTTTCCGCCGCGTCGAGGTGGCTGCGTATATGACGGAGCCGTTGGTGACTGCCGAAGGTGCGAAGGCTCTGATCACGGTGACCTCGCGCCAGCCGCGGACGTGGCGGCCGGACGAGGCTCAGTTATTGCGGGATCTTGCCGCACGGCTTTTTCCTGCTGTCGAGAGGGCGCGTGCCGAAGAGGCATTGCGCGAGAGTGAGGCGCTGTTGCGCATCTTCGTCGAGCACGCACCGGTGGCGTTGGCGATGTTTGATAGGGATATGTGTTATCTCGCGGCGAGCCGCCGCTGGTCCACCGACTATTCGCTAGGTGATCGCGACCTGTCCGGGTTTTCCCATTATGATATATTTCCCGAAATCACGGAGCACTGGCAAGATGTCCACCGGCGGGGCCTGGCAGGTGAGGTCATGGGCGCCCAAGAGGACCGCTTCCAGCGCGCGGATGGCTCCGTGCAGTGGGTGCGCTGGGCGGTGCGTCCGTGGTACGATGCGGCGGGCGCGGTCGGCGGGATTGTGATTTTCGCGGAGGAGATCACTGCCCGCGTCGAGGCGGCGAGGGAGCAGGAGAAATTGATGCGTTTGATCGAGGCCAGCCCGGATTTCATTGCGATGGCGGATTTGGACGGTCGCATCACTTTCATCAATGCGGGTGGTCGGCGCATGATTGGGCTGGATGCCGGAGAGGATGCGGGTGCGTTGTCATTCACCGACTACACGCCGGAACCGTGGCAGGATTTCTTCCTGAATGCAGTGATCCCAACAGCGCTGGA
>JBDSZP010000097.1:0-26713 GCA_039925065.1 Luteolibacter sp.
CAACTCGGCAACGGCGGCACAGCGGGTTCGCTTTCAACAAGCAGCACGATCACGAACAATGGCAACCTGACCATCAATCGCAGCAACGCCGTGGCCCAAGGCACCGACTTCAGCGGTTCGGCGATCAGCGGCACCGGTTCGTTCACCCAGGCAGGAAGCGGCACGACGACATTGAACACCGCTAACACGTTCACCGGTTCGACCACGTTGACCGCCGGCACCTTGAGCGTGGCTGACACGACTTACCTCGGCGGCGCCACCGCAAATAACAGCATCATCTTCAACGGCGGAACGCTCCAGGTCACCGGCACCTCAATGACGAGCTTCGGCTCGCACTCCCCGACCTTCACTGCGACCAAAACAGTCGGTTTGGACATCAACAATGCAGGCAATACGTTTACAGTCAGCCAAGCTCTCAATCAGACTACCGGCGGACTGACAAAATCCGGAGCGGGCACTCTCACTTTGTCCGGCACGAATACCTACACCGGAGCGACGACTGTCAGTGGCGGCACTCTGAAAAATGGAAGCGCCACCACCTTCAGTGCATCCAACACCGCACTCTCGATGAGCAGCACGGGCGTTTTCGATCTCAATGGATTCAACGCATCTCTCAGTAATATCGCGGCGATGGTTTCTACCAACACCATCACCAATGCTGGTGGCTCCGATGCTGTGTTGTCCGTAACGGGAGAGGGCAGTGTTAGCTTGGCCGGTTTGTTCACGGATGGGTCGACCAACAAACTCGGGATCAGTATGGCAAACGTCAATGCCACCCCTCAATTCACGAATACCGCAAACACGTTCTCCGGTGGATTGAATCTTCTCAACAATGCCACGGGCACGCGTCTTTACGTGAATAGCGCCATCTCATTTGCCGGAACTCCCGGTGCTCTGACCTCCAGTAATTTCGGCACCGGTACCATTACCATCGGCCAGACTGGCACCGATAAAGCCGGCATCCGGTTTGATACCGCGGCCTCCGGCACGATGGCCAATGCCATCGTGTTCAACACGGCGCTCGGCACTGATTTGGTAGGGATCAGCAGCACGACCACCAGCGGGGTCACACTCGCCGGTGCGATCACGGCCAATTCCAACGCGGCGTTCAATACCAGCGCAAGCAGCGCGAAACTCACCGTCTCTGGTGCGATTTCCGGCAGCGGTGGCGTTGTTGTCACGCAATCCTCCGGCTCGGGCGGCATCGTAACGCTTTCGGGTGCTAACAATTATTTGGGTGCCACCACCATCACCTCGGGCACGTTGCAGTTCGCAAAGACCAACTCGATGTCCTCATCGAGCGCCGTTTCTGTGGCCAGCGGCGCCACACTTGCCGTGAATGCTGGCGGCAGCGGCGAGTTCAGCGGCGGCAGCGGCAATGGAACCATCGGCGGCCTCTTTGCCGGTCTGGGCGGCCAGTCTGGATCCACCGTGTCATATACCGCTGGTTCGTCTGTTGGTGTGGATACATCGAACGCTGGTTCCACTGTCACAGAAAGCACGAATCTAACTGTGTCTGGTGTCGGTCTGACGAAATTGGGCACTGGCACATTATTGCTCTCGGGTAATAATACTTATAACGGCCCGACCACGGTAAGCGGGGGTGCGCTGGAATACCAAGCCGCGACTGCCATGAGCAGCAGCTCCGCTCTCACCATCGCGAGCGGCGGGACACTCAGTCTTCGTGCGGATGCGAACACAACCTTCACACCAGCCAGCATTACCGGCTCGGCTGGCACCTCGACGATCACCGTTAATCAGATTACCAGCGGAGGCGCTGGAAAAACTCTCACGCTTGCGAATTCTTATACTGCTGGGGCCTCCGGGAGCAGCCTTACGGTCAGCAGTACATCGGGCGACACCTTGCTGCTCAGCTCCCAGTTGAATATGTTCAATGCCAGTGGGCCTAGTACGACCATCAACTTAAGTGGTGCCAACCTGACGCTTAACGCGGGGGTGAATTTCAATGGTGCCACCAACGGGCCATTGCTTACGGTGAACGCGAATAGCAATACATTGCTGATCAACGGCAATTATACCACAGGTGGTAATCGATGGGCGGGAATTACGGTCAATAACGGCACCTTGACCATGGCTAACGGACAAACCGGCGGCAGTGGCACGAATAGTGGTGTCTACGCCGTTCTTACGGGAGGAACGCTGAACCTCAACAACGCCAACGCCATCGGCGGTGCTGCTGCAGGAAACACCTTTGGAATCAGTGGCGGCACATTGGATAACACCAGCGGATCCTCAAAGACGTTGTCAAAAAATCCGCTCACGACGATCAACGGCAATTTTGCCTTCAGCACGTCGGGCGGCACCAACGCGAACGACCTGAACCTCGGCACGGGTACCGTTTCACTCGGTACGACAGCAGGCACGACGCGGACGATTACGAGCAATGGCTCGGCAACGCTGACGTTAGGCGGTATCATTTCCAACGGCACTACGGCAAACGGTCTCATTAAGGCTGGCACGGGTGGTCTGACTCTTTCCGCAGCCAACACCTACTCCGGGGGCACATCCATCTCGGCGGGCACGTTGTCACTCTCTGGTTCCGGCACCTTTGGCTCGGGATCGCTGACGTCGTCCGGCGGCACGGTTGATCTCGGCACGAAGAGCATCACCAACACCCTCGGCGCTCTCACCGGCGGCGGTGCGATCAACAACGGCACCGTTACCAATAACAGCAGCGCCTATGACGTGCAAAGTGGTTCGGTCGGTGCAATCCTCGCAGGCTCCAATAGTTTGACCAAAAGCACGGCTGGTGCGGTGACTCTTTCCGGTGCTAACACCTACTCCAGCGGCACGTCGGTCTCGGCGGGCACTCTGACGCTTTCCGGCTCCGGCACTTTCGGCTCGGGATCACTGACGTCATCCGGCGGCACGGTTGATCTCGGCACCAAGAGTATCACCAACACGCTCGGTGCTCTCACCGGCGGTGGTGCGGTCAATAATGGCACGATCACTAACAATAGCGGCAACTATGACCTGCAAAGCGGTTCGATCGGCGCAATCCTCGCCGGTTCAAACGGCTTGATCAAAAGCACGTCGAGCACCGTGACGCTCTCCGGCGTGAACACCTACTCAGGCGACACCGCAGTCAGAGCTGGCATTCTGGCATTAGGTCTGAACGGCACGGACAGTGATACCCTCGTTCTCGGCGTCGCTTCGTCCACCCAGGGAACGCTGGATGTGACGGCGAAGTCAGCCTTCTCCCAAGCCAACGTTTCCGGCAGTGGCACGATCAACATCGGTAGCGGGAAAACCGTTACGGTGACCAATTCGCTCGCTCCTGGCTTCAGCCCCGGCACGGTCAACGTCACCGGCGATCTTGCTCTCACCGCATCCACCAGCACCACACTGGAGCTGGCTGGAAACGGCGGGGTGCAGGGCACGGACTCGGATTACGTGAATGTGAGCGGCTCCATGACGCTTGATGGTCTGCTAGCGATCACCAGCTATGGGGGATATGACCTCACGCAGACGGCATCCTACAATCTCCTGGATGCGACCTCGTTCACCGGCGATTTCGATGCAGTGAGCGTAGGAGGCAACGCCCTTTCATTCGCCTCCGACGTCTGGAGCGGTACGTCTGGCAGCATCACCTACAGTTTCTCGGAAACGACCGGTGTGCTGACGGTTGTGCCGGAACCGAGCGCTCTTCTGCTCGGCGGCCTCGGCGTGCTGGCCTTGCTCCGACGCCGTAGATAATGGTGGTTTTTCTCGTCGCAAACGAAATAAAATCGGCTGTCGCGGAGTATTGTGACTCTCCGCAGCGGCTGGGTTACGTTCGTTACCCGGCATTGTCACCAACTCTTCATTCATGAATCAACTGTTCCGTTTTGCTCTATCAGGCGTCTGCCTTGCGATCACTTCCCAAACCTACGCTGCCGAGTCCGATCTCCGGATTACCCAAAATTTCAACCCCGGCTGGAAATTCCAACTTGGCGATTTCTCCAGAGCCTCGAAGCCTGATTTCGACGATTCCGCCTGGCAGCCCGTTGGTGTGCCACACTCGTTCAGCACTCCCTATTTCATGAGCTCCGACTTCTATACCGGCTACGGCTGGTATCGGAAATCGTTCGAGATTTCCGCAGCATGGCAGGGGAAAAAAATCTCCCTGGAGTTCGAAGCCGCCTTCCAGGACGCGGAGATTTTCGTCAACGGCGAAAAGGCGGGAAGTCACCAAGGCGGATATGTCGGTTTCCCTATCGATATCACAAAGCAGGTGAAACCCGGTGCCAACACCGTCGCAATCCGCCTCAACAACCTTTGGAAACCCGGCCTCGCGCCGCGTGCGGGAGAGCATGTTTTCAGCGGCGGGATCTATCGGAATGTCCGTCTTGTTGCCACGGATCCGCTCCATGTGACGTGGTTCGGGACATTCGCCACCACTCCCAAAATTTCAAGTTCCTCCGCTGCCGTCAACCTGAAGACGGAAGTGCAAAACGAGCGCACCGCCGCAGTGGATGCCGAACTCCGCACCGCGATCCTCGATCCGAAGGGTGGGGTGGTTTCCCGAATTTCCAGCAAGCTCCACATCGCGCCGGGAGAAACTGCGGTGTTCGACCAAAATCTTCCGCCCATTGCCAATCCCCAGCTCTGGGATATCGGCAAACCGAATCTCTATCATGCTGCTAGTCAGGTATGCGTGGAGGGAAAGCCGGTGGATCGCTACGACACCCCATTCGGTATCCGCTCGATCGAGTGGAGCGCGGACAAGGGGTTTTTCCTCAATGGCCGCCACGTCTATCTGCAAGGAGCCAACGTTCATCAGGACCAGGCCGGGTGGGGGGATGCCGTCACGGATTCGGGTCATCGCCGGGACGTCGGCATGATGAAGGAGGCTGGGTTTAATTTCCTGCGCGGCTCCCACTACCCGCCGCCGCCTGCCAGAACCCGGGCCTGCGACGAGCTCGGAATGCTTTATTGGTCGGAAAATTGTTTCTGGGGAATCGGCGGTTCCCATGCCGAGGGCACCTGGTCCTCCAGCGCCTATCCGATCAACGAAGCGGACGAAAAGCCCTTCGCGGATAGCCTCAAATATTCGCTTCGAACGATGATCCGGATGCACCGCAATCATCCTTCCGTCATCGCCTGGAGCATGAGCAACGAGCCGTTCTTCAGCGAACCGAAAGTGATGCCGAAAGTCAGCCAGTTGCTCAAGGAACTCGTCGATCTCTCGCACCAGCTCGATCCCACCCGCCCGGCGGCGGTGGGCGGCGCGCAACGGCCGCTCGACAGCTCGCGCATCGACAAAATCGGTGACATCGCCGGCTACAATGGCGACGGAGCCACCCAACCCGCTTTCCAAAATCCGGGGGTGGCGAGCGTCGTTTCCGAATATAGCAGTGTCACGGCCGATCGTCCGGGCAAGTATGATCCGGGCTGGGCGGATCTGGCGAAGGATCAGGGTAAACCCGTCCACGACTGGCGCGGTGGCCAAGCCATCTGGTGCGGCTTCGATCACGGTAGTATCGCCGGTTCCAGCCTTGGGAAAATGGGCATCGTCGATTACTTCCGCATCCCGAAACGCGCCTGGTATTGGTATCGCAACGAATACAGCAAGGTCGCGCCTCCGGAATGGCCGAAGGATGGCACGCCCGCCGCACTCACGGTGACTGCCGAAAAAACGACCGGAATCCTCACGGACGGCATCGACGACACCCGCCTCAACGTGACTGTGGTGGACGCGAAAGGTGCGCCGTTGAGCAACTCGCCGCCCGTCGAACTTTCGATCGTTTCCGGTCCCGGCGAATTTCCAACAGGCCCTTCGATCAAGTTTGAAAACAAGAGCGACATCCGCATTCAGGATGGCCAGGCCGCGATCGCGATCCGTTCGTGGAACGCCGGAACCACGGTGGTGAAAGCCAGTTCTCCCGGATTGAAGGATGCGAGCCTCACCTTGAACTTCACGGGCGGGAATCCCTACCTCGAAGGAAAAACTCCGAAAGTCCAACCGCGTCCCTACGTCCGGTTCGACAAAAAAAACTCAGTGAAGACGGCCTCCACCTATGGGCCGAACAATCCGACCTTTGCCAGCAGTTCCGCCGCAGGTTCCTCTGCTGGCTTGGCGGCGGATGCGAATCCGGCCACCACATGGAAGTCCGACCCCTCGGATGCGAATCCCTCCATCGTTCTTGATACCGAAAAAGGCCTCTCCATTTCGCTCATCCAATTGAGCTTCCCGGACAAACAGACCCGCCAATACCGCGTCGAGGTTTCCGCTGATCGCACGATCTGGGCTCCTGTCGCGGGTCTAACTACAAGTGAGGGCTCCAAGGATATTCCCGCCCGCAGCGGCACTATCGGGCGCTATGTTAGGGTTGCGTTTGCCAAGGCCGATCAAGCCGCTTTGTCGGAAATCCGCGTCACCGGCACCATCAACGATTGAATCATGAAGATCTCCTGTTCCCTCATGACACCCCTCCCGTCATTGCGATCCTGTTCTCCAAGGCTTTTTGCGGCGGTGACCGGATTGACGCTCACGCTAAACGCTGCCGCAGACCCGGCCTTTTGGAAATCGGCATCCACGCCGCCGATGGGCTGGAACAGCTATGACGCCTGGGGCGGCAGCGTGACGGAGGCCGAAGTGCTGGCCAACGCCAGTTATATGAAGGAGCACCTCCTTTCCCACGGCTGGAAATATGTGGTGATCGACTTCCGTTGGTATGACTCCGTCTCGTCCTACAACGACCGGGACCTCACCAAGGAACGCCTCGGCGCGAAGCTCTTTGCCGACGAGTTTGGCCGCATGTTGCCGGCGGCGGATCGCTTTCCTTCCGCAGCCGATGGCAAGGGCTTCAAGCCACTCGCCGATCAAATCCATGCGATGGGGCTTAAGTTCGGTTTCCACATGATGCGCGGCATTCCTCGCCAAGCGGTGAATGCCAAAACGCCCATCGAAGGCAGCCGATTCACCGCCGCCGATGCGGGCGACCCGAAGAACATCTGCGGTTGGTGTCCTGACATGTTTGGTGTCAGTAACAACGAGGCAGGGCAAGCGTGGTATGACTCATGTTTCCGGTTGTGGGCTTCGTGGGGCTTGGATTTCGTGAAGGTGGATGATCTTTCGATCCCGTATAGCGCCCACGAAATCGAGATGATCCACAAGGCCATCGACAAATGCGGACGGCCGATCGTGTTCAGCACCTCACCCGGACCGGCGGAGCCTTCACGCGCGGATCATCTCAGCCAAAATGCGAACATGTGGCGCATTTCCGGCGATTTCTGGGACCGCTGGGAAGATCTGGACCGGGCCTTCGATTTACTGGGCAAGTGGCAGCGCGTCGGCGGACCGGGGCATTGGCCTGATGCCGACATGATCCCGTTCGGTCATATTGGCATCAAATGCACCATCGCCGGCAAGGACCGCCAGTCGCGGTTTACCAAAGACGAGCAAGTCACGCTCATGTCGCTGTGGGCGCTCGCTCCATCGCCGCTCATGTTGGGAAACAACCTGCCCGACACCGACGAGTGGACGCTTTCGTTGCTGACCAACGACGATGTGCTCGCCGTGGATCAGGATACGCTGGGCATTCCGGCACGGCGCGTCATGCAGACCAAGGGCACGGAAATTTGGGTGAAGCCGCTGAAAAATGGCCGCAAGGCCATCGGCCTCTTCAACCGCAGCGCTTCGGCGCAGAGCGTGGAGCTGGACTGGACAGACGCGGGTCTGACCGGCAAACACTCACTTCGGGATCTTTGGTCACACAAGGATCTGGGAGCTTTCGATGGAAAATACGCCGCGCAGGTTCCCTCGCATGGTGCGGTTCTCCTGTTGGTGAAGTGAAGCAGCCATCCATTCCGCCGCCGTCTCCCACGGCGGCGGTTTTCAAAATCGCCCTGCGGTAATCTCTCGACGCCGCGTCCGCTCCTCGCGATGATCGGTCGGTTTCTCACCTTCCTAAATCCATGAAATCTGCCCATTTACTGATTCCCTTCCTGGCCCTGACGAGTGTTTGCGCCCATGCTGCCGAACCGCCTCAGCCGATCCTTGACGGCGTTCGCGCCGATCCGGATATCCGGGTGTTTGGCGACACCTACTACGTTTATCCGACATCGGACAAACCCAACTGGAACACCACCGACTTTTCCACCTGGTCCTCGAAGGATCTCATTCACTGGAAAAACGAAGGCATCATCCTCGACGTCGCGCACGACCTCGGCTGGGCGAACATCAAGGCCTGGGCTCCCGCCGCCACGGAGCGAAACGGGAAGTTTTACTTCTACTTCGTCGCGAACGAACAGATCGGCGTCGCCACAGCCGACAAGCCGACCGGGCCGTTCAAGGACGCGCTCGGCAAGCCGCTTATCACGCGGAAACAGTTCAAGACCTTTCCGATCGACCCCTTCGTTTTCACGGACACCGACGGGCAGCCGTATCTCTATTTCGGAAACAGCCATCTCCTCGCGGTGAAGCTCGGCGCGGACATGATTTCGCTCGACGGCGCACCCGTGGAACTCACTCCGAATGATCACGCACAGCCGTTCCGCGAGGGGATCACCGTGTTCAAGCGCAAGGGACTTTATTACTTCATGTGGTCCGTCGATGACGCGAATAGTGACAACTACCGCGTGGCTTACGGCACCTCCAAGTCGCCCATTGGTCCGATCGAGATTCCCCCTAACAATGTCGTCCTCGCCAAGAACGGACCTGCGAAAGGCACCGGCCACAACGGTGTCGTCAACGTTCCGGGCACCGATCACTGGTATGTCTCTTACCACCGCCACGCAATCCCGGGCGGCAGCGGCTTTATCCGCCAAGTCTGCCTGGCACGGATGGAATTCAATCCCGACGGCTCCATCAAACCCATGGACCCGATGTCTCCCGCCTTTCCACCTGGCTCGCCAGGTGAGCCGGTCCCTCATTCCCCAACTCGCTGAAACTGCCCGGTTGCAGGAACAGGGCAACCCTCATCGGCTGGGTGTTTAAACGCATAAACCGCAGAAACCTTTGTTTTCCATCATGGATTCCATCAAGCTCCAGTTCCGTCTTCATGGGCGGAAATTTTTCCGTATCATGACTATCTCCAGAACTCACCTCACCGTCTGCGCAGCCGTGGCCTTCGTTGTTCCGTCCCCCCTTTCATACGCAGCGACTCCTGATAGGGGAAACGATCTTAGCCCGACGACCACGCTTTGGTATGACAAGCCTGCGGAGAAATGGATCGAGGCGCTGCCCGTTGGGAACGGGCGTTCTGGTGCGATGGTTTTCGGTCAGCCGGAAAAGGATCATTTGTCCATCAATGACATCACCGTCTGGTCAGGTGGGCCGCAGTCCGGTGCGAACCGCTCCGATGGCTATCAGTATTTGGATGAGATTCGCAAGACGATCCGCGAAGGGCACTTCGACGTGGCGGAGAAACTCTGCAACCAACACCTCACTTGCGCGGCAAACTACGATCAAAGCAAGTATCAGGAGCTGGGCAGTCTGAATTTCACGTTCCGGCTTCCTTCCGGACCGACCTCGGGATACCGCCGCTGGCTCGATCTGGACACGGCTCTGGCAGGCGTCGAATTCCAGGCGGGTGGAACGAAATTCGAGCGCGAAGTTTTTTCCAGCGCACCGGACAAGGTGCTCGTGCAGCGCGTCACCGCTAGCAAGCCGGGCAGCGTGAGTTTTGAGCTCAATTTGAAACGCGCCGAGAAATCACAGACCCGTTTTGAAGCTCCGGACACCTTGGTCATGACCGGGAACACGGGGAGCAGCTTGGACTATCAGGTCAGCACCCGCGTCCGGATCAAAGGCGGGTCGGTGAAAGGGGAAGGGGACAAGTTGATCGTCGAAGGCGCGGACGAAGCGGTCATCCTGACTTGCTCCAACACGTCCTACGTCATGGATTTTTCAAAAGGCTACAAAGGTGCGGATCCCGCGCTGGCAGCCAAACAGCTCGATGCTGCCGCCGCGAAAAGTTATGAGCAGTTGAAGGCAGCTCACGTCGCGGATCACCAGAAATTGTTCCGGCGCGTGAAGATCGATCTCGGCACCACCGAGGCCGCGAAGAAGCCAACCGACGAGCGCGTCCGCAACTATGGCGATGGCAAGGTGGATCCGGCGTTGGCCTCGCTGTTTTTCCAATACGGCCGCTACCTGCTCATCTCGTGCAGCCGCCCCGAGAACCCGGTGCCCGCGAATTTGCAAGGGCTGTGGGCGGAAGGTCTATCAACTCCGTGGAACGGCGACTACACGATCAACATCAATTTCCAGATGAACTACTGGCCCGCCGAGCAAACGGGGCTGAGCGAAATGCACGTGCCGATGCTGCGTCATATCCAGAGTCTGGCAGAACCCGGCAGCAATACCGCGAAGGCCTATTTCGGTCCGAACACCCCCGGCTGGGTCACCGGCCCGAAGAGCAATGTCTGGGGATGGGCCAGCCCCGGCGCGCAGCTTTCGTGGGGCGTGTGGTTCGGCTCCAACGGTTGGCTCTGCCAGCATCTTTGGGAACATTACGCCTACAGCCGGGACATCGCGTATCTGCGCTCCGTCTATCCGACAATGAAAGGTGCCTCCGAATTTTGGCTCAGCCAGCTCGTCGAGAACAAGGACGGCAAGCTCGTCACCTCGCCATCGAGTTCGCCCGAGAATCATTTCATCACCAACGGCAAGATGAAATCCAGCGTTTGCGAAGGCGCGACCATGGAGAAATCCATCGTCTGGGATCTCCTGAACAATACCGCCCAGGCCGCTGCCGTCCTTGGCGGCGACGAGACTTTCCGTAAGAAAATGGAAGCCACGCGCGACCGCATCCTGCCGCCGCAAATCGGAAAGGCCGGTCAGTTGATGGAGTGGGAAGGGGATTGGGACATGAATACCGACGATCCGCATCACCGCCATGTTTCGCACCTCTTTGCGCTCCACCCCGGCAACGAGATCACTGCGCTCGGCACTCCCGAGTTGGCAGCCGCGGCGAAAAAGACTCTCGAACTCCGCGGCGATGACGGCACCGGCTGGAGCAAGGCGTGGAAAATCAACTTCTGGGCCCGTCTGCGCGATGGCGACCATGCGGCTAAAATTCTGGCCGAACAACTGCGCCCGACTGATGAAACCAAGGTGGTGATGAGCAAGGGCGGCACTTATCCGAATTTGTTCGACGCCCACCCGCCGTTCCAGATTGACGGGAATTTCGGTGCCACCGCCGGTATTTCGGAAATGCTCCTCCAAAGCAGCGAGCGCTACAAAGACTCCAAAGCGCCGAATCAGGACCGCTATTTCGTCGATCTGCTTCCTGCACTACCATCCGCATGGCCCAGCGGTTCCGTCCAAGGCCTTCGTGCCCGCGGCGGCTTCCAGATCGATATCGGCTGGAAAAACGGAAAGCTGAGCCAAGCTGTCATCCACAGCGTGAACGGCACCGCCACCCGCATCCGCTACAACGGGAAAACCTATCCGCTGAACATGAAGGCCGGGGAAACAAAAACCTTCAGACCGCAGGATTAGCCTCCTCTTCGTTCGTAGTCCAACCCTTGAGGGGGTCTTCGCTACGCAATGGAGACACCGTTTTATTCCGGGTTGAGTGTTGGGACCCTGCGCGAGTACCCAAATGGGCCCATTTACATGCTCGTCAGGGTACTTAGTTTGGTTGCTCACATTATGACCAACCCGCTTCTCCGAGGAATCGCCATCGCGATCCTGTTCACCACCGCCGACGCTTCGCACTTGATCGCCGCCGAGGTTTCCTCCGCATCGCAGATTTCGCGGGTCACCGTCAATGGCCGCACCGATCCTCTCGGAATCGCAGCCGATGACATTTCGTTTGGCTGGAGCGAGTCGTCCCCGGTGCGCGGAACGGTGCAGCGGGTCTATCAGATCCGGGTCGGATCGAAGGCCGGTGCCGGCGACGTTTGGGACTCGGGTCGGGTCGAATCATCGCGGCAGGTGGATGTTTCCCTTCCCGCGAATGTGATTTTGGCTGCTGCCACCCGCTACCACTGGCAGGTGAAAGTGTGGGATGGTGAAAACCGCGCCAGCGGGTGGAGCGAGGCCGCTTGGTTTGAGACTGGATTGTTAAACAGCAGCGATTGGGCCGATGCGAAATGGATCACCCGTCCGACCAAGGCGCCCGATCCTGCGGAATGGACCGACTACACCGCCACCATCCAGTTCACGCTCCAGAACGAAGCTTTCGGCGTTTTTCTCCGCAGCTCCGCCGACGCGAAGGATAGCTACATGATGCAGGTGAACGTCGCCGGGAAAGATCCGGTCTTCAAAGTTCACCGCCGCGCAGCTTCCAACTATCAGGAACTTGCCGCAGTCGATCTCTCGAAGTTCCACCTCACCAACGCAGGACTCAAGGGAACGAAAAGCACCCTTCGCTTCGACGTTTCCGGCAGCACCATTATCACCCAACTGAACGGCACCGTCATCGACACGCGGTCCGGCGTGGACCTCCCGCACGGACTCGTCGGTGTCCGCACTTTTGGTAACGAAGCAGGATTGGTCCACCGTATCCAGGTCGTGGAGCCCGGCGGCCGGAAACTGATCGAGCGCAGCTTCGATGGCGGCGGAAATGGCTTCAGCGGCGGCACAGTGATCAATGGCGCCCTTTCTCTATCCGGTACGACCGATGCGGTGTTCACCGACCTGCCGCCCTCGCTCCCGCTGCTGCGCGGACGCATCAAGCTGCGCGATGGCATCGCTTCCGCCCGTGCCTATGCCACCGCCCGAGGAATCTATCAAATTTCAGCGAACGGGAAAAAGGCGGGCGACCAATTTCTCGCGCCCGGATGGACCGACTACAACCAGCGCATCCAGTCCCAGACCTATGACATCACCGCGCTCGTGAAACCGGGCGACAACGTGATCGGAGTGGCGCTGGCGGACGGCTGGTATCACGGAAAAGTCGGCATCGGCTGGAGCCGCGTGTATGGCGACCGGCTTGCGTTTCTTGGGAAAATCAAGGTTACCTACCGCGATGGTTCCTCGGAATGGTTCTCCACGGGTGCGGATTGGAAGGCGGGCGACGGACCATTCGTCCGGGGCGATTTGCAGGATGGCGAGCGGTTCGATGCCAACCTCGAGCAAGCCGGCTGGAACACTCCAGCGTTCAACGACTCCACCTGGCCCGTCGCGGAAGTTCTTACCCCGCCGACGGCCCGCGTGGTCCCTCAGCCGGACGAACCGGTCCGCGCCAAGACCGAACTCACGGCCAAAAGCCGGACCGAAATCTCACCCCACACCTGGATTTACGATCTCGGCCAAAATATGGTGGGCGTGCCGAAAGTAACGCTGAAGGGGAAAAAAGGCGAGACCGCCATCCTGCGCCACGCCGAGGACCTCTATCACACCGGTCCCCACAAAGGCGGGATCTACACCGACAACCTTCGTTCCGCCCAAGCCACGGATTCCTACACCTTCGCCGCTGATGGAACCGTCACGTATCAGCCAACTTTCACGCAGCATGGATTCCGCTACATCGAAGTTACCGGTTTAGCCCAGGCACCGGCCGCTGCGGATGTGAAGGGCGTGGTGCTGGGCTCGGATCTGCGAGACACGGGCGATCTGGCCACCTCGCATCCGATGCTCAACAAGCTTGTTAGCAACATCCGCTGGGGCCAAAAAAGCAATTTCCTCTCAATCCCCACCGACACGCCGGCCCGGGACGAGCGGCTCGGCTGGACCGGGGACATCAATGTGTTTGCTCCTGCGGCGGCACGTTTCCAAGACACCCGCGCCTTTCTATCAAAGTGGATGAACGACGTCCGCGACGCGCAGAAACCCAACGGCAATCTGCCCGCCGTGGTTCCGCAACCGCGCAATGAGTTCAATGACACCGGCGTCGGCTGGTCGGACGCTTGCATCACCGTTCCCTACGCCGTGTGGAGGGCGACCGGCGACGAGCGGATCGTCCGCGCGAACTGGGAGGCGATGAAAAAATTCCATGCCTTCGTCAAAGACGGCGCAACGAGGGATGGCAACCTAACTGAAGATGGGCGCAGCTCGTTTTTTTCCGGCGATTGGTTGACGCTGGAATCGGTCAAACGGCTTGAAGAACACAAAGTGATCGGAACCGTCTATTTCGCCGAAGACACCCGCATGATGTCGGAAATGGCGGCGGTGATGGGCGAGACTGAAAAAGCGGCCGAATGGGCGGCGCTCGTGACCGC
The DNA here is from genome assembly GCA_039925065.1 of Luteolibacter sp. Classification (GTDB taxonomy): domain Bacteria; phylum Verrucomicrobiota; class Verrucomicrobiia; order Verrucomicrobiales; family Akkermansiaceae; genus Luteolibacter. The sequence continues at coordinate 14,116 of JBDSZP010000097.1, forward strand.
GATCCGCGAGGCCTTCGTCAAAGCCTATCGCAGCGGCGATGGTGCGATTTACACCGGGACCCAGACCGCCTATGCGATGGCGCTCGGTGCCGACATGATCGCGGATCCGGCGATGCGCGCGCAAACGGCGGAGCGTTTCGTCCAAAAACTCGCGTCGGACAACAACCACCTTCGCACCGGCTTTCTCGGCACTCCCTGGCTGCTGCCCGCGCTCTCGAAAATCGGCCGCGAAGATCTGGCAATGCAGCTCTTGCTTAACGAAACTTATCCGTCATGGGGTTTCCCGATCTCGATGGGCGCGACCACCATGTGGGAACGTTGGAACTCCATCCGCGCGGACGGCGAGTTCGGCCCGGTAGACATGAATTCGTTCAACCACTACGCCTACGGTGCCGTCGGCGATTGGATGTTCGGCAAGCTCGGCGGCATTCAAGCGCTGGAGCCCGGATACAAAAAGGTGAGGATCGCGCCGTTGATCGGTCAGGGCGGACTCAGCCTTTCGAACTGCTCGCAGGAAACTCCCTACGGCCGCCTTGCGTCGGAATGGAAGGTCGCGGGTTCGCAGTTTTTCCTGAAGGTTGAAATTCCGGTCAACACCACCGCCATCGTTTCACTTCCCCAAAGCGCGGGGACGGCTATTACTGAAAACGGCACACCCGCAGCCTCAGCCGCAGGAGTGAAACGCATCGACGAAAAGGACGGAGCCACGAACTACGAAGTCGGCTCCGGGACTTACGTTTTTGGATGGCGGGCCCGGTCCAACTGACCCGCCCCTTTGTCCAGTCCTTCCGGCAGCGTGAAGAAAAAGGTGGCGCCGCGCCCGAGTTCCGCTTTGGCCCAGACCCGGCCGCCGTGGCGATGAATCACGCGCTGGACGGTCGCCAGCCCGATGCCCGTGCCGGGGAACATCCTGCTCGTCTTGTTCACCCTCGTCGCCGACCTCGGAGTCCCGGGCTCCGGTCCATTGCAAGGTAATGCACGAGTTCCATCTCGATTTCTTGACGCGGCCGGGTGACGGAGGGATGTTGTCAAAGGGCGACAACGTCTCGATTCATCGATGAAAGCGCACCACTCCATCCCATCGGCATCGTCCGAACGTTGGATAGCGTCAGCGGCGGGGTTGGGCACGGCGGGGATCGGGGCGGCGGCACTCGTCGGCTGGGCGATGGGAATTGAAGTGCTCAAGCGGGTGGTTCCGTGGGGGGTGGCAATGCGACCGAACACGGCACTGGCATTTGTCTTCGCCGGTGCGGCGCTGTGGCTGCTGGAACGCAGACAGCGCGGGGCCGCCAATCGCGCGCTTGCCACCGGCGGCGCGCTGGCGGTGCTCGTCATCGGATTGCTGAGCTTGATCGATTATCTATTAGGCATGCGGTCCGGCATCGACGAATGGCTGTTCAAATTCCCGCAGGAAGAGGCCCTGCCATATCCGGCGCGGATGGTTCCTGCGACGGCCTTGAATTTCACCTTGCTGGGCCCCGCGCTGCTGCTGGTGAAACGCGGGCACGTGCAACTGGTGATGGCAGTGGCGCTGGTGGCCGGGCTATCTGCGCTCCTGGCGCTGGCCGGCCACCTCTACGGGGCGGAGCTTCCACTCGGCATGGGTGGCACCGTGGCGATGGCGATCCATACGGCGGCCGCGTTTTTGATCCTGTCCACCGGCGTGGCCGCCGCGTCCCTGGATGAACGGTTGTTGGCAATCCTCCACAACAACAGCTCGGCGCGGGTGTTGATGAGGCGATTGCTGCCCGCGGCATTTGTGGTGCCGGTTGTCTTGGAATGGCTGCGTTTGCAGGGACTGCGCGCCGGTTTTTACGACAATGAATTTGGAACAGCGCTGCTGGTGGTGGCGGTGATTTTCGCGTTTGTGATTTTCATTTGGTGGAGTGCGCGGACCGTCGTGATGCTGGACATGCGGCGGGAGCGTGCGGAGGAGACCACCCGTGCCAGCGAGGCGAGATTTCGCAGCCTTCTCGAATCCGCTCCAGATGCGGTGGTGATCGCCAACGAGCAGGGGGAAATCCTGCTGGTGAATGCGCAGAACGAGCGGCTGTTCGGCTATCACCGGGACGAATTGCTGGGGCGGAAAGTGGAAGTCCTGATCCCACATGGCTTCTGCGGCGGGCAACCGGCGCATTCCGAGCATGAGGAGGGGCTGGCTTCGGGGCTGGAGTTGTTCGGCCGACACAAGGACGGGCATGAGTTTCCTGTCGAAATCAGCATGAGCCCGTTGGCGACAGATGAAGGCGTGCTGGTTACCAGCGCCATCCGCGATATTACGGAGCGCAAACGCTCGGACGCAGTGTTGGAAACCGAACGCGATCTGTTGCGCGCGCTGATGGACAACGTGCCATACCAAATTTATTTCAAGGATCGTGAGAGCCGTTTTCTACGCAACAACCGAGCGCACCTGGCACGCTTCGGACTCACCGGGCAGGCGCAGGCCGCAGGCAAGACCGACTTCGATTTCTTTCCGCCGGAACACGCCGTGGAAGCCCGCGAGGACGAGCTTCGGGTGATGGAGACCGGACTGATGATCGATGTCGAGCAGCGGGTCGCCTGGCCGGATGGCAGGGTGGATTGGGAGCTGACCAACAAGATGCCACTGCGCGACGCAAGCGGGGAAATTATCGGCACCTTCGGCATCACGCACGACATCACCAGCCGCAAGTGCGCGGAGGACGAACTGAAATCCTTGTCCGACCGCCTCCAGCTTGCCACCAACGGCGCGGCAATCGGCATCTGGGATTACGAGCCGGCAAACGACCATCTGATCTGGGACGAGCAGATGTTTCGGATCGCCGGCATCGCTCCGGAAGATTTTGGCGGCAACCGTGCGGCGTGGGAAGCCATCGTGCATCCCGAGGACTTGCTACGGGAAACCGAGACGCTTCAGTGCGCCTTGCGCACCGAGAAGAAATTCAGCAGCGAATTCCGCGTCATCTGGCCGAACCGATCGATCCATTTCATCCAGGCCGAGGCCATCGCCTTGAACGACGCTTCCGGCCGGGTCCTGCGCTTCATCGGTACCTGCCGCGACGTGACCGAGCAACGAAAAGCCGAGGATGACCTGAGACGCGCCATGGCCGAATTGGAACGCTCCAATACCGAGCTGGAGCAATTCGCCTACGTCGCGTCGCATGACCTGCAGGAACCGCTCCGCGCCGTTACCGGTTGCGTGCAGTTGCTCCAGAAAATCTACGGCGACAAACTCGGTGACGACGCCGGCGAATTGATCCGCCATGCCGTGGAAGGCGCGGCCCGGATGAGAACTCTGATCGACGATCTGCTCGCATTCTCCCGTGTCGGCACGCATGGCAAGCCCTTCGAGCGGACCGACTCCAATGCCATGCTCGAGGCCGCGTTGGGCAACCTGACGGTGGCGATCGATGAAAGCCAGGCCCGCATCACCCATGACCCGCTACCCACTCTGGACGCGGACCCCACCCAACTGCAGCAGTTGTTTCAAAACCTGATCGGCAACGCCGTGAAATTCCACGGTGTGAAACCGCCGGAAATCCATGTGAGTGCCACCGGCCGCAATGGCAAATGGCTCTTCTCGGTGCGCGACAACGGCATCGGCATCGAGCCGCAGTATCGCGAACGCATTTTCGTCATCTTCCAGCGCCTGCACACCCGCACCGAATACGCCGGCACCGGCGTGGGCCTTGCCGTTTGCAAACGCATCGTCGAGCGCCACGGCGGCGACATCTGGGTGGAGTCCGAGCCCGGTCAAGGTTCCACCTTCTTTTTCACCATTCCGGAAAAAATCAACGATCAGCGATGAAGGAAACCCAATCCATGAAAGCCATTGAAATTTTGTTAGTCGAGGACAGCCCGACCGACGCGCTTCTCACCAAGCGCGCGCTCGCCCAGGCCCGCTTGGTCAACCGGCTGCACCACGTCGAGGACGGAGCGCAGGCGCTCGCCTTCCTGCGCAGGGAACCTCCCTTCGCCGGAGTGCCGCGCCCGGATCTGATCCTGCTGGATTTGAATCTGCCGAAAAAGGACGGCCGCGAGGTGCTGGAGGAAATCAAGACGGACGAGGAACTAAAGATCATCCCGGTGGTCGTTCTGACGACCTCGCGCGCCGAACAAGACGTGCTCCGGAGCTACCGCCTGCATGCGAACTGCTACATCACCAAACCCGTCGATTTCGATTCGTTCATCGACGCGATTTCGGCCCTCGAGAATTTCTGGTTTGCGGTCGTGACCCTTCCTCCTTAATAGTGAGTATGAGCGGAAAAGTGATCAACGTCTTGCTCGTCGAGGACAATCCTACCGACGCGCTGCTGGTCCGCACCACCTTGGCGGCGACGCGGGAGGCGGCGTTTGCGGTCACCCATGCCTCCTACCTGGAAGATGCCATCCAGCTCTGCGCGAGCCAGGAATTCGATGTGATTTTGCTCGATCTCGGGCTGCCGGATTCGCAGGACCTCGCGACCTTCGAACGAGCCCATGCCGCGCTGAGCGGAATCCCCATCCTCATTCTGAGCGGATTGGGCGACGACAAGGTGGCGATGCGCGCCGTCGAAGAAGGGGCTCAGGATTATCTGCCGAAATGCGGCGTGCTCGAAGGACAGCTGCCGCGGGCGATCCGCTATTCCATCGAGCGCCATCGCGGCCAAATGGAACTCCGCCGCTATGCCGCCGAACTGGAGCGGAAGAATCGGGAACTCGAAGACGAACTCACGATGGCGCGCGATATCCAGCAGGCGCTGCTGCCGCATCATTACCCGCGCTTCGCCGCCCACCATAGCGAACTGAACTTCGCCCATTTTTACCGCCCCGCAGCCGCCCTCAGTGGCGATTTTTTCAACGTCCTGCACCTCTCGGACAACCAGGCGGGCGTCCTGATCTGCGATGTCATGGGCCACGGCGTGCGGGCGGCACTCATCGGCACGCTGGCACGCGGTCTCATGGATCAGTTCATGCCCGTCGCCTCGCAGCCCGGAGAGTTTCTCACCGCCCTCAACGGGGAATTCGCGGACACCTTTAAAAAAGGCGGTATTGATGCCTTCGTCACCGCATTTTACTTCGTGGCGGATCTCGAAGAGCGGCGGATTACCTACGCCAATGCCGGTCATCCAAACGCCCTTGTCCGCCACCGGGGCAATGGCACCGTCGATTGGCTGCGCGCCAATGGCGACCGCAAACCACCCCTCGGCATGGTCGGGCAAATCCGTTATCCATCCTTCGAATCCACCCTCAGCGAGGAGGACTCCATCCTCCTGTTCACCGATGGTTTGTTTGAGGCCGAAAATTCCGTAGGTGAACTTTATGGCCGCCAGCGGCTACGGGAAGCCGTCGGTCGGCACATGGATATGCCCTGTAAATCACTGATCGACGAACTGGTCCACGAAACGCAGGAATTCGCCGGCCGCGAGGATTTTACCGATGACGTCTGCCTCGTCGGCATGGATGTCGTAAAAGGCGGCGCTCCTTTCGAGCACGCGGCTTGAGATTTTCATTGGACTGGCAAAGTGTTCCCGGGCCGGCCGTCAGTCAGTTTGAGTCCAGCGCCGTCCGGGAGCGTGAAGAAAAAGGTAGCGCCGCGCCCGAGTTCCGCTTCGGCCCAGACCCGGCCGCCGTGGCGATGAATCACGCGCTGGACGGTCGCCAGCCCGATGCCCGTGCCGGGAAACTCGCTCGCGGTGTGGAGCCGTTGGAACGCTTGGAATAGCTTGTCCGCATATTGCTCATCAAAGCCCGCACCGTTGTCGCGAACGAAATAAACCAGGGCTCCATCGCGTTTCATCCGGCCGAACTCGATGCGCGGCGCGGGCTGGCGACCGGTGAATTTCCACGCGTTGCCAAGAAGGTTTTCGAAGACGATCCGCATCAGATGCCCGTCCGCATGGGCGATCAGACCGGGCTCGATGACCCACTCCACGGAGCGTTCCGGCTCGGTCGTGCGCAACCCCTCGCCCACGACGCGCGCCAGCTCGCTCAAGTCCACCGGCGTCCGGCGGAGCTCCGTCAGCGTCACCCGCGAGAGCAGCAACATGTCGTCGATCAATTCGCCCATGTGCTGGGTGGACGCACGGATCCTCCCCAGGCTCGCCCTGCCTTCCTCGTCGAGCCGGTCCGCATAATCCTCCTGCAGGATGCAACTGAAGCCGTCGATGCGGCGAAGCGGCGCGCGCAGATCGTGAGACACCGAGGAGCTAAAGGATTCGAGCTCCTTGTTGGCCGCTTCGAGCTCGGCGGTGCGTTCCTGCACGCGGAGTTGCAGTTCGCGGCTGTGCTGATGGAGGCTACGCACCCGCAGCCGGTAGGCGGTGAAGACCAAGCCCAGTAATCCGATCGCTGCGGCGCTGCGGAACCACCAGGTCGCCCACCATGGTGGCAGGATGATGACACGCAGACTCGCGCCTGCCTCATTCCACACTCCGTCGTTGTTGGTGGCCTTGACCCGGAAAATATACCTGCCCGGTGCCAGGCGCGTATAGGTGGCGTAGCGCCGTTTCGCATCGGTGTAACGCCAGTCCTCGTCGAAGCCCTGCAGTTTGTAAGCGTAGCGATTTTTTTCCGGCGCGGTGTAGTTCAGCGCCGCGAACTTGAAGGTGAAGATGGATTGTTTGTGCGTGAGCGTGAGTTCCTCGGTGACGTTGATCGCCTTTTTCAGCGGGGATTCCGTGCCGCCAATTTCCTGCGGCTTGTTGAACAACTCGAAATCCGTCAGCACGACCGGCGGCGGATGCGTGTTGTCTTCCATCTGATCAGGGCGAAACGTGACCAAACCCTCGGTGCTGCCAAAGAACATCAGGCCATCGGGTGCCTTGGCGGCGGTGCCGACGAAGAATTTTTCCCCTGGCAACCCGTCCGGCTTGTCGTAGTTGCGGAACTTGCCCCGCACTGGGTCGAAGCGGGACAGTCCCACGGCCGTTCCGACCCACAGCCGGCCCTGATTGTCCCGCTGAATGGAATGCACGCTATCCGAGGGCAAGCCGTCCTTTTTGGTATAACGGCGCGTGAACCGCCCCGAAGCCGGATCAAACTGGAACAATCCCGAAAGCGTGCCCACCCACATTTCTCGAGGGCCATCCCGGTCAATATAGACGCACATCATGGAGCGGTTGATTCCGTTCTCGGGATGCTCCGGATCGATGAGATAGGTCGTGAAAGTCGAGCTCGCCGGGTCAATCCGGGTCAATCCACCTCCACCGGCAAGCCAGAGGAATCCATTGTCGCCCTTGGTGATGCCGAAAATCAAATTGGAAGGCGGGCGTTTTGGGTCTTCAGAATCGGCCGTGTAATGGGTGAAAGTCTTGCCATCGAAGCGGTCCAGCCCGCTCGCCCAGTAAACGATCCACAAGTTATCCAAATCATCCGTCGCCAAGGCCCAAATATTATTTGATGCCGGGGTGTTTGGATTGTTCGGATCATTCAAATAACGGGTGACGGTGTCCCCCTGAATGCGGAAAAGTCCCTGCGGAAAGGCACCGGCCCAAATTTGCCCTTGCCGGTCCTCGATAACGGATTGCGTGTCGGCGGTGATCGAGTGCTTTACCGGGGGGCGGCAGTCGTCGAGGTAGTCGAGACCGCCCAAGTTACCAACCCAGGCGCGGTTGTTTCGGTCCACATGAACGGACTCCACCATGTTGTGGCGCAGGCTGTTGATACTGTCGGGATTGTGGCGATAGACTTGGAACTTCTCCGGCTCGCGCTGCAGCCGCACCACGCCGTGCAGGTGGGATGTGGCCCAGACTGCTCCCGTCGTGTCCTCGCACAGATGGTTGATCGAAGCCGCGCAGTAGCTTGCTGGATCGCCGGGGGTGGCCAGAATATGCGTGAAATTTCCCCGGTTGCGATCCATGAAATTCAAACCCCTCGGCGTGCAAACCCAGAAACGTCCGGCCTGGTCCTCATGGAGCGCCCAGACATAGTCGTCACTGACGCTGTCGGCCTGCTTCGGATCATGGCGGTGGTGAATGAATGTCTTGGTTTCGGGCACGAAGCGGTCCAAGCCTCCGCCGGTCCCGATCCACAGGACGCCCGCCGTGTCCCGGAGAAAGCAAATCACGTCCTTGCCGCCAATGCTCTCGGGGATCTTGGGGTCTGGCAGATAGGCGGTGAAATCGTTGGTTTCCGGGTCGAGCACACAGGCACCGGCCGCCATGGTTCCCACCCAGAGTTGTCCGCCTTGCGGATCGGCAAAGACAGAACGAATGGAGTTGCTGCTCAGGCCGCGGGGATTCTTCGGATCCTGCCGGTAAGTCACGAATTTGCCCGTCTTTCTATCCAGTCGGCTCAACCCTTTTTCCGTGCCCACCCAGATCGCGCCGGCTGCGTCTTCACAAAGCGCCGTGACGACGGGGTCACAAAGCGATGTGGCGTCGCCCAAAATGGGGTGGTAGCAGGTGAAGTCGTCCGTATCGCGCTGGTAACGACACAAGCCGTCATCCGTGCCAACCCACAATGTTCCCTGACGGTCGAGCAACAGGGCTGTGACCCTGTTTCCGCTCAGGCTCCGCTCATTGCTTTCATCATTCTGATAAACCTTGAACTCGCTGCCATCGTAGCGGTTTAGGCCGCCCCGTTCCGTGCCGAACCACATGAATCCTTGAGAGTCCTGCACGGTGGAGGTCATGGCCGTGTCGGAGAGGCCGTCCGCCCCGGTCAGATGGTTGAAATGGAGGGGCGGTGACGCAGATGCAGACGTTTCGGAAACTTGGGCGGCTGCGGCATTGCCCTCGCTTTCGCCTTCGGCGTGGGCGGATGGGAACGGAGCCACCTGCAAAAGGGCAACCAGGGCAAGGGTGGCCAGCCGCCGGATGGCTTTCCTGCTCATGCTGGAGGAAACTCCAGCCGGTGACGCGAGAACTTTGATGAGGACGGATTTGGGGGCCTCATTCGACGATGCCCGATACACCGAAAAATCGCCGTTGTCGTAAAGCGGTGGGGTGATCGTGTAGCCGGAGATTTCTTCGATGACTCGTTCTGGTGTCACCCCTTATACAAGACAGGGCAGACGGAACTTTGTCAAAAACAATGGCGGCGGATTCAACAAGATTTAACCACTGATTTACAGAACATTCTTTCCAACTTCAGCGGCAACTCGGCTGACGGGCATTCAGTTGTCCGAATGGGCGCTGATCTCGCAAGGCTTCGTGCTTCAGCCTCCCACCGATACGACACCTCCGGCGGCTCCTGCTGGTCTAACGGCGGCGGGCGGCGACCAAGTCGTGACGCTCGACTGGGCGGACAAGCGCGACTGTTCGACTTCGGCACCGGCACGAACAACTATATGTTCCTTGCTCCGCAGGGGCCGACCGCCAACCGCATGCGTTTCGCCATCCGCACACCATCGGTAAGCGAACAGATCATTGACAGCTCGGTGAACACTCCCGTGGGCACTTGGCTCCACGTCGCCGTCACGGTCAGCGGCAACACCGGCCGTCTCTATCTGAACGGCGTGGAGGTCGGCAGCAACACTGCGATGACCCTCAAGCCCTCCAGTCTCGGCACCGCGGCGTCACCGCGCCACAGTGGCTCCGCCTCACCCGCGTGGGCAACGTGTTCACCGCCTATTATTCCGCCAATGGCACGACTTGGACGACCGTGGGTTCCGTCACGATCACGATGGGCAGCAGCGTCTATATCGGCCTGCCCGTTTGCAGCCACATCAACGGCACCCTCTGCACTTCGACCCTCGACAACGTGACGGTGACACCCTAATTACTGCTGGTTTCATGAAACGGCAACGCATCCTCGGACTCGGCGCGATCACCATAGTGGTGGCGGCGCTCGGAACGATCCTGATCGGAAAACAGGCGGAAATCCGTCCATCCGGGCGGGATCAGCTCCGGGGCGAGAATGCGTTCACAGCCCGAACCCGCCAGCCGGAAAATTCACCTTTAAAATCCAAAAGGACCAGGCCGACCCGTGACCTGACGGATAACGACCGTCTGGCTGCTGCTAACGAGGCCGTTCGCACCGACCCCGTCGAAGCTCTAACCATCGCCACTGGACTGCCGTGCTCAGCCGAGTGCGATGAACTGTTCATCCGCGCCGTTTCCGAATGGGCGGTGACCGATCCGGAGCAAGCCGCCGCCTGGGCCCGCCAAGCCGGAGATGAAAACCTCCGCCAGCGACTGCTCTCTGCCGTCGCCACCCACTGGAGCGACCGCGACCCCGTGGCCGCCGCCAACCTCGCTCTCGAAATCCCGGCCGGAAAACCACAATCCGACGCCCTCGTTGGCATCGTCCAGCGCTGGGTGCAGACGGCCCCTCAGGCTGCCGCCTCGTGGGTTGACTCGTTTCCAGAAGGGGAGTTGCGTCGGGTATCGATGGAAAATGTCGTCAAACTCTGGGCAAAACAGGATTCCCAAGCCGTCGCCACATGGTTGGACACCCTTGCCGAAGCTCCGTCCCGGGACATGGCCCTCCGCGTTTACTCCGAACAGCTCCATTTGCGTCCGTAGGGAGTGCATGGCAAAGCGGCTTTCGTTAGTAGTTCAACGGAAGAGGCGGACGAGACATCTCCACTGAGATATACTGGCGCACATCAGGATTTGTGAATTTGGGTGACGCGAAGCTTTGGACTACGCGCAGCCTGCTGCCACGACGGCTTGCGTGGCCGAAAGCGGCAGCAGGCTGCACGCAGTCGTGCGCTGCGAAGCGTCAACACCCTCTGGAGTGGGAGACTCCAGCCAGCTTCGGACGCATCTGGGCTGAGAACTTGAAGTAACCGCGTCGCCGCGAGGCGGGGTGGGAAGCAACGAATGGAATCTGACAGACCGCAAGAAACACAAAACAGATGAACACGATTCGGCCTCAACACGCTGGCGAGCCTCCGACTGACTGGCGAAGTCTCGATGTGAAGAGCAACGACCTCCGGCGACAAAGTGCGTTCACCGCTGGGGGAGATGTTGGGGTGGTTGGTGGCAGTATGTCAGGAAAGGGAGTTGGCGTGAACGCAGGAGACCTGCCGGGGCAGGATGCCGCGAGGCACCCGGCAGGAGTCAGAGCCGCCATAGTAGCGCAAGCAAGCCATGGGAAAACCAAAGCCGGCAGGACCGGGACCATGGAACGAAGCCGGGTAACGACCGGTGGAGCGAAGGGCGGCAGGGAAGTGGAAAGGCCGAAACCATGAAACGCGAAGCATCATCCGCGTCAGTTCCCGCAAGGGATAAACAAGCGGAAGAGGACCCGTGGCAACGCCACAAAGCCGAACGCGGAGTGTGGACGGAGCCGATGCTGGCAGCCCTCGAAAGAGGGATCGAAGGAAACAAGTGGTTCAGCCTGATCGACAAAGTCAGCACAGACAGAACCCTTCAACTCGCTTGGGAAAAGGTGAGGTCCAACGCAGGGGCCTGTGGCGTGGATCACATCACGGTAGATCGCTTTGACAAAGACAGCCAAAATCGGCTGCTCGCCGTGAAGGAGCATTTGAAAACGGGCACCTACCAACCCAAGCCAGTCAAACGGGTCTGGATCGCCAAACCTGGCAGCGCGGAAAAGCGACCCCTGGGGATACCCACCGTCACCGACCGCGTGGTGCAAACGGCACTGAGAATGGTCATCGAACCGATCTTTGAAAACCGTTTCCATCCGCACAGTCACGGCTTCCGGCCCGGACGCGGTTGCAAAGACGCATTGCGGCAAGCGGATGAGCTGCTAGAGGCGGGGCACACGCATGTCGTGGAAGTCGATATCAAGGGCTACTTCGATTCGATACCCCATGACCGGCTCATGGCACTCGTGCGAGAGCACGTTGCCGACGGGCGGGTTCTGGGGCTGATCGAGGGGTTCCTCAAACAAGGCGTGATGGAACACACCGGCTGGAGCAAGGCTGAGGACGGCACGCCGCAAGGCGGCGTCATTAGTCCGCTGTTAGCCAACATCTATCTCGGTCCGCTGGACTGGCTCATGGCCGGTCTCGGTTTTCAAATGGCGCGGTATGCCGACGACATGGTCGTGCTTTGCCGTAGCCATGAAGAATCCGGGAAAGCGCTCGAAACGATCCGGGAATGGATGGCCGGGGTCGGACTCACACTTCATCCTGAAAAGACCCGTGTGGTGGACATGAACCCGGCCGACAGTCACTTTGACTTCCTCGGTTACCGGTTCAAGCGCACCCGGCGGGGACGCCTGATGAAGCTGGTCCGGTTCAAGAGCCTGCGCAAACTGCGCGAATCCATCAAGCCGCGGACCAAGCGCAGCAGCGGACGAAGCATGGAAGCCATGGTTGCGGAACTGAACCGGAAACTCCGGGGCTGGTATGGCTACTTCAAACACGCCGATCCCAGCGAACTGGAAGATCTGGACCAATGGCTGAGGACTCGTCTGCGCTCCATCCTGCGGAAGCGGAGGGGCGGTCGAGGCCGAGGCCGTGGTCGAGATCATCAACGCTGGCCCAACCGCTACTTCGCAGGACTTGGGCTCTTTTGCCTGCTGGATGCCCAGAATTCTGAAGTTGTCAGTCTCCGTAACGGAGTAAACCACTGACTGGAGAGCCGGATGCGGGAGATCCGCCAGTCCGGTTCGGAGGGGGGAGCGGGACAAGCCAATGTCCCGTTCCTACCTCTATCAAGTCAAACCGCGAACCAACGTCATCGCCAGCGTTGACAAATCCACAAATCATCATGCGTGG
>JBDSZP010000098.1:0-17373 GCA_039925065.1 Luteolibacter sp.
TTCTCCAAGCCGGAAGAGTTGAAAAAACTCGCGGATCAGCTTGGATCCGAAAACTGGCGCTCGGCTTCCAGCCAGTCGCCATGGGAATCGCCGGGCAGACCTTGTTCGACGCGGCGGCGGTAGTTCAGATAAGCGGCGCGGGCGACGGAATCGAGGGACGGTTTGGCAGCGGCCTTTTTGGTCACCGGAGCGGGAGCCGGCGCGGCGGCCGCGGTGGCCGCGGCGGGTGCGGTGGCAGCGACAGCAGGAGCGGGAGCTTTGACTTCAGGAGCTGGAGCCGCTTTCTTGGCCGCAGCTTTTTTTGCAGCTGGGGCGGCTTTTTTCGCGGCCGTCTTGGCGGCGGGTTTAGCGGTTGCCGGAGTTTCTTTGGCGGTGGATTCAGTTGCTTTTTTCGCAGTCTTTTTAGCAGCCATGATTTTTGGGAAAGTTGAATAAGAAAATCAGCACAAGGGGTGCCAAACGCAGACTAATCGCCCTTTCCGGTGATTGCCAGCACATAAGAACCGCGTATAGTGCGCCCATGGCCGATGGCTTTTCATGGAGCGAACAACGGAGCAGCGGGGCATATCGGCTGCCCGGGCCGGAGCATCTTGGCTGGTGGGCGGCGGTCGCGATGCTGATTTCCATTCTGCTGCATGTCGTGGTGTTCCTGGTTTTGGATCACATGAAAATCGCCCTCACCTTCGAGAAAGCACACGAACTCAGCACCCAGCCGATCAATGTGCAACAGGTGGAGGTCAGCCCCACCGCTCCAGAGGAGGTCGTGCCGCCCGAAAATGTCGTCATCCCGCCCAAAGACACCGCAGCCTTGATGGAAGAGGTGGAATTGCTCGCCGCTTTACCGAAAGATCAGGATATTGACATCAAACCCGAGGCGCTCAAAGCCGAGTATGCGCTGCAAATGCAGAAGCCCGCGATGGAAGGTGACCCGGCGGCCGTGGCTCAGGAAATTTCTTCCGGAATGGACGGCGATACGGACCTCCCCGAAATGGGCCGCGAACCGACGACCATTCGTCCTGCGGAAATCGGACAAATCACCGTCGATCCCGGCGACACGCAGATGGATGACAACCTCGGCAGTTTTACCAACGAGCTCATCAAGAAGGGTGCCGGAGGAAATATCGAAAACGGCGCGCTGGATGGCATCAAGTCGCTCGATGAATTGCTCAATCTTCCTCCCAACATCCTGCTCAGCAAAAAAACCATGCTGCCCAGCGATCTGCTCTTTGAATTCAACAGCTCCGAGTTGCGTGAAAGCGCCAGAGTCGGCCTGATGAAATTGGCCATGCTGATGGACCGGAATCCTGCGCTGTATTGTTGGATCGAAGGCCACACCGATCTCGTCGGCGGCGACGCGTTCAATCTGGAACTCTCCATCAAACGCGCCGAGGCCGTCAAAAAATATCTCGTCAGCTCCATGCGCATGGATGCTTCGAAAATCATCACCCGCGGCTTCGGTCGTTATGAGCCATTGGTGATCAGCGGCACTACTGCGGAGCAGGCGGTGAACCGCCGCGTGGAAATCCGCATGCGCAAGACGCCGCCGACCGATGAACAAATGAAAATCGGTCCTCAAAAGGCTGCGGTGATCGAAGAGGCTCCAGCGCTGAAAGCTGCGGTCGAAGAAGCCCCGCCGCCACCGAAGGCCATACTCGTGAAGCCCAAGCGCGTGCCTACCGAAGAAATTCTAGTCGAACCAGCTCCGCCGAAAGCGACTCCAGTTCCAAAAGCCCAGGTGCCGCCGGCCGCCCTGAAAGCAAGCCCGGTGGAACCCGATCCCCCCGCCGCTGTTCCTCGCGCCGAGCCGGTGGAAGAGTGATGGGGTGACTCAGGGAGCGGCGATATCGGATCGCCGATGCCCATGAGGAGCCAATGAGATGAGCCGAGCCGCCATTCATTGGCTTTTCATGAGCTGGGCGGACAGATTCCGCCCCTCCTTGAGTTGCTGTTGGCACGCCTTGTCCCAAGCTTGAGGGCGGCAAATTGATTTCCTCAGCTTCTTAGTTCCACTCGCCACCCAGCGCCTTGATCAGGGCTACTGAAACTGCGAGGCGCTCGGCGCGGATGGCGTTGGTGGCACGTTCCGCGTCGAGGCGGGTGCGCTCGGCATCGACGACATCAAGGAAACTGACGAGCCCTGCTTTGAAACGTTTGGCTGACAGGTCCAAGGTCTTTTCCGCAGAGGCCTGGGCCTGTTCCTGCGCGACTTGGCGGCGGGCAAGAATGGAAGATCCTTGGAGTGCGTTTTCGACTTCGCCCATCGATTGAAGAACGGTTTGGCGATAGTCGGCGCTGGCTGCGTCATGGGCGGCGACGGCGGCCGCTTGCTGGGCTTTCAGGTATTTCTGACTGGTGAGCGGCAGGGTGGCGCTTTCTCCGAGTGACCAAATCAAGGACGATGATTTGAACAAATTGCTGATGGTCGAGGCACTCGGGCCACCCGAAGCATTCAGCACGATTGATGGATAAAACGCGGCGGTCGCCACACCGATGTTCGCGTTTGCGGCAGCCACGCGGCGCTCGGCAGCGCGGATGTCCGGGCGCTGGCGCAACAATTCGGAAGGCACTGAAACCGGAACCGAAGGGGGTTTTGGCAAATCGGCTTTTTCAGGAACGCTGGATCCGGTCGCCGCAGCTCCATTGAGGACGGCAAGCGCGTTCACGAGTTCCGCCCGGTTTTTATCCAAACTGATTCGCTCCGAGTCGGCTGACGCCACTTCCGTTTCCGCCCGGGAAAGATCGAGCCCGCTGATGGCTCCGGCATTGCGTTGATCGGTCAGAAGCTTGAGTGCACGGCGGCGGAGTTCCAACGTCCGGTCCAGCATCGCGCGATCCGCATCGACGGCCCGCAGCGCCCAATACGTCTGCGCCACTTCGCTTGCCACGCTGAGACGCAAGGCATTCAGAGTTTCCTGCGCGGCCCCTTCCGAAGCTTCGGCGGATTCGATCTGGCGGGCGACCTTGCCCCAGATATCGACCTCGTAGCTGAGATCGACAGGCACGGAGAAGGTGCTTTCAATATTCGAGCCGGTTTCCTTGCCTTTGAGGTGGGATTTCGAGCGCTCGACATTTGCTCCGATGTTCACATCCGGGAAATAAAGTGTCCGCGTCGCCTTGCTGATTTCACGGGCCTGACGGAGCCGGGCCGATGACGCTGCCAAATCTTGGTTGGAGGAAAGCGCGCGCTCCACCAGTGAATTCAAGGTGGAGTCGTTGTAGAGCCTCCACCACGAGCGGGGCGTAGGGAGTGTGTCCGGAGACTGGCGTTTCCATTTCACGCCGCCTTGGGAAAACGATGCGGGGAGATTCATCCCAGGCACTTCGTGGTTCGGGCCCACAGGAGCACAGCCGATGAAGGCTGGCAGAACAAGACCTGCGGCGAGCAGGCGGCGGAACAAAGGGTTCGTCGGCATCGGTGTGATGGATTTTATCGGGATTCTACTTGCGTGCAAGTGGTTACTTGCAAAAATAAATCCGTGAACTCGAAACCGTTGAAAAAAAATGTCCCGAAGGAACGCATTGTCAAAATGCGCGATCGGCTCATCGAAGCAGCGCGCTACGAGTTCAGCGAAAAAGGCATCGAATGCGCCACCACACGAGGAATCGCCGAGAGAGCGGAGTGCAACGAAGTCACCTTGTTCCGGCATTTTGAGTCGAAACAAAAACTGCTCGCCGCCGTCGTCGAGGGAACCTCCTGTGAGTTCCGCACGGTTTGTGAATCACCCGGCGAGATGACCGGAAATTTGCGCGATGACCTGATGCGTTTCGCCCGGGTTTATAACAACTCTTTGGAACACTGCGAAGGCATGGCCCGCGCCCTTATCGGGGAAGGCCGGCGTCACCCCACACTCGCGAAGGAATTGATCGGCGATGTGCTTGATCCGTTTCACCAGAGCATCGCCTGCTATCTGAAAAGCCGCATCGAGCAAGGCGGAGTGAGGGCGGAGCTCAATGTTCCGGCATTTGCCGAATTGTTCACTGCCACGCTGATGAGCGGGATGCTGCGCCGCACTTCCGGCCTCTCACGGTTGGATGGCGATGAGTGGGTTCACGAAACCGTGGACCTGTTTGTCAGAGGAATCGAGATGGCCAAATGACCCAATTTCCCGATTGAACCCGCAGAAATGCGTGATAGAAATGCGGTTGGCTAAAAACCTTACAAACATGTCCAAAATCATCACATTCATCGTCGCCGGAGCATTGGTTTCACCTGTATTTGCCCAAGCTCCAGCGCAGCAGGCTGAAGCGCTCTACAAACAAGGACAAGCTGCCGAAAAGGCTGGCGATCCAGCCGCCGCCAAGGAGTTTTACACCAAGGCCCTGAAGGCGAACCCCAACAACGCCGACGCGAAATACAGCTTGGGACAGGTGAAAATCAATTCGGAAGCCATCGCCGCCCAAGGCCGTGAGAAAAAGTTCGGGACCGTGATGATTCCCCTCTATCAACTCGATGGTGCGAGCCTCCAGGAAGCACTCGAAGCACTCAGCATGATCATTGAAAAGCAGTCCAAAAGTGAGGTCGCGCCCAACTTCGTCATCGAGGATCCGAAGGCCAAGCTAACGGATAAGAAAATCTCGCTCAATCTGAAAAACATGCCTTCCAAAGCAGTGTTGCAATACCTGCTGGATCAAACCGGCGCGAAAGCCCGCTACGACGAACACGCCGTGGTCATCTCGCCGAAATGAATTCTCAAGCCGCAGTTCAAGCGCGGCGGCAAGGATCGGGATTTCACTGCTGCGGCTTCGGCCATGGCAGTTTTTTCCCCGTTTCCAGATAGGTTTTCAATTGGCTGAGAATGGTCGGCCAGCCACCGGTGACGTCGCCGTAGGTCTTGCTTCCTTCCGCGAAGCCTTCGTGAGTCAGGGTCAGCTCGGTAATTTCGCCGATTGCCTTGAGGCGATAGGTCACCAGCGTTTC
The DNA here is from genome assembly GCA_039925065.1 of Luteolibacter sp. Taxonomy (GTDB): domain Bacteria; phylum Verrucomicrobiota; class Verrucomicrobiia; order Verrucomicrobiales; family Akkermansiaceae; genus Luteolibacter. Next base: position 4,919 of record JBDSZP010000098.1, read on the forward strand.
CGGCTCACTGTTTTGATCAAAACTGAAGGTGTGGGCCAGTGTTTCGCCTTCTTTGAAACCGGTGATTTTTCCCCGGATCATTCCCTCGCCATAAGAAATCCTGCCGTCGATTTTCGGCTCAATCTCGGTCAGCGGGCATAGGTAGTATTCCCGCACCACCGCCGGCTCGACGAGAGCGTTCCAGACCTTCGAACTGTCCGCGGAGATGTAGGTCACGTATTCAAATTTCATGGATTTCTGCGGTGAGCTCTCGGAGGTGGATGATTTGAGTGCGACGGATGAAGGCTTCCCGCACGCGACAAACGCGAGGCAGGTTAGGCAAATGAGCGGTGATGTTTTCATCGGTCGGAATCGCGGCGACTTTGGGAATTAAAATGCAGTAATCAAACACTTGGCCCCGGATGCAGAAGAAGAAACCACGAAGGACACTAAAAGACACGAAGGAGGAAGAGAAGCACCCATGAACGCGGAGATAACGCGGTTCGATTTCCATCTTGTGTTGAGAGAGTGGAAGTTCGCGTCCCTCCTGTAGCTGCTAGGGTCCAATGCCAAGTTAAGGAGCCATGACACTCCTGTCGTGGAGCCAATGAGAAGAGAAAGAACAGAGCGGAAGCGCATCCCTTTCGCAAATCATTGGCATGGCCGACAAGAGTGTCAGCCCTCCATTCATCTGGCAATTTCGCATCTTTTCCCATCTATCCCACTTGGCGGACTTGGAGTCTTGGCGGTGAAAAAACCTCTTCATTCCTCCCGGGCCCCTCACGCTTGCAGCCCTTCTTTTTTCGTGAGCCTTCGCGTTTTTCGTGGTTTGGCATTTCCCGGCATCCTCTTAATGAGATTGCGTATCAATTGCTATTGACGCGTTTGGAAAATTCCATATGAGTTCCGCCGTCCGCAGCTTGAACCGATACGAGGCAAGCCGGATTTCCACATAACCTCTTCAAAATCATGACCATCCCGACCCGCTTTGTTCTCGCATCGTTCGCCATGACTTCCCTTCTCAGCCTGGAAGCTCGGGCGGATGAAAACCTTTTCGGCTGGGCCAAGGGCTCGGAAACGTTGCCGAAAGGACATGTGGACCTTTACCAGTTCACCACCCTGCGCACCGGTAAGGCGGATGAAGACGGCAGCTACAATGCCTATGACTTTGAGACCGAGATCGAATACGGCTACACGGACGAGTTTCAAGTGGCGCTCAGCGTGGAGCAGAATGATTTCTCGGGCAGCATGGTCGAGGACGACGGGGACGGCTTGACGCAAAGCGGCTATCGTTTCGGAGGCGTCGCGGTTTCAGGAAAATACCGGTTCAAGAGCCCGTTCATCGATGGCTACGGTTTGGCGCTAAATCAGCAATTCGGCTACAACCGCCACGACGAAACCGCAGGAATCGTGGAAGATCACCTCTTTCTGGCCCCCACGCTGATTTTTCAGAAAAACTTCGTGGATAACACGCTGATCACCACCGCCAGCCTTGGTTTTGATATGGGCTGGGGCAAAAAGCCTGCCGAGGAATACAGCAAGGAGCTGGGCCTCGAAACGCGGATGGGGGTGTCCTATCGATTCGCACCCGGCTGGTTTGTCGGTCTGGAGGGCCGCATGCGCGCCGAATATCCGCAGTTCGATCTCGGGCAATTCGAGCACGATGCGATTTTCGTCGGACCCAACATTCACTACGGAGCTGAGAAATATTGGGCCACGCTGGGCTGGGCCTATCAAATTTATGGACACGAGGCCGACGGTCAGCAGGAGCACAACCGCGCGTTCGCCGAGCAGGTCCAGAACGAGATCCGCCTGAAGGTGGGCTTCAATTTCTAATCTCAAATCCCAACGATCATGCGGCTTTCATCCGGAATCGTCATTCTTCCCTGCCTCATGGCGGCGGTCGCACCTGCGGCCATGGCCACGGTCTATCTCAGCCCGGAGCAGGCGCTCGGCACCATTTTCACCGACCACAAGGCGGCGGATTTTAAGGCATCCACGCTGAAGCTGACCAAGGAGCAGCGCAAGGCGGTCACGGATCGCACCGGCCTCGGCGTCCGGGACAAGGACTATCAGGTGTGGACGGCTTCGGATGGGTCCCAGATGTTTGTGGATCAGGTGGTCGGCAAGCACGAGTTCATCACCTTTGCCATGGGCGTGGGTTCTGATGGAAAAGTCCGTGGCGTGGAAATCCTTGAATACAAGGAAACCTACGGCGGTGAGGTCCGTCGGCCGGATTGGCGGAAGCAGTTCAAGGGCAAGAAACTCGGCGAAGCCTTCAAGCTCGGCGGCGATATCATGAACATTTCCGGTGCCACGCTTTCCTGCCACAGCGTGACCGAGGGCGTGAACCGTTTGCTCGCCATCCGGGCTTTGCCAAAATGACCACGCTCGAACGGCGCTCCCGTCCGCTACTAGGGACCTTCGTGGAAATCAGTCTGCGTGGAGGAAACGCAGCGGTCTTTTCAGCGGCGTTTGAGCGGATCGAGCACGTGCAGCGCTGCATGTCCGCGCATTCGGCGGACTCGGATCTGGCGGAAATCGCGCGCGCGGCTCATCGCGGATGGGTGACCGTGGACTCTACGACTGCGGAGGTGATCCGGCTTTCCCTGAAATGGGCGGAAGCGTCCGAAGGAGCGTTTGATCCCATCCGATCAGGCGTGGAACTCGTTCATCAACAACGCCGCCCATGGTTTTTCGACGAGCTGCCCAACCGCGCGGCGACTTGGCGGGATTTGGAAATCGATGGGCGGAATGTGCGCGCTACCCGCCCGCTCGCGCTTGATCTCGGCGGCGTGGCAAAGGGCTACGCGGTGGATCTGGCAGCGGAAACGATCGCGGTCCAAGGCTGTTCCGGCGTTGTGAATGCGGGTGGGGACCTGCGTTTCATCGGCGACGAAGAAAGAACCGCCTTCGTGAAAAAGCCGGATGCCGGGGGCGGGCTTTTCGAGCTGCGCGAAATTCCATTTCCCGCGCTGGCAACAACGGGCAGCTATGCGTTTTCAGAAGACGGAGCAAACCTCGATCTGATCGATTCCGCGAACGCCGACCCGGTTTCTTCGGACATATCGATCACGGTGTTTGCCGGGAATTGCATGCTGGCCGATGCCATGACCAAGGCGGTGCTGAACTTTCCGGCAGATCGGGCGGCGGACTTGCTGAAGAAATACCATTGCAGCGCCCTGATTTTGGAAAGCGGCGGACGGTTTCGTGAACTTTAGGAAGAGATGAGCAATCCCACTAACCCCCACATTTCATGCGTCGCCGCCCTTTTCAAATGAGCTTCCGCCAGAGGTTCTGGCTATACACCGCGTTTTCCACCACGGTTGCCAGCGGCGCGGCCTGGGCGATCATCTGGCATTTCCTTCGCGAGGATCCGGAAATGGCGCAGCCGATGGAAAACACCCTGTTGAAGGTGCATCTCGCCGGAGCGTTGATCTTGTTGGTGGCGCTGGGTGCAGCCTTGCCGAAACACGCTTCCAAGTCATGGGCGGCGAAAATCAACCGCCCGGCCAGCGCGCTTTTCATCGGCTCCATCCTCGGCGCGGTGGTGACTGGCTACGGGATTCTCGCCTTCGTCTGGGAAACCCGGCTGATGCATTTCACCCACATCGCGCTGGGAATCGCGATGACAGTGTTCCTGCCGCTGCACATTCTCGTCGGCCGCTATCAGGAGAAACGACGGATCGCGGCGAGACACAAGGACGGGTGAAATTCACTCCTGCTCCAGCAGCCGGATTCCGTTTTTCTCGATGGTGATGATCTTTTTTCTGAACAACGCACCGGTCGCCTGTTTGAAAGTGCGCTTGCTGACGCCGAGCTCGCTGTTGATCTCATCGGCGGAACTGTGATCGCCGATCGACCAAAAACCGCCGCGGGCTTCGAGTTCCGCCAGAATCTGCGCTTCGAGGCCATCGACTTTGGCGCGGCCGGGGGCATGCAGACTGAGATCGATTTTCCCATCAGGACGCACGGCCGTGATGTAGCCTTTGAGGGTTTCGCCGGGTTGGAGCGGTTGGAAAACATCATTGGCGAAAATGAGTCCGCTGTGGGTGCTGTTGACGATGGCTTTGTAGCCGAGCGCGGTTTTTCCGTAGATGATGAGATCGACCTGCTGCCCGGGATAGAAGTGATGCTGGACCTGATCCATGTGCCGCGCGATGCGGGTGGTGGCGATGATGCGACCGGTCTGCTCGTCGATCATGACGTAAACGATGTAGAATTTCCCGACTTCCATCCGGATTTTCTGCTCGCGGAATGGGACCAGCAAATCCTTCGGCAAGCCCCAGTCGAGGAACGCGCCGACGCCGGTCACATCCACGCACTTCAGCCGGGCGAAATGGCCGGGCATGACTTTCGGGGTCTTCAGGGTGGCCACTTGGCGGTCCTCGGAATCGAGATAAACGAAAACATCCACGAATTCCCCGAGCGCCCATTTCACCGGCATTTCGCGGCGCGGGAGGAGGATTTCGCCCAGCTCGCCGCCGTCCAGAAAGAGCCCGAAGGTTTTTTCATGGAGGATTTGTAAGGATGCGCGCTCGCCGATTATTGCCATGCCGGACGATGGCCTTTCGGGAAGCGGGAGTCCATGGAGATTTCCCCTGATGCGGGATTCGCCGCTTGTTTCCTGTTTCCCGACGGGCCATTCTCCGGGCATGGAAAGTCATGAGTGGTCCGAAAATACGGACGAGGGCAAGGTTTACTACCGGGCGAATTCTTACCTCGGCGGCAAATGGACTATCATGACCACCACCCAAAAGCGCAACCCGACGTGGACGGATCTTACTCCGCCGCCGGAAGCTGTTTTGCGCGAGCTGCGTGATATCATTTGGAAAAAATATCAACGCAAGCGTCTCCCGTGGGAACGCGTGGCGGAGCTGGATCGCCTGCTAGGTGACGAGCCGCAGCCGAAACCTCAGTAGGTTTCCCCCGCGCGGGAATCTTTGAAATTATAAACCCGGAACTGGGCTGCGACATTTGATTGCTGCCCGATTGATGCTTCCGGGCGGAAAGAAGCCGTTGGAAATTTCCCGTTTCCTATCATCTCAGGCATCGAGTCCAAAACCCATCAACCCATGAAATCCTTGTCGATTCATCTCAGGTCCGGCAGTGCGCTTGCCGCTGCTTTTGCCGCTCTCAGCCTGACTTCCCATGCCCAATCCGTCAGCGTGGATGGTATCCGTGACGGCGCGGAAGGCTACACCTTGCTGGCGACACAGGCCACGCCTTCCAATTGGGACAGCCAGCATCAGACGATCGCCAATCTTTACGCAAAACAAGAGGGAGGCAGTCTCTTCCTGCACCTCGCTTCCAAAGTGGACGGCAATGCGATCATCCTCTTTCTCGATACCAAGCCGGGCGGCGTGAATTTCATCAAAAACAACCTGATCACTTCGGGCGGCGATGAATATGCCATCAATAGTTTGGGCTCATCCACCACCGCCGGCCTCACTTTCGAAAGCGGATTCAATGCGGACTACGCCATCCGGATCTACGGGACCGGGCTGGATTCCTACGTGAATATCTACGACCTCACGACCGGCGTGAGAACCTACGCCCAGAATTCCATCACCAATGTTTCCAGCGGCATCATCCAGGATATGAAGACCACTTGGGGAAATTACGTTGCGACGGATTACGCCACCGCCACGCTCGGTGCGGAAATGAAATTGAGCCTCGCCTCAATGGGCGTGCCCTTCGGCGTTCAGACGGTGAAGGCTACGGCAATCCTCGTGAACGGCACCTCCGATTACGCATCCAACCAAGTGCTGGGCTCCCGGACCAGCACCACCGGCGACATCGGAGCTGCCATCAAGACCACTAATTTCGAGAGCGAAACCGGCACCCAAACGCTGTCATTCGCCGTGAACAACAACACCGACACCGACGGCGACGGCATCACCGACGACACGGACACTGACGACGATAACGATGGCCTCGCCGATACTGCGGAAACGAATACCGGCATCTATGTTTCGGCCTCAAACACCGGTACCAATCCCCTGGTGACCGATACGGATGGGGACAGCTACTCGGATTTCGATGAGGTCCACTCCACGCTCGGTTACGTTTCAAATCCCAACATCGCCAACTACACCTCCATGGCGGTCCCGGGAGATTACACCACCCCGCAGTGGAAAGAAGACGGCTCCGCTGGAAACAGCATGATTCAGGGCAACACCTCCAGCCTGACCGCCCAATACCAGTGGACCCTCGATTACAATTTCAGGACTTTGGGAGCCATCGCCTATAAATATGCGGCGGATGGCACTTGGAGTCACAGTTGGGGAAATGGCGGTAATGACCTCTCAGCGACGGTTCCCGCCAAGGGCTTCTACCGCTTTTCCTTCAACAACGTCACGCTCGCCCAATCGCTCAGCCGCACCGTTTTCCCGAATGTCGGCACATTCCTCACCGCCTATGGACTCAGCGCCGGCTCGGACACCGATGGAGACGGCATCAGCAACGAGGGCGAATTCGCAGCCAACACCGATCCCACCAGCGCCGACACCGACGGCGACGGCCTGAACGACCTCGCGGATGCCAATCCGCTGGTGGCGGGCGGCTACAGCTCATGGGCGACCGCCAATGCGGGCGGCCAAACGCTCGGCCAGGACTTCGATGGAGACGGCGTGCAAAACGGCTTGGAATATTTCATGGGGGAAACCGGCTCCACCTTCACCGCGAATCCCCAGCCCGTAAGCGGCATCGTCTCTTGGCCCCACAGCGCCGCAGCGGCTGGCGTGACCTTCAAAGTCTGGTCCTCAACCGATCTGGCGACCTGGACAAACGTCACCGCCAACGCCGATGTGAGCAATCCAGCCTTCGTGAAATACACCCTACCAACGGTCGGCCCCAAGCAATTCGTCCGCCTGGATGTGACCTCTCCATGATTTCACGCGAAAATTTGTGCTGAATTTCTTGACACAACTCGAAAAACCCGGCTTCTTTCCGCCCCGCGCTTAGCGCAAAGCACCCGTAGCTCAATTGGATAGAGCGTCTGACTACGAATCAGAAGGTTAGGGGTTCGAGTCCCTTCGGGTGTACCACTCATTTTCAATGAGTTGGACGCCTTTTCAGTCTAGCAGTGAAAATTATCGCTGCCGGAATACTGCCGGAATTGGACGAGACTTCCAAACAAACGCCGCAGGATCTCCTGCTAGGATTGATCGAGCCACGCTGATCGATCCCATTGCATTATGGGAGCTTCAATGAATGAGGCTGTCTCCACGACCTTCTCAAATACGGATGAACTGCATCGGACGACATCGTGCCGATCCAATTGACGCCTTCGCGCGGCGATCCAGCCCGCCCCATCCCCACCGCGTGAATGTGCGTGGCGAATGCATGCCTTTGAATTTACAGCAGTCCGACATCATGCAGCCCACGGCCATCGGTTCGCCCAACGCCACTCCGTACCAGGTGTCCACGCTGCCGGGCACGCGCACGGTGGTTTTCCAGCTCGTGAGCTTCGATCTCCGAAGCGGATTTCGGTGGCGGTGTGGGGATGACAATCTGTTGTGGAGGTGGAAGTTTGATGGGAATTTCGAGTTCGTTCTTGGCGAGCGTCGCCCCCAATTTCGCCTGCTCCATGATGAGCGGTTGCTTGATGTAGAGGTAGAATTGCTTGCCTGCGGGAACCCGCACGTAAGCGCCATCGCGCTCGATCAAAGCGAGGATGCGCTCGGCGTAGCGGTCCATCACGGGTTTGACGCCTTGGGAACCCCCGCTTTGCAGACCGGGGACTGTTTGCGTGCCACTGATGGTTTGCTCACGCTCCGTGACTCCATCCGCCATGCCTGATAGGAAAGTCGCGGTGAAGAGCTTGATGGTGTTCAGACCGTCCTCGTTGGTCAGGACGGTTCCACGCAATCCGGCGCTGCCATCTGTGATGGAAAATTGGTCGTGCTCCGGGTCCACATCCATATCGAGGGCGATCCCATCAACGATGATTTCCGAGGACGCCGGATAGACCCCGCCATCGGCGAGGATGATCACCCAACGGCCTGAAACGTCGATCCGGTTGCGCGAGCGGTCCGGCCTCGCAATGGCATGGATCCCCCTCAGGGTGGAGATCACTTCGTGCATCCGGGAGAAATGATATTCCCACGCAAAAAAACCGCCGGTCCCGCAGGCTGATACCGGGCAATGGTTTACGACGGTCAGGGTTCCATCAACTGGAGGTGGGCAACAGCAAACAACGCGCGTTCTTTCCCTCTCTGGGTTTACGCGTGGGCTGAGCGAACGGGAAGAACTACCGGAAAAGCTTCATGGTTTCAGCACGCGGGTTCCATGGGCAGGAATGCCGATGGCTTCGGATTTTCCGTTATAGCGGACGGTTGTCTCGCCGCCTTGGGTTGAGGAAATCACCGCGTAGGAGACCTGATTGTTTTTCCACTCGATATCGACGGTGAATCCGCCGCGCGCTCTGAGTCCTGTGACTTTTCCGGCTGACCAATCGGAGGGCAATGCCGGCAGCAGGACGATCTCGCCATTTTGACTTTGCAGGAGCATTTCGACCATGCCTGAGGTGGCGCCGAAATTCCCGTCGATCTGGAATGGAGGATGGGCATCGAAGAGATTCGGATACATACCTCCGCCGACGAAGGTGCCTTTTTCCACGACCGGTTTGAGCAGGTTTTTGAGAATCACGTTCGCATGGTTCCCATCGAGGAAACGCGCCCAGAGATTGATTTTCCAGCCCATGCTCCAGCCGGTGGCCTCGTCGCCGCGATCGATGAGAGACTGCCGCGCGGCGGAGAAAAGGTCGGGCTGTCCGGGGGTGATTTCGTTCCCGGGGAATACCGCCCAGAGGTGGGAAACGTGGCGGTGCTTGTTGTTAGGATCGTCGCGATCCTCGGTCCATTCCTGAAGCTGGCCGTGTTTTCCAATCTGGCTGGGCACGATCTCACGGCGGGTGGCATCGAGCTTTTCCGCGAGTTCGGGATCGATGCCAAGAACGCGCGCCGCAGCCGCGGTGTTCGCAAACAAGGCGCGGATAATCTGATGGTCCATGGATGGGCCCATGACGAGGCCGCCCTGCTCGGGTGAGTTGGACGGGCCGCTGATCAGTTTGCCGGTGATGGGGTCTTTTGATAGATAGGCGAGGAAAAACAGGGCGGATTCCTTCATGATGGGATAGGCGCGTTTGCTCAGGAACTCCTTGTCCCCGTTGAAGAGATAGTGCTCCCAAAGGTGTTGGCAGAGCCACGAGCCGCCGCTGGGCCAGATGCCGTGGTTGCTTGAGTTGATAGGTGCGGTGCCGCGCCACAGGTCGGTATTGTGGTGGAGCACCCAGCCGGGAGCGCCATAGTGCTCCGAGGCTGTCTTACGGCCGCTGGCGGCGCAGTCCGCGATCATGTCGAAGAGGGGGGCGGCGCACTCTGATAGATTGGCGGTCTCGGCGGGCCAGTAATTCATTTCGGTGTTGATATTGACCGTCCACTTGCTCTCCCACGCGGGTTGGAGCGAGTCATTCCAGATGCCCTGCAGGTTGGCAGGCTGTCCGCCGGGGCGGCTGGAGGCGATCAGGAGGTAGCGGCCGTATTGGAAGGTCAGCGCGGCGAGGTCCGGATCATTTCCACTGGAAAAATCACGAAGCCGCCGGTCGGTGGGGAGGTTGATACTCGCGGTGTTGCCGAGGTCGATAGAGACACGCCGGAAAAGCGCCTGATGGTCATCGCGATGGGCCTTGAGCAAGCTATCGAAATCCTTTGTCCCGATGGCGGCCAATCTGGCATCGCAGCGGGCAGCAGGATCGCCGGAAATGTCCTTGAAGTTCACGAAAGATGTTTCCGCCGTCAGGACAAGCATGGCCGAATCCGCTCCACTGAGGGTGACCGCCCCGTCATTGGACGTCGCCTCGCCGCCCTGATGGGTGAGCCGGACGCGGGATTCGAATCTCACGCCGCCTTCCTCCACCTGGCCTGATAGAGCGAGCTGATCACCTGGCCGGAGCGAGGTTTTCGTCTGAGAGTGCGGGCTGGACAGACTGGCCGTGAAACTGATGCTGCCGGGCTTGTCGGCAGTGAGCCGGACGACAATCACCTGATCCGGAAACGAGGCGAATGTCTCGCGATGGAAAGTGACGCCATCCATCTGATAGCTCACCTTCGAGACGGCCGAGTCCAGATCCAGGCTGCGGCGGTAATCCCCGGCAGTGCCACCGCGAGAAAACGCAATTTTCAGATCTCCGAAGGGCTGATAGGACTTCTGGCCGAGCGGGATACTCATGAATTCCTTGTCTCCGAGGTCCTCCGCTTCCTTTTGTTTCGCCCTGGCTTCCTCACGTTTTTGATCGGCTCCGGCATGATCACCGGTTTTGTCGAGTTCATCCGCCCGGATCGCGAGTTGGCGGGATTCATTGCAAAGATCACGCAGGCCGGGAAGGAATTTCACCGCTCCATCGTGCTGATATTCGTGGGGTTTCCCGGTCCAGACGGTGCTCTCGTTGAACTGGATCCGCTCCTCCCCGATGCCGCCGAAAATCATGGCTCCGATGCGCCCGTTGCCGATGGGCAGGGCCTCGGTCCACTGGGATGCCGGTTGCTGGTACCAGAGTTCCGGTGTTCCAGCGGCGGAAACGGCATTAAGCAGGGCGAAAGGCAGGATCGCGAGGACGGACGGGATGGCGAAGCGTGGCGGAGTTCTTTTCATGGATGGGCGAAGAGGGATTTTAGCGACAAAAGTTAAACGCGGATGTTAGGTATTCCTTTTCAAGGAGGGTATCCATTCGCGTCAGGCGATCGCGCAAATTATTCGAATAAAAGATTGACTAGGTGAGCGAACCGGCAAGCTCGGTATGTCAAAAGCCTTACCCGCCGGCCGCTCGTGGCCGAGCCTGCCCGACCTTGATTTGATCGCAAGCCAGACCCGGTTGATCATCCGCAATTCCCGCAAATTCTCCGCTGCCGGTTTCCTCCAATCCCTGCTCAGCTCCGTGGTCACCGGGCTGGCTTCGCTCAACCAGATCGCAGGTGACCTCAAGGACAGGGACCATCCTGGCATGGCCCGCCAGTCCCTTCACCAACGCTTCGATATCCGCTCCACCGCCTTCCTCATGGCTGTTCTTTGCGATCTCATGCACCAACGCTACCGCACCGCCGCCACTGCGATCACGAGTCGCGCAATCCAACGCATCCTCATTGAAGACGCTTCCGGCTAGGTCATGCCATGGTGTAAGGCACGCCATCCATCTCGGCTGCATTACTGCTGCTGCCGGTTTTGAAGTTCGTTCAGCGCGCGTGAGCGGAGGTCTCCTTCGGGGAATTCGGCGGCCCAGGTTGCGGCTGCCTGCGGGTCTTTGGTCATCCACTGGTGCAGGATGGAAATGACGGCCTCGTCCTGCAGGGTTCCCGGCTCCATATCTTTAGCCACATGGCAGGCGGCGGCGTGCGGATCGGCCTTGGAAAGGACGAACGCCACGCGGGCCAGGAGCCGGTCGTGCCACTCGCCGCCCGGTTGGGTCCTGACCCAACCAAGGGCCGCCGCCGGCTCGCGATCCGCCCATTGCGCGGAGAGGTTTTCTAGCAGCCCTCCGCTGTCATCACCATCCGATCCGTGGCGGAGAGCCAGCCCGACGGCCAGGTGGGGAATTTTCGGGCACCGGCGCTTCAGACCGCAGGTATACGAACACGATTCCGCCGGTGGCCACGATCCATGTGGCGAGTACCCATCGGAATTTAAGGCGGAGCCATTGATCGGACATACCCTGAAGAGAGAATGGGCGGACCGCGCGCCGAAACGCCGCGGTCCGCCGGGTATCACGTGGTTCAACTCAAGGTGCGGTCGAGAACGACCATTGCTGGTTCAGCGCCCCCACATAGTCCCACTGGTGAACGGCCGCGCCATCGGCTGTGCTGGGTCCTGCCACGTCGGCCACTTTGCCGCTGTGGACGGCGACGAGCTTGAAACAGCCGTCGCCGATCGGGTTGATGACCCACTTCTGGTTGTTGGCACTCACCCAATCCCAGAGGTTGAGATTGCTGCCATTGTTATTGTTGTTTCCAGAGACATCCATCACCCGGCCGCTGGCGACGCCGGTGACTTTGTATTGGCCATTGCCCAGGTAGGTGTATGTCCACTTCTGATCGCCGCCGCCGTCGTAGCTCCACTGAACGAGCTGGGTGCCATTGGCCGTGCCGCCGCTGGAGGCCTTGATGATCTTGTTGCTGTAGCGGCTGGCCACGCGGTAGGTGCCGTCCGGAATCGTGCGGCCCGTGTCGGTGAGCAGCCCGAACTCGGAGAGCTGGAGGCCGCTGGCGTCGCCATTGTTCGCGGTGACATTCAGGCGGTAGTAGCGATACGAGGCCGGGCTGGCCACGGTGTAGGTGTTCACCTGATAGCGCCCGGGGAACGTTTGATTGCTCTGCGTGTCGAGAGTGCTCCAGGTCGAGCCGTCGTTGGAGCCCTGAAACTGCCAGTTCTTCGGATCGCGTCCGGGAACGTCGTTCGCGGCGGCGACGGTGTAGCGTTTG
>JBDSZP010000099.1:0-20153 GCA_039925065.1 Luteolibacter sp.
AGCACGCGCCAGGTTAGATTTTCCATCGGCACGTTCAGAATCGGGCCTTCGAGGTGCCTACCCTTGGAAGTACCGGCGGAGTAAACAAAGCGCACGGTGGCAGGTCGTCCGACCTCGGGTGATGGGAAAACATGGAACAGCCAGTCATCTCCCTCGCGAACCAAGCTGGCCCCCTCTTCATTCACCAGCACGTTGAAAAGTGCGGCGTTTTTCGGAAGTTTCAGGCGCAGCGCCCCCTTCACCGTGACCTGCATTTTCAAATCGACGGCCGTCAGTGCATCTCCATCAGGCGACATCAGGGTGGTCAGACTGCCGGACGCCACGCGGAGTTTCTGGAGTTCAGCCAATTGATGGCGTTTCAAAACCACGGTCAACGGGCCTTCAGGATCGTCCACACGATAGGCCATCAGCGGCGCGACATTGCCCGCCACCTGACCCAGCGAGGATTGCAAGACCGCCCAATCCGCCTTCTGCCAGCCACGAGGTTGGGTACCGGATTCAAGTTCCAGCCTGCCCCCCGCGCGCACGGCGACGAAGTAGGAAAGCTTCTTCACGTTTTCCAAAACGATCGGTTGGACGACTTCTGTGCCATCATCCTTGCTGGCCCGTTGATACTCGATGTCCACGCTGGTTTCTCCCGCCACGCCGCGTTGGAAGCGGATTTCCCAGAGTCCGTCCTCGCCGGGGACCTGTACGAAATCAGCAACCGCCGCACCACTCGCCCTCACCGTGGCGGCGGACTTCGCGTCGAGTCCCGGGATCTTGACACGCAGCGATTTCAACGACGCGTTTTCGATTTTATAACCGATAACAGCCCGTGTGAGCATCTGGCCCTCGCGCAACGTGGCCTCATGATAGACCTGCGCGGTCACCCAAGGAGCGAGCCTGCTGATGGCGAGATTGAGAACCCAATCGCTTTGCAACAGCCGGAATGCCAGGGCACCGGGACGGACAGCGGCGCGTGCGGAATCCTTCGGCGCTTCAGCGAGTTCGCGGGGATCAAGGTGGGAAACATTTTCCCGATCCACCGCACGGACCTGCAAACCACGCTCAGGGACAATGGTCACCACTCCCGTCTGCCGCGACGCATCGCGCAGGGAAAGCCTTGGAACCGCGAACTTCACCTGCGGATCGGGCGGCCGCCCTGTCAAAGTTAGATTAAACTCGCGTTTGCCGATCGTTTTCCCAGCCAGATGCAGCGTGAGAATGCGGGTGTTGCCGGATTTCCCTTCCGTCCAGTGGCTCAGCCCCTCGCCGGTCGCGCTTTCGATCTCCAAACCATCGGGAATTTCGACCGCCAAGCGAAACACTCCGGAACGCGTGATGGTGACGGTCAGGTCGTCGGCGATGACCATGCGATCCTCTCCCAGCGAGACCAACTGCCAGGACTCCGCCCTCAGTTCCGGCGCGACCGCTGCGACTTTGACCCGCGCCTTCACCTCGCCCGAACCGTAACGGAACGCCTGTTGCAGCAATACCAACGGATTTCCCTCCTTGTCGCGCGGGATGAGTTTTCCCCCGAAATCTTCCGGGTTCACTCTTGATAGACCTTCGATATCCACCGACTCCGGTTGCGCATCATCTCCGAACGCCAGAGCCAGAAATCCCACTTCGCCCGCCGCTCCATTCACGCGGACGGGTTCCAGTTCCAGATTCATCGGCAACGCACCCTCGCCACGCTGGGTTTCGATCGTCAGAGCAAACGCCCGATCCTGCGCTGGCTCCACGGAAACACGCAGTTCGCGTTTTTCAGGATCGAAACGCCACGAGCCGACCGGTCCATCGACCACATCGCTAACAGTGAAGCCTGCGGGCACGCTGATCAGCAGCGAGGAAACCCGTCCCTGCGCCGGCCGGATTGCCACACGATGTCTGCCGTTCACCACGCCGGGTCCGGGCAGAAATAGATTGGAAACTTCGGAGAAAAATTTCGTTTCCTCGGCTCCGATGTCGCGCTGTTTCGGGCGGGCTTGGATTGTAATGGGATTCTCCGGGCCGAGTACCATCACGGCCCCGCTCTCATTGGCACCCATCCCTGCTAGAGACTGGATCTTGGCCGCAGTGGGAGAGAAAAATTCCCACCCCGCCTGATCCCAGCGCATGGTCACCTGCCGCATCGCCGCCGGTCCGCCAGGCATCGTCCAGCCTTTACCCGGATCCGCCAAGGGCATTTCAAAGATCGCCTTTCCGGTCATGCGCCCGCTGTTTTCAGCGACGAGGAAATAGGCATCCGCACCATTCAGCGGTGCCTTCACCAGACGCAAGCCAGCGCCCTCGAATCCACTGAGCGTCGCCGGTGCTTGGAGTAGCAGAAAGCGATCTCCAAGCTCGCCGCGCAGTGTCACGTCGATGGTTCCGTGAAGTCTTCCATCCCGAATCCGCCAATCGTGGATCATGGATTCCGCAGGCTTCACTCCGGGTATTTCCGCAGCACCAGCGTGGTTAAAAAACCCGACCGCTAGAATCATCACCGCCGCAGCAACCTCGGCGACCTTCCTGCCGCGGGCGTCGCAAATCAACTGCCAGATCCGTGGCATCAACCACCACAGGCCGATCGAGGCGATCACTCCCAGAGACAAGGCCGCGCCTCCGCGAACGGATAGAAATGCGGCGAGGATCAACGCCAGTCCGCCAGCCATCAACAGGCGGCCTTTGATCATTCGACCGAACACCATCACGCTGGCTCCGAGGATCAAAACCAACCACATGCCCATGCTAGTCCGTGCCACCCATGGGGCGACGTTGCCAATTTCAACCGCCACCTCGCTTCCGGCTGCCACGACAGGAGCTGCGTATTCCAACACCGGGGCGCTCCCTCTGCCAGTGGCTGCGGCGGTGACACCGAGGACCACCGCAACGGAGACGAAGCCGATGGCACACAGGATCGAGAAAACCCTCCGGGTGCCTGAGGATTCGCCCCTTCCGAGCAACAGGGTGGCGGCACCTAACACCAGCAAGACCGTCACACCCCGCAGTTGCCTGGACAGCCATTCCCAACCACTTTCTGCCAGAACCGGACGAACCAGCTCCGCCGAACCACCACGTGGCACGAGTTGGCGGCCCTCATCGCCAGTCACCGTCCACTCGCCAATCACGACGGGCGCTGCCAATTTCGGTGCGACGAGGCGGGGTTTCGTCGAATCATCCGAACGTGCTCCGTAGCGTAGGGCGATTTCCACCGCCTGGTTAGGATCAGTCTTCAGCGGAATGGGAATCAGCGTTTCACCACCGTCCGAGCGGGCGTTCACCGCGTCACCATCCACCTTGGCTTCCCACAACGAAACACCTTTCGGGAGCACCATGCGCAAGGCACTGCGACCCCGCGATTTCACAAAAAACCGGGCGTCGGTCACCCATTGGCCGTCGCGTGATACCTGGCTGGAGAGTTTGAGGAAATCGACGACCTGCTCGACCGTTTCACCCTGCGGATACCATTGAATTTTCATGTCGATTTTGAAATCTCGGGCGGTGTACTGCCATGCCGCTAAAGTCGGGGCACTGCTCAACAATCGGAACTCCGCAGGCAGCTCGCTTGGATCGATGGCGAGCAACGGGCCTTCACTTGCGGGTTTTTCCAACTTCACCTGAAGCGGACTAACCACCTGCACGTAGCCACGCTCGGCCTGCACATCCAGCGGACGAACCTCGCCCGGTGATAGAATTCCGCCACGGGCATTCATCGGTTGCTCGAAAGTGAGTAAAACAGTGCCTGTTCCCAGCACCGGACGCGACAGCGGGACGATCACGATGTTCCCCTCACGCCGCCAATCCCGCCCGACATTCTGGCCGGTGACCTCGACGTTTCCGACCACCTCCGGCACCGAAATTCTCCAACCGGTGGCAGGCGCGCCAACGACGAAATAGTTGATCAGGACGCTGCCATAAACCACGCCCGCCTTCAGCGAGTAGAGGTGAAAAACATCGGCCTGCACGCTTTGGCCGAGCGCTTCGACGGTGAGTGCCACCTGCCAATCCCCGTCACGCAGACGGAACGATTGTTGCAGGCCTTCCGTCTTTTTCGGAAAGAAGGTGATAGGCACTTCCGCTACGCCTGTCGTTTTTCCGGCCACCAATCGATAGCCAGCAGCCGCCACCGCACCGATGTAGCCACGGCGCGATTTTGCCCCGGGAAATCCCAGCGGTGAAAGTTCCCAAGGGCCTGCTTTTGCGGCATCGTTCTTCTCCAATCTGACGCTCAGGAGTTGACGGTTTCCGACGGCCTGCTTGAAAATGACCTTGAGCCGGCGGTGACCATCCTTCGCCTCGGTGGCCACGGAATAGTCCGCCACTTCGGCACCCGTGACCGACGCCACGGCATAGTCCGCCGGGATTTCAAACTCCCACTCCCGCAACGGGGCCTCGCGAATGTCCAATTCCAGATCGCTGATAATGCGCCGGTCCGTCTCCGCAAGTTCATAGACGCTGACTTCGGTCACGCCGATCTCCGGCAGCACCTGATCCGCCTGGATGGCGTATCCGAAATCCGCCGATGGAAACCGATAGACAAAAACCTGCCGGAGTTTTTCATCAACGCCGCCGGGAAATTGTCCGGGCGCGAGTTGGATCAAACCACGCGCGTCCGCTACTTCGATGCGCACCGCCCCTTCGTTCGCCACCCGCAGCCAGCCGCTGTGGCGGAGCGCACCGACCGGAGCCATGCGCATCGCTTCCGCCCGCACCGGGAAACTGCCGAGGGCGGATTGAGCCTCGATGACGATGCGACCGCTGCCTTCGATGGGGCGGCTGAGCTTCACTTCGAGTCGTCTGACCGCACCATCCTGCCGCACCGACCAGCCGAGCACCGGATCGCCTGAAACAGATAGAACCTCACCCGGACCATTCAGTGTCAGCGCGAGTTCCGAGAGTTTTCCCTGAAGCACCCGCAGGTCCACCACAGTCGTCTGGCGGAGCAATCCGCTACCCACCCTCACGTCGCTCGTTTCGGTGCTGGAGAAAAACAAGGCTCCATCCGCCACTACATCGGCAGAGCGCCACGCCATCGTGGCCTGCCCGGCCGAAGGGAGAAATCCACGCCAGTTTTTTCCATCACGTTCGGGGACGACAGCGAGGTCGCGGTTGAACGAAATGCCCTCCCCCAAGCCTTCCAGCCACACGGGAACAACCACACCGGCGGATAATTTGAAGTTGAGGGTATTCCAATCGCCCTTGTGCTTCACCGGCACTTCGATGTCCAAAGCCACGGGAAACTCACCACTACGATCCACGATGAGATCGTAGACAAACCCGCCGTTCTTCTGCCTCAACGCCACATGCCAGCCATCGCCGGAAACCGAGCCGGACAACGCCGCGCCGCCACCTAGCAGCTCAATCGACGCACCCACAGTTGCGGCACGTGCCCTGCCGGTGAGATGGAATGAAACATTGCCGCCGTCTTCAGCGCGCTTGCCGACCACGGAAACATTCATCAGCTCGATGGCACGCGTGGCGAAATCGTCAGCAGCCACCCCGACTTCCAACGTGGCAGTGCCCGTTCCTAGAAATTGGTGGGAATCCGCCGCACCGAGCGGCGCGAGTCCCTCGGCCTTGACGACCCGGAGATCCACACCGGCGTCGGCGGTGAGCTTGACCTTCAGGGAAAATCCGGTGGCCGCGCCGGGATTGGGAAGTAACAGGCTCCCGGAGCTTTTTTCGATCTTCTGTTGGGTTTTCACCACCACTTGAAGATCGGTCGGCTGTTTGCCATCCGCCAAAATCGGCCGCACATCGAGAAAGCGCGCTCCCCCTTCCGCCACTCGGACGGACCAATCGCGGAGTCCCTCGCCCGTGACGGAAATCACCTCCCCCGCCCCGCTCAGGCCGAGACTGAGGGTCATCGGCTTTCCCTGATGGATGTGGAATGCCAGATGCTGCTCGCCGGTGATTTCAGATAGACCGACATGGGCATCGACATCAGCGGTGGCGGAGAAAAACAGCGGGACTTCCTTCGGGGCTCTCTCGATGGGGAGAATGACGACGCGGTCCGTCAGTTCATCTGACCATGCGAGGCTGACCATGGTTAAAAGAAGAGTGAGGATCCAAAGACGGCATGAGCGCCGTTGTTCCGTGGTGGTGGTTTTCATAACTTTATATTTTTTGACACGGTTCTCCCTTGAAGTGGGTAAAGGCCTTGTAAATTCGGTTTATTCGAGTTTCCCGATCACCCGGAGCATATCAGCCACGCGGCTGCTGCTTCCATAAAACTGCTTCACTAACGAGCGAGGTCCGGTGAGTTGTTTGAAATCGATGGCGTCAGCCAGCGGTCCACCGCGAAGCTTTTCGGCGGCGAGCATCGAGAGCCCGGCGAGCTGCATGGAGGGCGTGGCGCGGTCGAATGCCGGAGTGGTGGATTCGAATGGCATGGTCCATTTGCGTTCGACCATTTCGCCCTTCGATGTATCGCGGAAACGCACGCTCACTTCACCGATCTCGCCGGTTCCCTGCGGCAGGGTCTCGACTTGATAGATGGCGACACCCGCCTCCTCTGCCGCGAGCTCGGCGGCGTCCACGGCGTCATTGCGGAAGTCCTCGGTTTTCAGCCGATCCTTCTCGAAGCCGATCAATTTATATCTGCCGACACGACCCGGATTGAAATGCACCTGGACTTTCACGTTCTCCGCTGCCGGGCGGAAGGCACCGGCGAGTTGTCGGGCGAAGCTATCGTTCTTTTCATCACTAACGACATAGTAACGGCCGTTGCCATTGCGGGCCAGTTCGCTCAATAGACGATCATTCACGCCATCTGCACCGATGCCTGCGATGTCGAATGCGATGCCTTTCTGACGCATGGTTTTCACGCGTTCGGCAAGGCGCTCGGGATTGGCGTTGCCGAGATTGGCGGCTCCGTCGGTGAAAAGGACGATGCGGTTCTGCTCACCGGAGAGGTGTCGGCGGGCAGCCATTTGTTCGCCGAGATTGAGCGCTTGTTCGAGATTGGTGCCGCCTTCGCTGGCGGTTTGATTGACGAGATCGCTAAGTTTTGTGGCTTGGTCGCCAGTCAGATTGTCGGCGAGCAAGTGGGATTCGCGGGAGAATCCGATCACGGTGAGGTGATCGTTTTTCGTAAGCAATCCGCTGAGTTGTTTCAACGCATTCGCCATCGCAGAGCGGCGGTCTTCGCGAACCATCGAGCCGGATTGATCAACGAGCAGAGTGAGTCTAAGAGGTTGTGACGCACTGCGACCGGCTGCTGCGGTTTTGAGAGCGACCCTGACCAGATTGCGACCGGGAATGATCGGATGCGCCGATTGTTCGATGGTGGCCGCGACTGGCTCGTTAGAAGCTGGTCCGGGATCGCCGTAGTCCACGGCATTGTAAAACTGCTCCACCTTGATCGCAGTCGGATCGGGGCGCTCACCCTTTTCCAACGCGGCCTTGGCGATCTGGAACGAGGCGTCGTTGATGTTGAGGGAGAAGGTGGAATAGGGCTCGTCGGTCGCGGCGATTTCCTCCATGGATTCGAGCGGAGTCTTCTTGGCGGGCGCGGCCATCTTACTAAACTCCGGCACACGGAAGAGGTATTCGCCCGTTCTTCCCGGAGGCAGAAATTCCTGAGTCATTTCTTTTTTGCCATCGGTTTCGGTCGGAGCCGTCTGGGCTTGCGGGGGGACGAACGGTCGGGGTTGACGTAAGTGCGTGGCGGCCCTTGGCTGCGCCGGGCTGGCAGTAACAGCCTTGTCCATGGCGGGTTCCAAATCCGCCAATTCCCCGCCGACGGAAACACCTGCTGTAGTTTGCGAGTCCTTCTCCAACTTTTGAAACTCGGATGAAGCAGCGGCCCCATCGGCACCACCGCCTGTCCCACTGGGACCATCGAGAATTGCATCACTGTTGTTGCTGATCACCTTGTCGGCACTGCGGAGATCATGGGTCATACCTGCCGTTAGATGAATGCGACCGCTGATCAAATCGGAAGCGCCATTGGCCACGCTCTCGTTCATATCTCTTTCATCGGTGGCCGCGATCGCGCTGTCTGTGGCGACGCCCGGTATTTCTTCCGGCGACGAAGGGACAACCCTCGGCCTGATCCGTGAATCTACTCCCCGAATATCAATTCCTTCCGACTCTTCCTTCGCCAACTCCATGGGAGGTGCCGCCGGTGCGGGCGATGCAGTTGGAGCCACAGGAGCCGACTGTGCGATCGGCGCTCCATCGCTGAACGAACGATCGAAATTGCCCCCATTTGCACCGCCCTCGAGCTGCGCCTGGCTCGCCTCATTCTTGGCAAGGCCCCCAGCGATTGCGCCCAGCTCAACGCTTTTCTCTATCTGCTTTAGCTTCAGTTGTTGGAGACGCTGCTGGTCGGATTCGTAATCGCGCTTGGCATCGACGTAGTCCTGGGCATCGAGGCCGCGTCTGATAGCCTCTTCCCGGGTATCGTCTCTTCTGACTTCGACGTTTTTCAGACGATCGTTTGCCACGGCGAGTTGCGATTGCATGGTTGCCCTGAGATTGACCACGCCTTCGTCGATCTGGTGTTTCATTGCCTCTGTCTGCTCCTTTGCAGCGACAACCTCCGGATGATTTTCGGCCAACCCTTCGGATTTCAGTTTGGCCAACTTGAGCTGATTCTCCTTATACTGCGGATATAAACTCTTGATGGTATTGTCCGGGAGATCCAATCCGGACGCATAAGTCATCAACTGATCGTTGTCGTATTTGAGCAAGCCGTTGATCTGGTTTTCAAGCTGCGCCTTGTCTTGCTCGACCTTATTATAGGTTTCCAACGCATGCTGAGCACCTTGATCTTCATTCACACCGGATTGGCCGTAGAATGAATCCTGTCCCTTGTAGATGATGCCTTTGGTCCTAGTGATGGTCGTAAGCAGCTTCCGGCGCTCGTCAACCTTTTCCTCCTGATCGCGGACTGCCTTGTTGAGCTCGGCGAGCTCGGCGGCAGCGTTGGATTTGGATTTGAGCTTGGGGGTGGTGTCGGATTCGAGGCTCTTCGTGAGGCCCATGGGACTTATGAGACTTCTAGGACCTATGAGTCCTGCGACAGCGATCGTCAGAATCAGGCAGGCAGCAATTGCCAGCAGTGCGCGACGGCCGCTGCGGCGGATTTGGAAGTCCGCGTCGTCCTCGAGGCGGCTCGGTTTTTCCTCGCCGAAGATTTCATCGAGAACCTTGCGTTTCTCGGCGGGAAGCTTCCAGGAATTGTCGGGCTCGGCGGATTCGGCTTCGGTGAGGAGGCCGTGGAGGGCGCGCATGCGGTGGCGAAAGACGAGGAGTTCGGGGCGCTCCTCGCACAAACGCTCAAGCTCCGCGGCTTCAAAGGCGGAGGCTTCACCGAGCACCCATGAGACGATGCGAGCCTCAATAGGCTCGTCGCCAATGGTGTCGAATGGAGTGGAGTCGTTCATGGGGAAAATTTGCGGGTTTTCAGTGTTCAATTTTCGGGAAAATTACTCAGCCGTCGGCGGTTTCAACGCCGAGGCGGCGGAGGGAGTCGGCGAGGTTTTTCAGGGCGTGGTGAAGTTTGTAGCCAACGTTGCCGACGCTTAGGCCGGTGCGTTCGCTGATTTGGTCATATTTGAGGCCTTCGTGGTATTTGAGTGAAATGAGGGCGCGGTCGTCTTCGTGGAGTTCGGCGACTAACAACTGAAGCGTGCCGATTGCTTCCAGTTTGCCGAGGGCTTGTTCGGGATCGGGCGATTGGCTTTCCCATTCCCGGCCGGTTTCAAGAGTGGTTTCACGTTTGTGGTCGCGGAGGTGGTTGAGAGCGAGATTTCTAATGGATCTAAAAAGCCAGGCGCGCGGGTTGGTGACGTCCGCCCAATTTTCATGGAGTCTGAGAAACGCCTCCTGCACGAGATCCTCCGCCGTCTCCCGCTGGCCGACGAGGCTGTAGGCGTAGCGCAGGAGCGGTGATTCTTCCGCTGCGAAAACCTGCCGGAGTGTGGGCTTTTCCTCCATAGGCTGTCGGAACGGGATCACGGGCGCTCGTCCGGCATCAGCCTGGGAACGGACAGTGGCGGTTTGAGTTTCCATGAATCGGCGGGTGGGTGGTCATGCTTCCGAGTATGAAGACACAATCGCGGGAACATCCTTAGAAAATTATTCCAAGAAGTTTGAGAATGGCCGGTTCGGCCAACTTCGCAAGGCTACGACCGCCTCAATGGCGGACTGATCACACCGTTCCCGGAAGCTTCGCAGGCATCGGGGAGGGTTTGGAAATGACACTCAGCGCCTCTCCGCACCGTTCGTAATAGCTTCCCCTCGCCGCGATATCGCCCAACGAAATCATTCCCACCAACTGGTTCTCCCGATTCAAAACCACCAATCTGCGGATCTGCTTTTCCTCCATCAGCGCAACCGCCTCGCCGACATCCTGATCTTCGAAACAACAAGTCACATCAACGCTCATCACCTGTTCTGCCAGAGTCATTGCCGGATTCAGGCCCATCACCATCGCCCGGATCACGATATCCCGATCCGTGATCACCCCCCGCATCTCCTTTCCCTCGCACACCGGGATGATCCCCACATCCATGTCCCGCATCCGGGAGGCGATATCGATCAGCGTGGATTGCGGGGAACAACAATAGGGGTTCCGGCTCATGATTTCGTGAACTTTCATGAAATCATTCCAGCAGACGATGTTCCCTTACTGTTGGAATCAATATGATCCGGAAACAACTGGAATCCGGCCAGTTGCCAGCCCCCGCAATCGGCACCATGCGGGATTGATCAAAGGACGTTGCATTTCACCCTATGGACAATTGCAAAACACGACCCGGATTTGAATGATACGAGAGGGAGTACGGCTTGCCCAGGCCCCTAACTTTTCCCATTTTCGTCGTGGCAGATGAGATCGATCACCACCACGGTGGCTAGCAGGAGTATGGTTTCCTCGTGGTCGGCGATTTCGATACCATACGTGTCGGTCCAGGAAAACCACGTCTTGGAGATGGTGGCCGCAGTTCCATAGCCGCTCTGGATCTCATACTCATGATCGAGAAAATCACCGCTGGCCTCGTAATTCTGACTGCCGGGTCCATCGATCTCGAACTTGCAGTAGAAGAACGTGAAATGCTCCTTCTTGACCACGGTGACCGCCTGCCCCGGCTGCGCGATCTCGTAAGTGGGTCCCCAGGACAGCAAACGCTCGCGGATGGTCGCCAATTCGTTGCCCTGCATGTCGCGGATGCTGAGCTGGTTTCCAAAACTGAATGCCCGGCCATCGACGATATAACAGTCATTTCCATTCTCATCCCGGATCACGAAATCATCGCCCAAACTCCAGAATTTCTGCTTCATCACGAATCGCATGGCGTGAGCATGACGGGTAACGTCATTCCGTCCATTTCATACTCAGGCCACTGCGGGGTGCCTCCGTGAGAGAGTTCGAGCAGCGGCAATCCAAGCGGGCTGATTTTGAGATTGGAGCACGCCTCCATTCGCGTTTAAACAAGGGCAGCTTTTCTTCGATTTTACCCATGCTCGCCTTTTCTTCATGCTGGAATAACAGCCGTCACTCGGACGGAGAAACGATGATCGAAGAGATCGTCGAACTGGGATTTTCCAACATCGAGCTCTCGCATGGGATGACGATTGCAAAGCTGCCCGGAATTAAAAAGGCATACGAACGCGGGCTTTTCCGCTGCTCCGGAGTGCATAATTATTTCCCCTCGCCGGTGGAAGTGATGATCGATGCGCCGGATGCGTATGAATTCACCTCGCACCGCCCCTTCGAACGGCAGCGGGCGATGGACATGACCCTGCGCACGCTGGATCTCGCGGCGGAATTTCAGGCGCAATATCTGGTGCTGCATATGGGATCGGTGCCGATGAATCCGCAAAAATTCACGAAAGCACTCACCGTCACCGTGTCCGAAGGCGGGCAGCACGATCCGGATTACGTGAAGGCAAAGCTGGCATTCGTGAAAAAGCGCGAGCAATTGGGACCGCTGTATCTGCACCGGGCGATCGAAGCGCTGACGAAGATCGCGGAAAGAGCGGCGGAGGTGGGCGTGAAACTCGCGGTTGAGTCGCGGTCGAGATTCGAGGACGTGCCGACCGAGCGGGAGATGATTGCGCTACAGGACCATTTCGCGGACAATCCTTGGGTGGGCTATTGGCATGATTTCGGGCACGTCCAACTGAAGCACAACCTCGGTCTGCTCGATCATGTCGAGTGGTTGGAAAAAATTTCGCCACGACTGATAGGCGGACATGTCCATGACGTTCAATGGCCGGCCCGCGACCACCGGGTGCCGTTCTCCGGCACACTTGACTATGCCGCGTTGCTGAAATTTTTCCCGGCGGACTGCCCATTGATTTGGGAACTGAGCCCTACCCGCGAGGCGGAGGAAATCCGGAGTGCGCTGGCAAGGTGGAAGAGTGAGTTTCCGGAGCGCTCGTTGTAAGTGGCTGGCTGAAAATTGGCCGGATGGATTCTTCAAGATTGAGTTCTCGCGCCGAGACGCACGGAAGAAGATTCCTCGTCAATTTCCAAAATTCGAACCGCGATCCAAGGTTCCGACAGGGGCGTCCTTTCCCAGTCTTTGGCCTCTCCGGTGTCATTTATCATTAACACGCCCTGGCCCAACGGGACTACATCCCTCAGCCCAGGGCAACGTCCTGCGTCAGACGGTGCAAAGCATTGGCGGCCTGAAAGGTCGCGATTCTGGGGGTGATCGAACGCGCCCCGGTATCGCTCGCCGTTGGGGTGCATGATCTTTTGATGGACGGTTTGGGCGGCCCTATTCCCATCATGCTTCGATTTTCACCTTCCCATGCTATCAGCAGCGGCTAGACCTTACGGATGAGAAGAACCCTCATCTGTCTGTTTCTTGCCTGCGTCCCCCTTCATGCCGACGATGATTCGTTCCGCGAGCGCTTTGCCGATCCCGCCACCCGGACGGCGGCGCTGACTGACTTGATTCCCGGGACACAGAACGCGTATTTCCACACGGCGCTCGATCACCAATTGGCCGGCCGCGACGCCCAATTCCGGACGGTGATGGCGGAGTGGAAGGCTGCCACCGAGCGCAAGGAAAATTACATTTCCGGCGAGGGTATGAAGACGCTGGAGAACCGCCAGTTGCTGATGGATTACCAGAAAAAACCGGATGCCTCGCTGGCAGAGCTGATCAAGCGGCTGAATTTAAAATTCGACGACGCGCGCCCGGACGCTGCGGCGGCGGCGGCGAGCCTGCCCACGCGGGTGGATCCGGCGCTCATCACCGAGGAGGCGTTTGAAAAGGCGGCGATCGAAAAATCTCCCGAAACGCCCTACACGGAATATAGCGGCCAGCGGTTGTTCCGGGAACTGGACCATGTGAAAAACTTCGATGAACCCGAAATCCGCTGGTTTCTCGAAAACCTCGATCGCGCGGACCTCCCGGGCGTGGTTCCGCTGATCGAACGCTCACTCTCGCTCGCGAAGCCGGTGATTTTCGGCAGCCTTTCGATTCATCAGAAACTCACCTCCGACCAACTGGCTTCCCTGCTGCAACTCCACCCGACGTTGCGATCCAGCGAACTATTCGATCTCGCCTATCTCGCAAAACTCCGGCCGGGCAGTGAAACGGATTTCGAGCGCGATATGAAAGCCCATGCCGACCATTTGAGCCATTGCCGCGATTTCGTGCTCACCCTTCCGCCTGCGATGAATTCGCTGAAAGCCCACGTGCTTTTCCATCACCTGCGGCTGCAAATGGAGCTGGGAAATTTCCCGAAGGATGACTTCCTCGCGTTCCTCGCCCTGCCGCGCCAACGGCATGAGCTGCTCATCGTGAGGGAAAACGAGAGCCGCCCGTTGGCCAAGCTGGACGCCGATTTCACCGATGCCACCGCCTGCCCGCCCGTCGGTGACGATCTTCCGCTGATCGAATCCTATCTGAATCATTTCCTCAACCAGACGGATTCAGCCTCAGACTTCGCGCCGTTTATTGCTGAAAAAAGACTCTCACAGATCCATGCCCGCGCCCGCTTGATGGCTGGCGAAAGCCCGGCGCGCTGGGGAACCTTGCTCGATCCCTCGGAGTTTAAATCTCTCCAGCAGGAAACCCGCATCGCCTTCGCTCCCGGCATGCCGAAGCTGATGAGCTCCGATGCAGCCGCGTCACTCACACTCGATCTGAAAAACACGCCGGACCTGCTCATCCGCATTTATGAAGTCGATCTGCCCGCCTACCTCGCCAGCAACGGCCACGAGCCGGATGTTTCCATTGGTCTCGACGGGCTGGTGCCGCATCACGAACGGCGACTGGCGTTCGCCCAAAATCCGCTGGTCCAGCATCGGGAAACGATCGCGCTGCCGGAATTGAGCGGCGCGGGAGCGTGGCTGGTGGATTTCGTCGGCGGGCAGGTTTCCGCGCGGGCGCTGATCCGCAAGGGCAGCTTGATTCCGTGTGTGGAACGCACCGCCACCGGACAAAGCGCGCGTATTTTCGATGAAAAGGGAAATGCGGTTCCCACCGCCAGCATTCTGTTGGGACGGGAAAAACTCTCCGCCGATGCCAATGGACGCATCATCATCCCGGACACGTCGAACCAACCTGTTACCGAAGGCATTGTGCAGAATGGCACACTCGCCTCGCAGGTTTCCCTCGCGGAGCGGAGTGAGGAACTCGCGCTCGATGCCAAGTTCCACCTCGAACGCGAACAGCTCCTCGCCGATCAGGAAGCCAAACTCCACCTCCGCGTCCGGCTGACCAATCACGGTTACGAAATTCCGCTCGACCGGATCAAGGAGCCCGCGATCACGCTCAAGGCAGAGCTGCTGGGCGGAGTCACCACCGAGCGGGTCATCGCGGAACACCTGGCACTGAAGCCCGTTTTGGAAGTCCCCTTCCAAGTCCCTGCGGATCTGCTGAAACTCACGCTCACCCTGCGCGGTACCATCACGCCAACCACCGGTGGCGATCCTGAAAAACTCACTGCGGAATCGACCTATGAGATCAACGGCGATCTCAACAAGTCCCGCGTGGGCACCGCCTTTTTCTCGCCAACCGGCCGCGGACATTTGCTAGAAGTGCGTGGCAGAAATGGCGAGCCGCTGCCCTCGCGCGAACTCACATTGAAGTTCAGCCGCATTGATTTCACACAGAACATCGAGGTATACGTCCGCACCGACCACGCTGGCCGCGTGGATCTCGGAAAGCTCGATACCATCGACTCTCTGACCGTCACAGGGACTGACATTTCGGAAACTTCCTATAGTCCCGAAGCCCGTGCCCTGAATTATGCCAGCCGCCTCCAATTGCCAGCCGGACAGGAGATTCGCCTGCCGTTGGAAAAATCGGCCGCCGCGCCGGACCGCTTGCGAATCTCCTTGTTGGAAGCGTGCGACGACGAACCGATCCGCGATCATTTCGACAAGCTCAGCGTCGATCATGGCCAGCTCGTGATCCGGAACCTGCCACCGGGTGATTTCGTTCTCCAGCAAGGTGACAACACCACGGCAATCAGCGTTTCATCCGGAAAATTGAAGGGCGGTCTGCTGGTTTCACCCGTGAGGATTCTGGTCAATCACCAGCCGCTCAGTCCGACGATCGCCATGGCGGATGCCGGAAATGGCAGTTTGAAAATCCAGCTCCGCGACTTCGGCCCGGATACGCGGGTCTCGTTGGTGGGAAGCCGGCATGATTATGCGGAATGGAATGCCGGCACCGGGCTCTATCCATTTTCTCCGAAGATAGCGGATTCGGAAATGCCAGGATTCCTCGGCTGCGGCTATCTGACAGACCGCAGACTCAGCGATGAGACGCGCTACATCTTGGACCGCCGCGCGGCCACGACTTATCCGGGCTCGATGCTGCCCCGCCCGAGCCAGTTGCTCAACCGGTGGACGGATGCGAACGCAGATCAGGGCGCGGTTTTGGGTGCCGGTGCCATTGACGGAACCGGAACGGGGTCCGAAAAGTCCAGCCGCACCGAAGGAGGTAATCAGCCCCAAAGCCCCGGCGAGGGCGAAGCATCGAAACTCGCGACGGTTTGTGATTTCCTCCGGTTTCCCGCCGCCGTGCGCTTTGATCTCACGCTGAATGCGGATGGCACGCTGAGTGTTCCGCTGGCGGAGTTCGAGGGCAGCCAGTTCATCGAAATCACTGCCACCGATGCATTCGCAAGCGATGCGATCAAGCTGCCGCTGCCAGCGAGCGATACCCCGTTGCGGGACCGCCGGATCGCCCGTCCGCTAGACCCGAAGACACATTTCCTCGCCACCCGCAGCGCGGCGGTCCTGCAGAAAGGGGCCGAGGCAAAGATCGAGAATCTGTTGGATGCCGATTGGCGGGCGTTCACCACGCTGACGGACGTCCATCAGTTTCTCTATGGCACGACGAACGACGACCGGCTGCGTGAATTCGTTTTCCTCACCGAATGGCCGGACCTCTCCGAGGAGAAAAAACTCGAACTGCTGGAGAAACACGCCTGCCACGAGTTCCATCTTTTCCTCGCTCGCAAGGACAAGCCGTTTTTCGAGAAATACGTGAAGCCGCTGCTCGCAGGAAAGCCGGAACCGCAGTTCATGGATGATCTCCTGCTCGGCCGCGATCTGACGAATTATCTCCGCCACTACGCTTGGCAACGCCTGAACGCTGCGGAAAAAGCGCTTCTCACCCAAGCCCTGCCCACGTCCAAGGAGCGCATCGTCCGCGAGCTTTCGCAACGCTGGGAACTGGAAGCGCCAACGCCCGATGAGGAAACCAGGCTCTTCACGCAGACACTGCGCGGAACGGATCTGGCAACGCAGGATAGTCTGGGACTGGCCTATTTGGGCGCGGGTGGAGAAACAATTGGAGTTTCATATCTGACAGAAAAACTCCGACGGATCGTCATTCCCCGCATCGACTTCGATGATACAACGGTGGAGGAAGCCATCGATTTCCTGCGCTTGCGTGCTGCCGAATTGGATACGATGGAACTCGATCCATCCAAGAAGGGACTCAACTTCGTCATTCGCAGGCCGCGTGGACCGTCCTCCGCTCCCGATGGGTCTGGTGGAGACCCAAGCATACTTCGGATCAAGGAACTCCGCCTCCAGAACGTTCCAATAGCGGTGGCGCTCAAGTATATCTGCGATCAGACGAAACTCCGCTACAAGGTCGATGATTTTGCCGTTACGCTGGTTCCCCAATCTGAAAGCGGAGAAGATATTTTCACCCGCTCCTTTCGGGTTCCGCCGGATTTCGCAACCGGTCTTGATACAGACGATAGCAGCGGCGGTGCGGATCCTTTCGCGGAACCCAGCAAAACGCCGCGTCACCTTTCCGCCCGCAAGTCGATCCTCCAATTATTGAAGGACCAGGGAATCAGCTTCCCGGAAGGCTCTTCCGTAACTCTATCCAGTAGTGGCGTTCTCCTCGTCACCAACTCACCCAGTGAACTCGATAAAGTGGAACAATTGGTCCAGGCGGTTGCCAGCGGTCCATCCGAGAACGCTCCGGAAATGGCAGATGGATTTGCCGCAGCGGCCGAGGGTTCAGGAGTCCTTCCCGCCATCGATCTACCATTGGATGAATCTCCGGGTGCCGCCGATCCATTCGCCGACGGTAAAGCCAGCCTTGGAGCCCATGTTAGTCCGGAAACCGGGAGCTCAGTCGATGGTATTCCTGCTGATCCGAGCCAGTTTTCCTCGAATGGCATCACCAACGGTCTCCGCAGCGGGGACCAGGCGATCAACCGCAACAGCATCGACGCGATTCTCAACAATCCAAACCGCGTAGCTCGCAAGCGGGCGACGAATTTCGCCGACCACACCAAGCTCTGGCGGGAGGCGAATTACGATCATAACACCAAGCCGACCGACGAATCACTCATACCGCTCAACCGATTTTGGCTCGATGTGGCAGCTTGGGATGGCAAGGCACCGTTCCTTTCGCCGCATTTCAACGCATGCCATGCGAATGCAAACGAGGCGCTGATGTGCCTCGCACTGCTGGATCTGCCATTCAAGGCAGAGCGGCCGGAGGTGAATGTGGACGGCAGCACGCTGCGGGTGAAAGCGCGCGATCCGATGCTGTTATTTTACAAGGACACCCGGAGCACGGACAAAGTGGCAGCCGAGTCGCCATTGTTGGTCCGCCAATCGTTCAGCCCACAGGCGGAGGCTTTCCGCATGGTGAACGGGCGGCAGGTGGAGAACCCGGTGATCGGGAATTTCCGTCCCGGCGTGCCTTACCGTGGGTCGCTGGTCGTAACGAATCCGACGGGTGAAGGCCGGCGCATCGATGTGCTGGCGCAAATTCCGGCGGGATCGATTCCGCTGGCGGGTAGACCGGCGACGCTTTCCTCGACGCACGAACTGAAACCCTACGGCGTGCTGATGTTGAACCTGAGTTTCTATTTCCCGGCAGCGGGTGATTTCCCCGTCTATCCGATGCATGTCAGCGAGGATGGCACGGTGCTGGCGCAAACGGATCTGCGGACCTTGCGGGTTTCGAATGATCCGGTTCCACAGGACGCGGCGTCGTGGTCGGTGCTGGCGAAGGAGGGCTCCAATGACGAGGTGCTCGGGCGTTTGCGGACGGAGAATTTGAAAACGATCGATCTGGCGGCAATCCGCTGGCGCTTGAAGGACAAGGCGTTTTTCAGTTCGGTTTCGCAGATTCTGCGGGAGCGGTTGTTTTTCTCGCAGGATGTCAGTTCGTTCGGATTCCTGCACAACGATGTGGAAACCCTGCGCGGTTATCTCGAAAATTCACAGGTGCGGCATCAGCTAGGACAGTGGCTGGACAGCCCGTTGCTGGAGGTAAGGCCTCGGGTGCATCTTGATTGGGAAACGCTCGAGTTCGATCCGCTGGTGAATCCTCGGGCGCATCGTTTCGGAAATGAATCGAGGCTGACCCATGACGCGGCGAAGGTTCACTATCAGGCGTTTCTGGATCAACTCGGGTGGAAGGCGAAGCTGGATGCATCGGATGAAATGACGCTGACCGCATTTCTGTTTTTGCAGGATCGGGTTGAGGAGGCATTGGCGCGTTTCGACGAGATCGACCCAGCGAAACTCCCCGGCCGCCTGAACTACGACTATCTGCACGCTGTCGCCCTTTTCTATCGAGAAAAACCGGAGGAGGCACAGGCTATCGCCGCGAAGATGCTGCCGACGCTGCCGCCCGGGCTGTGGCATGATCGTTTCCAAGCCGTGACCGACCAAGCGGCGGAGATCACCGCTTTGGCCCAGCCAGTGGCGGATGCGAAGCCGGAAACCGGAAATGTCGCGCCGCAACTCGGCCTGGCGCTGGCGGCGGATGGGAAGCTGGCGATCCAGCATCAATCACTGGAGAAAGCCAGCCTGCGCTTGTTCAGTGTGGATCTGGAAGTGCTGTTTTCCAAAGATCCCTTCCTGAGCGGCGACAGCGGCGGGCTGCCTGCCATCCGTCCGAATGTGACGCTGGAAGTGCCGCTGGCGAAGGACAAAAGCGAAACCATCGTGGAGTTGCCGGAAGGATTGCGGAAAGGCAACGTGCTCGTTTCCGCCGAGTCCGGGACGAAGAAGCTGTTGAAAATCCTCGATTCGCGGGCGCTGGAGATTCGGCACATGCCTGAGGAGCGGGCGATCCAGATGATCGATCCATCGGCTTCCAAGCCGTTGGTGAAGTCCTACGTCAAGGTTTACGCGGAGATGCGGTCCGGCGAGGTGGTTTTCCACAAGGACGGCTACACGGATCTGCGCGGGAAATTCGACTACATCAGCCACACCGGCGTGGACTCATCGACAATCCGGCGGCTTGCAATTCTCGTCAGCGACCGGGAAAAAGGCGCGAGGACGGTGATTTATGATCGGTGATGATGCCCGATTGGGAGTTTTTGACCGCGGATTTCGGGGATGACGAGGATTTGAAGAATGGTCGAGGAAGAACCTCTTCAATCCATGCCATCCTGAAATCCGCGGTTAAAATTCTCCCATCGAAGAAACGGGTGTTTCAGGGCGGGGAGTTTCGCATTGGAAGGCGGAGTGAGCGGTGCTCTTTGTACGTAGTTCAACCTTCAGGGTGTCTTCATCACGCAACGAAGACACCCTGAAGCACCAGAACTACGTGCGAAGAGCGGAAGCGGGGCGCGGTGCTCTCAGGAAGAACGGACTGAAGTCCAATGCCTGTAAGGATTGGAGGCTAAGCTATTCATTTAAAGCATATTACACATTTCTCATCCCGCCGAATCTCAGTCCCAATGCCACCCGCCGACCATTTTCAGTCCTTGTGAAA
>JBDSZP010000100.1:0-22385 GCA_039925065.1 Luteolibacter sp.
AGATTTCGTATATTGCGCACGATGACGGTCGGATTGATCCATATACTTATGAATTCTGGCACAATATGGGAATTTCCCTCGAAAGGAATCAGGTTGAGGACGGGTTGCCCGACGCTGATGAAAAAAGCCAAAAAAAAACCCAATGGGTAGTTTCGTCGCTGGTGATTTTAGCAATCTACTTTCCGCCCGCAATTCCAGTTTGTATCCTTGTTTTGTGGATCTGTTATCGTATCCGAAGGAAACGGCTGATTGAAGAATGGGGCCCTGCAAAACTTCCCCCGGAAGACGTAGCGCCTGCGGCGATGAAGTTTAAAGCGTGATCAGCCGAAATACTTCAGCTCATCCTCTTTCGTCATGGCCTTGCTGTAGGGGGCAAAGGGCGATAGTGGAACCGAGGATAGCTGGATTAGCCAAATGGCCCTTTGAGCATTTTTCCTAATACGGCCTGATCGCTCCAGAAATTGCTGGCGATCCGAAAACGCAATCCTCCCGGGGTGTCAGTTTCTTTTTCCAATACCAAACCCATTTTCGCTCCCCATGCTTGGAGGTGGTTCACCGGGCGGGGGGGCTGGTCATTCGAGTGTTCATTGCTTGCCTTTTCAGGTGACTCAGTTAGGGATTGGCGAAATGAATTGTCCGCATTGTGGAGGTGGCTGCAAGAAAATCGTGAAATCCTCATCGAAGGGCGGCTGCGGATGTTTGATTTTCCTCGTTGGCGGCGTCGTGGGAATTGTGATTTTTCCTCCGTTGGTAATCGTAGCGGTGATTGTTGGCTTGCTGCTAATGCTTTTGGATGGGGGCTCACAGGGATTTTGGGTTTGCAGAAAATGCCGGAGTGAATTTCCCCGTGAACTGGGAGGATCGACGGTATTTCTCGCCATTGTTGGCGTGATTGTGCTTTGTGCGCTCTGGTATTTTTCACGGGGAATTATTTCAGAGATCAATCAAGCACACTGATGAGAACATCCCTTGCTGTGATCGTCATCGTTTTTGCAACCATTGCTTACATGCAGGAGCAAAGAATCGAGAAACTGGAATCGGATTCTCATCTGCTCTATGCAGTCACATGGGACGTAGCATCGCTACGGGCGAGAATCGAAAAGATCGAAGATAAATTGGGTATCATTCGCGACGAATAGGTCATGAGACAGCTTTCCGAAAAGGCGATCTTTTGGGCACAAAGCCCCCGCCGGGCGATGCACGAAGAGGACGTCAACCCCCCCGATGGATTTTGATTTTGCCATTAATGATTCGAAAGTTAGAAAGTGTCCGTGGCCATCGTTGGCGGGCATCCCACGGCGAATGCTATGAACCGCATGTCGCGGCCCGCTCTTTTCGGACACTGGATGGCTTGTCCGAACTGCATGAAAATCAGGGTGCCAGAAACTCCATGGAGCGGCGGGCGTTGGTGACGGTGTAATCCTCGGTAATGATGGCCGGAGTGGATCGAGCCTGGACGGTGGTGTCCGGATACCCGGGGAATGCCACCGGGCTAACATCTAATAGCAAATCAATCTTGATGATGGTGCGGAGGATTGCGCCGTCCGGCATTTGTTCCCATCGGTCGCCATCCGGTGCAACGGTGAACTGGAAACTGGATTGATCGATATCCCCGCGCTTGATGGATTCCAACAGGTCATTGCCAATGGTGGTTTCCGGGGCCTCGAACGAGTATTTCAACCCGCGTTGATCGATGGAAAGGCTAAGCGTTCCTTTGCCATTCTTGGAACGGGCAAGGACTTTAGAGCTATCGTGATCGGCCAAGGCTCTAACGTCTTGTGTGGCGAGGTCTGGCAACGCATCGCGGGCGATGACTTCAAACCATGGTCTGTCTTTGGTTCCGAGATTCGCGGATCGCGTTTCCCACAAAATTGCATGGCCGCTGATATTGCGGCCTGTGGCTTCAGGTGATGCAGCCGGAAGGAAGCGGCGCTCGGTGGCTGGCAGTTGGGGGATTTCAAAGTTCATAAATCAGAGCTGGAAGAATGCCGCCGCCCATAGTTAAAGCCACGGGCGGCGGCGTGTTATGGTGTGGAGACTCAGGCGCTGAGCATGTCCTTGGCGGCGGCAAACGAGGCGGCGCGACGAACGCCAACGTCACAGAGCGAGTTGACGACAACCCGTGTTTGGCTGGAAGTTGCGAGGGTGAAAGGATCGACGATCACGTCCACGCCTTCACCGAACGAGGCAAGGATGACGTCTGCCCAGTTGCCGAAGATGATAGCGGAGCAAATGGCCGTCGCGGTTCCCTTGGTCAAGTTATCGGGAACGTTGTTGGACGCATACCACGGGTTGCCGACGAGCGTAGCTTGGCCTTCCTCCAGGATCATCTTGGAATCCGTGGAGGCGACCTTGACGGTGCTGCGGAGCTTGCTTTCGATCTTGGTCGAGAACATGAAGCCGGGTTTGCTACCAACGGCGTTGACGTTTGCCACGGCGGCGACAAGCGCGGTCAGGTGTGCCCATGTCGGGGCGAGTCCGTTAGTTCCACCGACCACGCTGCCGATTCCGGAGGTGGCGAGGATGCCGGTGGGTTGATTAGAAGCTCCGGTGCCGTTGATGGCGGCAGAATCAAAACCGACCGCGATGGCCTGCATTAGGTCATTCCTAACAAATGCTTCGACATCGATCGAACTCTGCGCGATCAATTGCTTGCTGTATTTCGTCCAAGCGCCAATACGCTTCGGCTGAAGCAAGAGCTGCTCAATGGCCGGGGTGGATTCATCGTGATCCGTAACTTCCGATTTCCACCCTGCCGTGGAAGCGGCCGCGTGGCGGGGAATGCCAACGTCAGAAGTTAGGCCGGACATGAGCGTTGCACCTGCACGGGCAACGGCGAGATAGGGCCGGAGACTATCGATGAATCCGCGCACCTCGGTTGCAACGGCATTGCTGCCATTGGCTCCGCTGTTGATCGTCACACCCATTCCGGAGCGTTGCTCGATCAATGCGGCGTGTGGAAGATAGAAGCCGTCAGCGGGCTTACCAGAGCGGAGGGCGATTTCCTGCGAGACTTCGGCCTCGTATCCGTCGAGGCGACCGATGGAAGCGCCCCGCATCGCGCGGCAGATCGAGTATTGCGAGGCGTCGATTTCCAGCCCTTGCTCTTCACTGCGGAGCGATTGCTTTTCACGAGCAAGGGAAACATCGATGTCGAGAACCTCGCGTTTGATGCTATCGAGGCGGATGTCTTCTGGACCGGAAATGGCACGTTTTTCAACAGATGCGTTTCGGCAGATAAGATCGGCCTCTTTGAGGAGTGCACCGCGTTTTTCGGAGAGTTGTTTAATGCTCATAATGTGCCGTCAGTTTATCAGTTAGATTCAGGCGTGCAAGATCCCCGCTTGTCTTTGTTTGTCGATCCATGTCTATCCGTGTTATTTTGTGATGGACGCCATCCATTCGGCGGCGTCTTCACTGCGGATTCGGTAGGTGCTGGCCGAGAATTTAGCACACCTGAGCTTCTTCTCCATGATGGCGCGGAGAACGACCCGGTATGGGATCTTCAATAATCCGGCGAGTTCTTTTGGGCTATAGGTTGTTAGTGATTCACTCATTGTTTTTAGTGTGTTGTGTTAGTTGTCTGAAAATCGGAATGCATGGATCGACATGGTTACCCAAAAAAGGCTAATTTCGTCCACGTGGAAAAAAGTGACTACAATCGGTGGTGGGATGTGAAGTGGTGGACTTTTCGGGGTGGGCCGGGGGTGGCTGGTCATTCATGGCGGGGTGGGTGATGGTTTGGGTTGCTTCATCCTCTTGGCGGTAGCTCTACCGTGAAGCACGGCATCGGCATCTGTGGCTGTCTGCCAGTCGATCGGCACGAGGTGGATCACCCAACGGCTCGGGTCGTTCGGGTGGGTTGCACGGGTGACGATCGCGAAGCATTTCCCTCCAGCGTCAGTGAGAGCTTGGCTTGCCTTCTCGCCTAGCTGGATGCGTGTGATTGGTGGAGTTTCCATCACCGTTCCTCTCCTCTCCGCGCGAGGTTGTCGCAAAGGGTAGGGGTAGCCCTATTATAAGAAATAGGGCATAACCTACCCTTTGCTCCATTGCAACGGGTAGCAAAGGGTATTTCAAAGGGCAGTTTCATTTTACCCATTGCCCTTTCTGCTCAGGTAAACAGAACCAGCGGAGCGGATGACCACCGTTCGGGTTGGGTTCGGTGAAGGAGGCGATTAGCTCGTCGTCTTCAGCGTCCTTGATCGCATCCTTCGCGGGGCGGTCGGAACAACTGCACGTTTTTCTCATGCGCTCAATGAGCTGTTGCCGCTGCATCGCCCCGGTTTTGAGGATCTCGACGACGTGTTCGGCGGTGGCTTTTTTCCCGCCTGCCTTTCCACGCGCTGAAGGGCTTCCTGCCGCGATCTCTTCTTCGGCCTCATCATGTGCCACGGGAATCCATGCGGGCCGCTCAGGGTTGTTTGAGCGCCTCACAAAAAAGCTGGAGGTAAACTGATCGTCTTCGTCCTTCCATCCGGTTGTCTGCCGCTTGGAAACTTTCACCACTGACAACCCATCGGCGGCGGTCGGGCGAAGCGTAAGGATCGATCGCGGAACATTGGCCATCTCGCCACCACCGATTGCGCTATAGGTATCGTCGGTGTTGTCCCATCCATCTTTTGCCATCTTGCCCGTGTGGTGCGATATGAGGGCCCCGCAGTCGTTGGTCTGGAGAATCGGCATGAGTCCGGCGCGGAGCCATTGTGAGGCACAAGCGACGATCTCGCCGCCAACGTAGCTTAACAGCGGGTTGACGATGATTAGGTCGGCTGGTGATTCCTGAAGAAGCGCTGTCAGATGGCCGTGGAATCGCTCGCCGACATACTCCCGGCTGAAATCCACGCGGATCATGTTGTCGAGGGCGGCAAGGTCCGATGCGGCGAGCTGTCGCCCGGTGATGGCTTCGGAATGATCCAGAAACCCCTCGCGGCATTGGCCGATGGTTACACCGTCATCTTCACCGCTGAAAAGGATGATGCGGAGCGGGCGGGGCGGGTGAATGCCCAGGTATGACAAGCCAAGCCCCCAAGCCATCGCGGCCTGAGTGACGGCAACCGATTTCCCGGCACCGGCAGTGGAGATGAAGTTGATGATGTCGCCACGGCGTCCCCATCCATTTCCAAGCAATACCGTTTCCGGTGGGGTCTCGGTCGGGAAGGAATTGACTCCCGAAACAATCAGGGGATTCACCACCTTCTCTATCGTCACAGCATTGTCTATCAAGTCGTGTATTTCTTGAGGGTCCGCGTCGGCGGCATCCCATCCAATAGGTTTACCCTCTGGAATTTGAACCACTCGGATTTCGTCTGCTATGGGTGACAGTATAGCCACAAGATCCCTGAGGGCATTGCGCCCCGGCTGATCGTTGTCCGGCCAGATGATGGCGATCTTTCCTTTCAGCGGTCCCCAATACGCCTTGGTGACCGCACCGCTTCCGCCCGCCCATGTAGTGGCAGGGATGTTTTGGGCAAGGATCGCCTCGGCGCATTTTTCACCCTCGGCGATAACGACGAAGTCCTCGGTCAGAGGCAAGCCATAGAGCGGGCGGGGTTCGGGCATCGCCTTCCATTGCCAGCCTGTTACGCCTGACTGGTCGCGGCACCATGACTTCGGCCAGGTTTCTTTTCCCTTCGCGGTCTCATACCTTGCGACGATTCCGGCAATCTGTCCGTGCTCGGTGCGATAGATCCAATGCGCGGAAGGCTCACCGTATTTGAAGTGGCGCAATACAGGAAACGGGGCGGATTCCGGTGCTGATGGAAGCGCGGTCCATACGCTCATCTCCTTCGGCGCTTTGGTTTCGGTGGCTCCTGCTTTCGCCATAATGGCTTTGCGGTGGTCAGCTCCTTCCGCTCCCTGATAGAGCACGCAACCGAACGCGCCATCGACGTTGATAAACAGGTGATTCCCATCATCATCGCCTCCGCCTTCGGCACATGCGGGACAGCGTGCGATGGTTTTTCCGCCAGACTGGCGGACCTTTTCGAGTTTCGATATATCGAGGCTCATCCGTTCCCCCTATCTAATTGATCCAAGATCGAAAGAACCTTTCCTATCTCGCTTTTCGATCGGCGGTTAGGCGGCTCGATCTCGTCCGCGATGGGCTGGGATTCATCCAATCGGCGCTCGTCAACCGAAAGCAGAAGCTCGATTTCAAGGGGTTGGCGGTCAGTCTCGCGACGATCACTGTTTTTCATTCGTTCCTCCCTCTAAACATAGAAATCGCCATTTGAGTTCTGACATTGTCGGCGGCGTGGAACGCGCGGATGCATGCGAACGGGGTGACCGGCGAAATTACTATCAGCACGATCCGCATTAGGAATGCTCCGAGGAAAAGCCCAAAGAGATATATCTTTTCCCGTCTAGGGAGGGGATAGAAGCTCATGCTGCACCTCCCGCGATAAGGTCGGCGAAGTCATCCGGTGATTTCGTCGGAATGCTGTTGTTGTGGTTTTTGTCGAGGATGTTGGAAGTTGAGGATTCCCAATCCTCGGAGATGTCAAACAGCCTGCGCCAGATCCGATTAGATTTAATGATCGACGGCCCGTTGATGAGCTTCCAGTCCGTTCCCTTGACCTCGCAAATACCAAAGTGACTAACTCCCGGCGTGAAGGTCGGAGCAACCACGGCGATGAGCCCGCTCCCGGTTTCAAAATCAAAGGCAGGGTGCACGATATCGACCGCCTGATGGGCGGGGAACTTATAGAAGGGCGCCGTGCTCACTTCGCGGCCTCCTTTCGTGCGCTGTCGGCAAGTGCTGCCTCGACGGCCTCGATATCGAACCGGAAGATTCTCCCGGAAGCGACGACGGCGGGAATTTTCCCCGTGTGATACCACGACAGAACGGTTGGAACTGAGGTGTTGAAGTGATCGGCCAGCTCGCATGGCTTGGCTCGCTTTTGATTTTTGGCAACGGCGTCATTTTTTGACATAGCGCTAAGCTTGCCAAAAATTGGCGTTTAGCGAAACAACTCTCGGGAAACGCCGCCTCCCACCGCCTAAAGTGCGCTAATAGGGGCTTTAACGACTAACCGGCTAAGAGGCTGTTTATTTTACGAATCGCCTTGACAACGTGTCTCCAAAATATTTTCGCCCAGCTCCCTCAGCTACCGCTCGGCGGTAGAACTTGAAGAGCGTGCGGCTTCCCTCACTGTGGCCCATCGCCGCCTGTGTCGCGGCCTCGCCGTATGCAATCAGGTGATGGCTCGCGAATGAATGGCGGGTGGCGTCCTGAAATTTCGGTGTGTTCATCCCGGCATGTCGGCGGATTACCTTGATTCGGTTTACCCAGTTGGAGGGAAGGACGAGGCCCTTTTTCGGGTGGCCTTTGATGAGCCGTGCCAAGCGCGGGTGGATCGGGATAATTCGCTCGCTGTCGGTTTTCGATACTTCGGGCGAAACGTAGATTTTGCCGTCGTGAATGTCCTTCCAATCCAGCTTGGTTATTTCCCCGTCGGTCGAGTCGGGGCGGATGCCCGCGAAGAGGAGGAGAGCCACCGCGCGGCGTTCCTCGGGCGAGACACACCCTCGGAGCATCTTGGCGCACTGCGCCACCGTCAGCAGGGCGGGGGGCTTCGTCTTGCGTTTCTTACCCTTCCCGCTGGCAAGGCTCTTGATGTGGCGCATCCGTGTGTCGATGGCCGTCGGTGTTGTCACCGATTCCCTCGTGGCCTTAAGCATCAAGTTCTCATCGAGCTCCGGGAGCTTCGTTGAAAGGAACCATTCCGGGAGGGCCTCCATGGTTTGCGTGATGTTCCGCCCATATCGGGATGACCAGTGCATTTCCTTTTCCTTGATGAATGCGGCAGCGGCTTCGGCGAAAGTCCGATTGTCGGTGCATGCCTTGTGCTTCGCCTCCCAGGATTTGCAGACTTCGGGCAAGGACGCTCCCAGCGGATCGAGTGCCGCCCGGGCATCGATGTAGGCGCGGACGGCTTCAATGACGGTGACATCTAAGCCAGCGTCCTTGATGAGCTTCTCCGCTCTGGAGGTGTCGTGAGCGGTCGCGCCGATGGCAACACCACCTCGCACCCCGTTGTGGTATTGCGTCCGGATCTTCGCGGCAAACTTCTCCGCGTCCTTGGGTTCCTTGAAGTAACGCCGCTCCAGTTTTCCGGTTAGGGAAAGGCTCGCGGGGACGTTGACGAGGTGGCCCTTGGCGGTGTCCTTTACATCCAATGACGGGCGGCGAGACATGATCTATTCATGCACTATCGCAGTAACGAGTCAACGTCCATTTAATGAAACCGCTTTTCCTTGCTCTGAAACCCTTGATTTTACGTTGGGTAACGCGGAATCCCTAAGTATTTTCCTCATTACGAATGAGCTGCTCTACCCCTGAGCTACAGCGGCGTGCTGACGGGCGGAGGCAAACAGACTCCTGGATTTTTCGCAAGCTGGAAATGTCCGACAATGAGCCAGGGTCCCGACACTGGGGAAAACGCAGGTATTTTAACCGCGGATTACGGGATGATCACGGATAAAGACTTGTTGATTGGAACATTTTGGCAGAATCAGCGGAGCGCGACAGCGACGATTCCTGAATTGCCTCAATTAGAAATCCTTGCTTTATCCGCGAAATCCGCGGTCAATCTGCAATACGTCGATCATCCCATCCCTAGTGCCGATCCCTTGACAATGATCTCAAGCACGTTGCTTGAAATACTTCACGATCGCTTTGACCAGACCGGGAATGTCGTGCTGCGGTGCTTCGAACGCGGGCTTCATGCCTTTTTTCCGCAAGGTTTCGCTGGTGACGGGGCCGATGCTGGCTGCGGCGCAACCCTCTGGCCAATCGATTCCAAGATCGAAGAAATGATCTACAGTGGAGCTGGAAGTGAACGTGATGAGATCTGCGCCTTCTTCTTCAAGGCGCGCGCGGGCTCCGGTGGGATCTTCGGTTTCGGGGACGGTGCGGTAGGTGATGCAATTATCGACGATTGCCCCCAATGCGGTGAGCCCTTCGCCGATGACATCGCGGGTCTCGGCGGCTTTCACCCACAGCATGGTGAGATTTTCGATGTCTTCCTTTTTGAAGGCATCGATCAGGCCTTCCGCGACGAAGCGCTCAGGGATCAGATCGACGGCGAAACGATACTCGCGGATTTTCTGCGCGGTGCCTGCGCCGATGGCGGCGATCCGGGGATTTCCCAAACTGCGGGCGTCCTCGAAGGCGATGAAAAACGCGTCGAAGAACCGCTCGACACCGTTGGGACTGGTGAAAACCAGCCAGTCGTATTCGTGGGCATGCGTGACCAATTCCACAAATTCGCGCTGATCTTCCGGCGGCTCGATGCGGATGGTGGGCAGCTCCACCACATCGGCTCCTAGGTCGCGCAGGGCCTTGCTCAGCTCGCCCGCCTGCTCGCGCGTACGGGTGACGACGATGCGTTTGCCAAACAACGGGCGTTTTTCAAACCAGTTGATCTTCTTGCGCTCGTTCACGACACCGCCAATCACGGCGACAGCAGGGGAGGTGAAATTGACCCGATCCGCGATATCGGCGATGTCTGCCAACGTACCGACGATGGTTTTTTGTGAACCGGTGGTGGCCCAGCGGGTGAGCGCGATCGGCGTGTCGGCAGCCGCGCCATTTTCAATAAATGAAGCGCAGATTTCCCGCAGACGGGCGACGCCCATGACGAAGACCTTGGTGCCCGGAGCTTTGGCGAGTTGGGCGTAATCGACCGAGCTGAAGCCTTTGGTCGGGTCTTCGTGGCCGGTGAAAATGGTGAGCTGCGTGTTGTGATCGCGGTGCGTCACCGGGATGCCGGCGTAGGCCGGACCGGCGATGGTCGAACTGATGCCGGGGACGATCTCAAAGGTCACGCCAGCGTCCGCCAGTTCCGCGGCTTCCTCGCCGCCGCGACCGAAAATCATCGGGTCGCCGCCTTTGAGACGGACGACGTTTTTGCCTGCCTTCGTTTTTTCAACGATGATGTCGTTGATCTGATCCT
Source organism: Luteolibacter sp. (assembly GCA_039925065.1). Taxonomy (GTDB): domain Bacteria; phylum Verrucomicrobiota; class Verrucomicrobiia; order Verrucomicrobiales; family Akkermansiaceae; genus Luteolibacter. The sequence goes on from JBDSZP010000100.1 coordinate 9,960, forward strand.
GAGGGACCGAGTGATCTTTCGCGCGCTTGCCGACATAGATTTTCTCGCAGCCGGGCTTGGTCCAGTTGAGCAACTCCGGGCTGCTCAGCGCGTCGTAAACGAGTACATCGGCGAGCTCGATGCACTCCTTCGCGCGGAGGGTGACAAGGCCGAGGTCGCCGGGGCCGGCGCCGACGAGATAACAGGTTCCAGAAGTGCTCATGAGAGTGAATTGAAAAGTTCGAGTGCGAGGGTGAGGGGATCGGTGCTGCAGGCTTCACCGGATTTCGGCGTGCCTCCTTCGTCAGGGAAAACGCGGGCTTTCAGGGTGATTTCATCGTCGCTGATGGAGGAATAAACTCCGACCGGCGTGTGGCAGCCACCGTCCAACAGACGGAGAAACTCGCGCTCGGCCGTAATGCGCAGCCAGGTTTCCCGATGGCTGATCGTCTGGGCGTAAACGTGGCTCGGTGCATCGCCCGCGCGGACTTCCAGCGCGATGGCACCTTGGCCGGCGGCGGGGAAAAATTCGCTTTCGGGGAGACGTGTGACGTGGATTCCGGGGATGCCGATGACGGGTTCCGAAATCTCGTCGCCGGAAATTTCTGGGATGAAACCGAGTCTGACGAGTCCGGCTTCTGCTAACAAAATTGCATCGTATATTCCATCTTCCGCGAGTTTCCGCAGTCGGGTCGGGACGTTGCCGCGCAGGTCTGAAACCTTGAGGTCCGGGCGCAGCCACTCGATTTGTTTTGCCCGCCGCACGCTGCTGGTTCCGACGCGTGCGCCTTCTGGAAGTGCATCCAGGCCGCCGGGTTTCAGGGTTACCAATACATCTCTAACCGGGGCGCGTTCGAGAGTCGCGGCGAGACTGTAGCGGCTTTGCAAAGTGGTCGGCAGATCCTTCAGGCTGTGCACTGCGATATCGATTTCCCCGGCATCCAGGGCTTCCTCGATTTCCTTGATGAAAACGCCCTTGTCGAAAGTTCCCTCCGCCTTCGCCACATCGGCGAGAGAAACGTCCGTGCGGCGGTCACCCGTCGTTTTGATGACCTTGCGCTCGATGATCAGATGCGGAAAAGCGGCGGCGAGAGCAGCCTCGGTGGCGGTCGCTTGGACAAGCGCGAGCTCGCTGCCACGCGTGCCGACGATGAGTTTGGTAGGTGTTTCTTCGGTCATCTTAGGTTCCGGGAAGATTCAGTTTGATGAGCTCATGCTCGATGATGCGTTCGCATTCTTCGATCTGGAGCAGGCGGCGGGTCCGCGCTTCTTCGGCAAGTTGCTCCAGCGTGTCGATGTCGTAAAGATAGACTTCCTCGATTTCGCCCACCGCCGGATCGATGTCCCTCGGCACCGCGATATCGATGAAAAACAACGGCCGATATTTCCGCGCGCGGCGGGCTTTTTCCACATCCTCGCGATGGACGATGGCGTGCGGTGCTCCGGTCGAGGAAATGACGACGTCCACCCGCTCCAGCACGCGTTGCCACTCGTCGAAACGCACTGCGCTGCCGCCCATTTCCTTGGCGAGTTCCTCTGCGCGGTCGTAAGAACGGTTCGCCACGAAAATCGATCTCGCGCCACGTGAAACCAAGCTCTGCGCGGTGATCCGGCTCATCTCGCCAGCGCCCAGAATCATCACCTCGCTGTTCTTCAGGTGACCGAAAATTTTCTCCGCCAAGTCCACCGCCACGTTGCCGACCGAGGTCGAACCCTCCTGGATCGACGTCTCCGTGCGGACTTTTTTCCCGACTCCGAAGGCGCGTTGAAAAAGCTTGTTCAGCACCGCACCGGTGGCTCCGGCATCGAGTGCTGCGCTATACGCCTGTTTCACCTGGCCGAAAATTTCCGTTTCACCGAGCATCATCGAGTCCAGCCCGCTGACCACCCGGCATAGATGTCGCGCGGCCTCGCCTTTTTCCTTTCGGTAGAAATGCGCCGACACGCTGGAATCCACATGGATTTTCTCCGCCAGCCGCGTCTCGATCAGGCCGAACGCCGCCTGCGCGCTTTCGGCAGCCAGGTAGAATTCCGTGCGGTTGCAGGTGGAAATGACCACGCCTTCCGCCGCTTCCGCCAGCGCGACCAGATCGTTCGCCGCCTCGCCGAGTTTCGGCATGCCCACAGCGAACCGTTCGCGCACGTCCACGGGGGCGGTGCGGTGGTTGAGGCCGAGGCAGAGAAGTTCCATCAGACGAATGCGAAAACCACCAGTGAGAGAATGAAAAGCGCCACAGCCGACAGCGAAAGCCGTCTGCCCGTCAACCCGCGCACCGTCTTGATTCCGATCAGTAAAACATAGCTCACCCACACGGTCACCGCGGCGATCAAATGCCCCCATGCCCCGGTCGTCCTCGGCATCAGGAAACCCGCGATGATCCCGATCGTCAGCAGCACGGCACCCAGCCACAGCAGCCGCACCAGTGAAATCAGCAACTCGCGGACCGGCGGCAGATTCCGGAACAGTCCGCTTTTCAAATGGTGTTCCTTCAATTGCTTGTCCAGCACCAGAAACATCACGCCCGCCACCGCAGCCAAGGCCAGTGCGCCGTAAGCCAGCACCGACATCGCCGAATGCGTTTCATGCCACCCGTTTCCGCCGATCACCCGCTGCGGGTTTTCCGCCAATGTCCCCGGCATCAAAGCCAATGTCTGGAAAACCACGACCACCGGCGCGGTGAAAACCCCCAGTAGCGAAATCCGGTAGGCCGGTCCCACCAGGAGGTAGAAGAGCGTCAGCGACCACGCCAGAAACGCGAGAATTTCACCCGTTCCCACCAGCGGGCAAGCCGCCCGCATCTGCCCGCGCACGGAAAGAAATCCCAGTTGGCAAACGAACGCCGCCACCATCCAAACCAACGTCAGCCGGCTGCGATGCCCCCGATGCACCGAGATCATCCCCCAAACCGCACCAATGGCGGCGAGAAGAGTTGCAGCGATGAGAAACCAGCGGTCCATGCCCATCCATGGAGTCCCCAGCGCTTTCGCGCAAGCGTTAAGGAGTCGGGAGCTTACTGAATGGCATCTCGTTAAGCGAGCCGTCTGAAAATGTCCTGAAAAGGACAACTCATATCAGCCCGGCAAAAGTGCCGGGTGACCGGTGGGATTGGTTCGCGTCCTGAAAGGAACGGTTCATGCGTGGGATTAATGGTTAGGAATCAGGTCCGGGCGCGGAGTTCCGTTTGGAGGCGCTCCACCTGATCCATCAGATCGAGGATGAGTTTTAGGGCAGCTTCATCCGCCTCGAATGTTTGGCGTAAATGCTCGATGCGGCGGAGCGTGCGCAGCGCGTCTTGGTCGAATTCCCGGGGATTTTCGGCAGGTTGGATGAAACCTTGCTCCTGATAGTGCAGGATCGTTTGGGATGAAATGCCTGTGAGCTGTGCGACGATTTCCAACTGATACGTGGCATCGGTGTCCGGCTCGTAGAGTGGAAGATCGTTGTTCATCAGGCCGAGGGGTTGCGTGGGTTGAATGACGATGTCGCGCGGAGTTTTTCCCAAAGCTCGCGCTCTTGTGCGCTGATCTTGGCTGGCAGGTGGACGGTGATGGTGGCGTGGAAATCGCCGCGCTCTCCGGTTTTTCCCTTGGGCAGGCCGCGTCCCCGGACACGGAGTTGCTGGCCGTTTTCACTGCCGGCGGGGATGCGGAGTTTGATGGGCCCGTCGAGAGTAGGGACGCTGAGTTCGGCACCGAGAACGGCTTCCCATGGTGCGATATCGAGGTCGTAATAAAGATCGTGGCCTTCGGTGTGGAAATCCGGGTGAGCGGCGTGGCGGACGCGCAGATAGAGGTCGCCAGCCGGAGCTCCGCCGGTTCCGGGTTCACCTTGGGAGGGGACGCGGATGCGTTTGCCGTCGGTGACGCCGGGCGGAATGCGGACTTGGAAGGAATGGGTTTGGACTTTGCCGGTCCGAGCGTCGGTGGTTTGGAGTGAAATCGGACGGACTGCACCTTCCATGATTTCCTCAAGCGTGACGAGAATATCGCCCTCGATGTCTCCGCCCTGGCGGGCTCGTGTCCTGGAGGCGCTTGGGCCGCCGCCGGTTTCGGGGAATCCGAAGCGACTTCCTCCGCTGAAGTATTGCTCGAAAAAGTCGCTGAAGCCGGTCCCACCGAAATTGAACTCCTGATCGTATCCTGCCTGGCCTCCGCGACCCGGGCGTCCGGCGTGGGGATTTTGCCAATCGGCGCCGAGCTCGTCATATTTCTTCCGCTTTTCCGGATCGCTCAGGACCTCGTTCGCCTCGTTGATTTCCTTGAATTTCGCCTCAGCGGCTTTCTTGTCCTTGGCGACGTCCGGATGGTATTGGCGCGCCAGCTTCCGGAAGGCCTTTTTGATGTCAGCGGTGCTGGCGTCACGGGCGACTCCGAGGGTGACGTAGTAGTCTTTAAATTCAACAGCCATGATCGTGGCTTAGAGACTGGACCGAAGTCCGGTTGGTGTCTAGTCAACACCTGCCGAATCGCCGCTGCGGGGGATTTTCCTCAGCTTGCGAAGTACCAAAAAACCCGTCCAGAAGGCGATCAATAGGGTGAAGGACGAGGCGACGATCAGTGATTTTGGAATCGGAATCTCCGCCTTGAACCGCGTGCTCACCGGGCTGGTGATCGCTTGGGCTAACGGGAAATCCCAAACCAGGGTGCGGCCGTCGTCTTCCGTGCGGGTGGCGTTGGATTCCTTCGCCGCCATCGGCAGGTGAATGATGTAAACGAGGTTGTGCCCATCGAAGGCGGATGCGGGCATGAAACCCGCACCCGGCAGCGCCGACCCCGGCGAGATGGTGCGTGCGAAATCAATGGTTCGTCCTTTCGATGCGACCTCAAACTTGCCCGCCAGACTGCTCGCGGAGGAGGGGAGTTCTTTCATCGAGCTGTCTGTGGAAACCGCTTTAAGATCCAAGGCTGAATCGAACGACGCCTGGACATCGATTTTCAACCGATCCTTCTCCGTGCTCACCTGATAGCTCGATGTCTTGATAGCGGTGGTATCTGCGAGGAATTTCCCGATCATCGCCCGCACGCCAGCTTCCCCGCCTTGGAATTTCGCCGCTGCGGCGGGCAGGGTGTAGGAAATTTGGGCATGCCCACTGCCGTCGGCCGCCAGCCAGATTTCCTCATGGCAATCGATGCACGAGGTGAGCACGCAGGCGGCGAGCAAAGCCATGAAACGGAGCAAGTTCATCTCACATCCGTTGTTCCCCGCTGCGCATGAGAATATCCCCGATCTCGACGTGCGCAGGAGCTTCGAGAATCATGAGAATCGCCCAAGCCACGTCGATCGCATCGAGCATTTTCATCGCCGCGCGCGTTTGGGTGAGTGATTGCTCGCGGCCGCGGAAATATTGATCAAGCAGTGGAGTGTCGACGAATCCAGGGGAAACGCAGGCAACCTGGATCGGCGAATTCACGGATTTCAGCTCGGCACGCAGCGCATCGGTGATCGCCCGGACCGCGAATTTCGTCGGTGCGTAAAATCCACCACTCGGCGGCACGCGGTGACCGCTCATCGAGCAAACGTTGACGATCCGCCCGCCGCTGGCTGGAAAATGTTTGAGCGAGAGTTGGCAGCACAGCGTGAGCGCCATCACATTCACCCGCCACATTTCCTCCCAGTCGGCGGGATTTCCATCGATGATGTGGGACAGATAGGCCACGCCCGCGCAATTGACGAGCCCATCGATTTTCCCCAATCCCTGAAAAATCGCGGAGACCTGCTCGCGCTGGGTGAGGTCCGCAACGATCGGGGAAACTTCCTCCGAAAGGGCGGACGGCCGACGGGTGACGCCGAGCACATTTGCGCCCCGTTCGACCAGCAGATCGCACAAGGCTTGGCCGATTCCACTGGATGCGCCGGTGACCAACAGGGTTTTTCCTTGCAAGGGTGTCATGCTGATACCGTGTCACGGGCGGTGGGCAAGGGCAACGTTTTGAAGAGCTGCGGGAGATCCGGTAGGTCGGATGCCGAGCGCGCGGGCTGCGCCGAAATGATCTCGCCTTTGTAAAACAGGAAAGCTCCGGGCATTTGCAAACCGTCGCCCGCCAGATGGCCGACGCCACAGCCTTTGAAAATGGAAACCGCCCCGCGCCACCAAACCTGCGGGCCGAACAACTCGATGAAACCGCCTTTTCCAAGCCCGAATGCCCGATAGAGTTCGCAGCGTGGATCGGCAATGCGGGGGACGCCGCTGCGCTCGCCGAGGTATTGGGTTTCCTTGCCACCTTGCAGCATGTGGACGAGCACCAGTTCCGCGCCGTGCTGGCGGGCTTCTTTTTCAATGCCCTCCAAGCCCCGCAAAATCTGGCGGGTGAAGGTGCAGCCGAAGTGTCGGAGGAAAACGAGTGCCAGCATTTTGGACTCCGACGCTTCCGCCAATGTCCGGCCGTTGGATAGATGATAGGCATTGGCCGCTTCTCCGATGCTGAACGGTTGGGATCGGGTGGGGGGCACTCCTGCGTAAGCGCGCAAGCTGCCGTAAAGCATTCCCGCGAAAGGCACCCACCAGATCAGATCGTCCAGACCCATGATGGCCATGGCTCGCAGAGGGATCTCCTGATGAAAAATCTCCAAACCGAAGCCCACGATGCCGAAGCTGAATTTCGCGAAGCCGATCAAAACGATCAGCCAATGGTGAACCGGATTTTTCGCCGCAATCAGGAAACACACGCCCATGATGCCGATCACCAGGCCGACGCCACGCCATAGAAGCACATGGTTCGGGCGGTCGATTCCCAGCCAGTCGAACCAAAGATGCGGCCAGCAATTCGCCCAGACCGCGAAGCCGATATGATAGATCGCCGCCGCCAGCAGGACTTTTCTCATCCAGCAAGGCGTCTCGCAGCGGCCGTTTTTACAGGCGAAGGGCATGGCGGATCGTAAACGCCATTCCTTGCGGTGCAAGTGAGCGTTTGAAGCTCATTTCCCGAGGTTGCCGAGGAAATCCGAGAAAAATGCCGCTCCTTGTTCCAGCGCGGCGATCTCGATGAATTCATCGATCGTGTGCGCTTGGTCGATCGATCCCGGTCCGATGCAGATGCTGGGAATTCCGCCGTTGGAAAGATGTGCTGCATCGGAAAACCACGGCGCGCCGGCCAGTCCCGTGAGCGGACCGGTGGCGAGGAGCGCTTGGATCATCGGATGATCGGCGGCGGTTTCCATCGGCGGGTTTTCGTGCGGTTTTACGATTTCGACGGGCAGGGCGTAAAATTCAATGGTCTCGGTAAGCAATTTCAGAGCGCCACCCGCTGCCGCCAGTGCGGGAGTGATCCGGATATCGATCTCGGCTTCGGCGAGATCCGGCACGATATTGGGCCGCGCTCCACCACGGATCATACCGACGTTCATCGTCGAGCGGCCGAGCACGGGATGGGTGAAGGTGGCGAGTTCGCTGCCGAGGTGGTGATCGAGTTGGTCGAGCGAGCGGGTGAGTTTCAAAATGGCGTTTTCCCCTCGTTCCGGCTGTGAGCTGTGGGCGGCTTTTCCTGTCGCTCGAAGCGTCGCCCAGAGCGAACCTTTCGTGACGTGGACGACCTGCATCGATGTCGGCTCACCGACGAGCGCAAACTGATAGTCCTTTCCATATTTTCTCACAAAATCCTTCGATCCCCACTGCCCGGATTCCTCACCCATGAAGGCGACGAAATCCACTGCGACGGGGAAATCCGCGAGCCGCTCGCGGTGTTCATGCAGCGCCCAAAGCATCGCTGCCATCGGTCCCTTCGTGTCAGATGCGCCGCGCCCCCAGAGTTTTCCGTCACGGATTTCGCCGCTGAAGGGATCGATGATCATCCCGCCGACGCCGACCGTATCGAGATGGGGGCCCAGCAAAATTCTCGGCCGCCCGTCCAGCGGGGCGAAACGCGCGATCAGATTGGGTCTGCCCGGTTTGATCTCTTCCAACGAAACCTCCGCCCCGATCGATTCCAGCCAGCCGGACAGGAAAATGGCGATCATTTCCTCGCCGATTTGTTCCGTTCCCGGCGCGTTATCGGGATTTACCGAGGGGATTCGGACGAGTTGCTGCAGGAGGGTGACCACATCTTGGCTCATGTCGCTAGAGTTGCCAGCACCCGGCCGATTGGCAAGGCCTAAGCCCGATGAGAAAGGGGGCACGGGTGGGAAGAATTTGAACCGCCAAGGCACCAAGTTCGCCAAGAAACGCAAACTCAGATGCTGGTGGTGGTGTCACTGAAGCAAGGAGCGGCGGAATCCGTCCGCCGATGCCCATGAAAAGCCAATGAAGTGAGAGAATCGCTTTTCATTGTCCCCCCATGGGCAGGGCGATCCGATATCGCCCCTCCGTGCCCTCCGGCGGGAAACCCAATAACGATTCGGAGATCTCCCTTCCTTGCGCTTGCCCGCCAGTTCTCCGAACTCTGCCTAAGTGTCGGCCCCCATCGCAGACGCCGGGCTTTGGGCCTTTGCTGGAAAATTTCCGCATGCTACCGTCGCCGCATGCAACCGTCCGATCTCACCGCAGACTCCCCGATGGGCCAAATCCTCGAAACATTGCCCGGCGCGCGGCGGGCCATTTTCGCCCGCTATCACCTCGGTGGTTGCCAGAGCTGCGCCTTTTCCAACGAGGAAACCCTCGCGGAACTTTGTAAACGCAGTGAACTCCCGGTGGATGAGGTTTTGGACCATCTCCTCACCAGCCACATCCACGATTCCGCAATGTGGATGGATCCCGCCGCCGCGAAAGCCCAACTCGGAGAAATGCGCCTCATCGATCTCCGCACCCGCGAAGAACATGAGGCCGTCGTCATTCCCGGATCGGAGTTTTTCACCCAGGAACTCCAACAACAACTCTTCGCCGGAGATACCCCAACGAAAATCCTGCTCTACGATCATAGCGGCCGCAACGCCCTCGACCAAGTCGCCTGGTTCCGCGGCCACGGCCTTCATGAAACATACGCCCTGCGGGGTGGAATCGATGCGTGGAGCCAGGAAGTCGATCCCAGCATCCAGCGCTATCGATTGGAAATGGATGATTAGTGGAACCAGGTAGGAAAATTCCCGAATCGACGATGGCCCCTGTAACGACTTTCCAGAATGTGTGATTTCTTCCCGATGAGAACACCTGCCAGCAAGGAAATCTTCTTTCCTACCGGGACGTCGGCACCTTGACGGTTGGTGACCATCATCTCGAATTCGTGGGACGGCGATATAGTATCTCCATCAACTCGATTCAGGACCTGACGTTCGGCACGCAGGGCAGGGATTTTATCAACAACTGGGTCCCATGTGCGCTTGGAGGATAGAACGGTATACTTTGCCGACGGAGGCTGGTGGGGTTATCGTGGACATCTCGCGGGCGGAACCCGCAAGATACTCAGGGCAATCTTGGCAGCCTTTCCCGAGCCTGCGGACGCTGAAATCCGGACCTTTCGCGAATCTGCGAGCGCAGATCCCATTGATGGGATAATAGTGCCGTCACGTTCTCGATGATGGCGAATCGGATCGGGGGCTTTGGGCAGTCGACTCCACTACGATCAAGTGAACTGTCCATGCGCCACCAATGGATGATGATCGTAGTGTCTCATCGGCGTGAAATCACCTCGGCGGATCGCTTCGGCGAATTTCAGCAGCGCGATGCGTTCAGATTCACATTTCAGATTTTTCACCCCCCTCTGGAGGACGTCTTCGCCGTAGGCTTCCTCATGCAACGGGCCGAGCGTGATCTCCACCAGACGGAAATAGATTTCCTTTTCAGCCGGATGAACGATCAGAAGCTTTTCATAATCCTCGATCGCTCCTGTCAGATCCCCGCGCACGGCCTTCGATGCCGGAATGCCCAGCGCGGGCGGGGCCTTGGTGAATTTTTCCGTGGGAAGGCAGGACAGGAATGTGGCCATCTTCCCGCCGATCCAATGCGCGGCGGGATAGCCGGCGAGGATTCCGATGGTGCAGAGAATCCCTACGAGGATGCAGATCCGGGCGAAGGCTTCGATAAAACTGACAGGGTCCATGGTCCCAATGGCGATAGGGTTTCATCCGATGGGGAGAAACGTTTCTCCGCTTTTCATCGATCCGATGACTCAAACAGATTTGTTGAAATCTGCCAAGCTTGAAGTTACTAGGCGGCCGGCAGGGTTGGGACACCGGGGGGGAATGTAGATATTTTGACCGCGGATTTCGGGATTGTCGGGATGAAGACTCTCGAATCGGGATGGATTCGAAGATCTTCAGAATTACAAAATGTTCCGGATGCTCGAAACACATCAACTCCAGAACGTCTTATCCGTGACTTATCCGCGTAATCCGCGGTTGATCTTCAATTCTTGCCCACTGTCCGTCATCGGCGGAAGATCAGACAGGAATGTCTGAGCTACGGCATGAAAAAAAGGCCGGAGAAACTTGGGTCTCTCCGGCCTTGGGGTAGGGAATCAAATCGCGCCGATCACTTGTGCAGGATCTTCGGCACTTTCGGCGCGCGGAGGCGGTGCGGCTCGGGAAGATTCGAACCGAGCAGCGGGCGGCAATAGTTCAGGAAGTCCTGGGTCACGCCGTTGCCATCCGCGTTGATGAAGTTGTCTGGCATGTGGCGGGTCTTGCCGGCGACGTTTCCGATCGGCACGAGCTGATAGTCGACGCTGTAGTCGAGCACCGGACGCTTGATCGCGACGGAACCATCGACGTTGTCCCACATGGCGAACTGAACGGCTTTTTCACCCACTTCGCGGGCCTCGCGGGCATCGCGGTCGGACTGGATGCCCATGAACGAACGTTGCAGGTAGCCGAAGGTATCCGAACGCACGCGCTTGATGCCGAGGTTCTTGCGGATCTCGTTGGAAAGCAGGTCGCCGAGTGCGCCGGTTCCGGAAAGCTGGATGTTGCCGTGGGAATCACGCTCCTCGGTGCCGAGCAGTTTGGTGATCATCGCGGTGCCATTGGGATCGGAAATCCCTTCAGAGACGGCGATGGTGCAGAGGCCGTATTGCTTGTAAACGCGGTCCACGTCAGCAAGGAAGTTTTCCATGACGAAGTGACGCTCCGGCACGTAAACGAGATGCGGGCCGTCATCGAAATACTTCTGCGCCAGTGCGGACGAGGCGGTGAGGAAACCGGCATGGCGACCCATGACGACACCGATGTAAACGCCCTGAAGCGCACGGTTGTCGAGGTTCACCCCGGAAAATGCCTGGGCCACGAAACGCGCTGCCGAGCCGAAACCCGGGCAGTGGTCGTTTTCCTCAAGATCGTTGTCGATCGTCTTCGGAATGTGGATGGCGCGCAGCTCGTAGTTTGCTTCCTTCGCCTGCTCGTTGACGATGCGGACGGTGTCCGACGAATCGTTGCCGCCGACGTAGAAGAAGTAGCGGATATCGTGGGCCTGCATCACCTTGAACATCCGGGCGCAGTATTCTTCGTCCGGTTTGTCACGGGTGGAAAGCAGACCGGACGATGGCGTGCCGGCGACCTGCTCCAGGTTGTGCGTGGTCTCGCGGGTGAGATCGACGAAGTTTTCATCGATGATGCCGCGCACGCCGTGAACTGCGCCATAAATGGACGTCACCTGGCTGAACTTGCGGGCCTCAAGGGCGACGCCGACAACACTTTGATTGATAACAGGTGTGGGTCCACCACCCTGAGCGACTAGAACTTTTCCTTCTAAGCGGTTACTCATGCGGGCGGCAGAATTGACGATCCGACCGGAGATGCAAGCCCGGAAATCTGGCGGAATTGTGGAATGGAAGACATTGGGAAACAGTTCGGAATTCCATTGTTCAGCATCTGCCACAGAATATAGGTCCTATAAGTCCCATGAGACCTATTCTTTCCCATCCCTGTCCCTGGCTCCCGGAAATTTTCGAGATCCACGACTTTTCCGTGACCCGCCGCCACGGCCACGCGAAAGGCGCTGACTTTTATCTGGATGCCCTGCGTTTCGCCCAATCCCAGTGGATTTCCGGAAAACCCGCCCAAGCCATCCTCCAAATCAACAAAGCCTGGATGGCCGATCTCACCGGAGACGAGCGGATCCTGAAAACCCACCCATCGCCCTATCGTGCGCTCGTCTGGATCATGGAAACCGCCGCTTCCGGTGAACACGGCTACATGGGAAATCCCGTCCGGCATTTCCAACATCTCGCCAGCCGGATGAGCGGTCCTCGTGCGGAAATCCGTTCCTGGCGCGCCTGGCTCTGCTTCCACCTTGCGGAAAAAACGTTGAACACCAGCGAGTTCCCCCGCGATGGTGAGCAACTCGTCCGAGAGGGCCTATGGATCCCCGGCATCCAGCGCGCGCTCCACGAAGTCGCGGAAAGGGGCTGGGAGGGGGAAGCCAAAGTAGTCATGGACTTCAGTCCGTTCTTCAGAGCGGACTGAAGTCCAATGCCTGTAAGGATTGGAGGCTAAGCTATTCATTTAAAGCATATTACACATTTCTCATCCCGCCGAATCTCAGTCCCAATGCCACCCGCCGACCATTTTCAGTCCTTGTGAAA
>JBDSZP010000101.1:0-27728 GCA_039925065.1 Luteolibacter sp.
GCATGCCTGCGACCATGATCCGCCTCAACCTGGTCGATGGACTCGGCCCGGCGCTTCAAATCGCCGAAGGTCACACCGTGGATCTTCCGGACGCCGTCCACGATGCGCTCGATCAACGCACCAACCCCACTTGGCCGACCACCTGGTTTGCCCCAATCCTAACCGGCAAGGGCGCTTTCACCAGCGCCTACGAGGTGATGAACCACTGGGGCGCGAACCAAGTGGTCGGCCATGTTGGGTTGGTCCGTTGGTCGAGCGCGTCGTGGACATCATCCGGGAGATCGACGGTGTAACCTTCGGCAATCTGCAAGGCTGGGCCGAGGCCGGCGACGAGATTGAGGCGGATCATGGTGGAAGGCATTCCGCCACGGGTACGGAAGCGGGTGCTGAGGCCGCCGCCGGGGAAATATTCGGTGATGGATGGGTGCCATGTGGTGGCCTTGAGGCATTTTTCGACTTCGGAGTCGGTGATTTCCCAGAAGGGTTTCATCGTTGGCTGCCCGTCGGTTTCCTGTTCGCCGGTACCGTCGAGGGCGGCCGGGCCGGAGTTGATCAGGTGAAGAATTCCGTCGCCGACGAGCGGATGGCTGAATTTTTTGCCGCTGGCGCTTTCGATGGCATCAAGGCTCCAGTAGGTGCGGAGGTCCGCGAAGATCTGTGCGGTATTGGTCAGCAGATTGCCGAAAAGCATGCCCGCGCCGTTGAGGGCGTCGTTTTCGGTGGCGACGATGTAGGGCGCGCGTTTGCCATTCCAGTCGAACGAGGAGTTGAGGATGGCTTCGAGAAAATCTCCGTTCGGAAAATGGTCGGTCCACTGGCGCTGGCCTTGGAATCCGGCGGCGATGGCGTTGTGGCCTTGTGCTTGCTCGCCGAGTCCCATTTCAGCGAGCTTGGGATTTCCGATCATCAGGTCGCGGGCGATGAGCGTCATTTTTACGCTGTCTTCCCATTCCTGATCGATTTGTTCGCGAGTGCGGGTGGTGGCGGGAGAGTTGTAGTCTTTTCCTTCCGGGCAATTTTCCTTCACCCAGGCGAGGGCCTTTTCATACTCCGCCTGATCGTATTGGCCCTTGCTCATGCGGCCGACGAACTCGGTGAGGTCGATCGCTTCCACGCGCATGCCGAACCATTTTTCCCACAGCGCCTGATCGACGACGGAGCCAGCGATGCCCATCGAAGTGCCGCCCATCGAGAGGTAGCTCTTGCCGCGCATGAGGGCGACGGCGAGCCCGCAGCGGACGAAGGAAAGTAATTTTCCACGCACGTCGGCGGGGATTTCAGTATCGGTGGCGGACTGCACGTCTTTGCCATAGATGCCGAATGCCGGAAGGCCTTTCTGCGTGTGGCCGGCGAGGACCGCTGCCAGATAGACCGCGCCGGGACGCTCGGTGCCGTTGAAGCCCCAGACGGCTTTCGGCAGGTGCGGGTCCATGTCCATCGTTTCCGAGCCATAACACCAGCATGGGGTGACCGTTAGTGAAACGCCGACGTTGGAAATTTTGAACTTGTCCGCGCAGTCTGCGGCTTCCTTCACGCCGCCGATGCAGGTGTCCGCAATGACGCATTCCACCGGAGTGCCATCCGGGTAGCGCAGCTCGGAGGCGATCAATGCGGCTACGGCGACCGCCTGTTCCATCGTGCGCTCTTCGAGCGATTCGCGGACACCACCGAGGCGTCCGTCGATTGCAGGACGAATGCCGATTTTTGGATAAAAGCTTTGTTTCATGATAGGCGATTTCGAGAATGAAGTGCGGCGATTATTCACAGCAGCTACGGGCTTGTCATCTTGATTTTTCGGTATTTGTGCAAAATACGGTTTCCAAAGGTGGGAATTTCGGAGTCGGTCTTGTTGTTGATTCAGCATGATGGGATCATCGAGGATAGATAATTTTGTCTTGATCTGGGGTGTGGGTTGGTTTGGAATCCGGCGTGAACGATCCTCTCGAAGCCAATTCTTTCGTGTCACAACAGGTGGAGTCGTCCCGCTTGTTTTTCATGGAGGCGGGAGAAGATGAGGGTTTTAACGTGGTTTTCGGCGGCTTTGAAAGATGCGGCCCGGACTATCGAATTGATCGCCGCGATTTCCCGTGGTTTTGCCTGGAGTTCGTGAGTCGCGGCACCGGGACGATTTGCATCGGTGAAACGCAGGAGGATCTTCGGCCTGGCACCTTCTTTTTATATGGGCCGGGACAGCATCATCAGATCGCAAGCTCGGCGGAAAATCCCTTGGGGAAATATTTCGTCGGATTCAGTGGGGCGGGGGTGGCCGAGTTTCTTGAGAAATATGAATTGCAGGCGGGATTCGTGGCCCGCTGCCTGAAGGGGGAGCCGATCCGACGGACATTTGACATGCTCATCGACCGTGGTGTTGGGAAATCGCGCCTTGCCCGTCCTCTTTGTGCTGCGATCACCCGGCAGCTTTTGCTGTTGTGCAGCGACGACGTGACGGATTTCGCCAATACGGACAGCCTGGCATTTGCGACTTATTCCCGAGTGAAGGAATTCATCGAGCGGAATTTCCTTCAAATCAACAAGCTGGAGGCGATCGCCAGCGCCTGCGAGTTGGATGCTCCTTACTTGTGTCGGCTGTTCGCGCGTTACCATGATGGCAGCCCCTATCAATTTCTCACTCGCCTCCGCATGGAGCATGCCTCGAGGATTTTATTGGAAAGTGATGCCACGGTGAAGGAGGTGGCAGCCGTCCTTGGATTCAAGGATGCATTTCATTTTTCCCGCGTTTTCAAATCCATCCATCATGCGCCACCCTCGCTTTTCCGCCAGTCCATGCAATCCCACTGGTCGAAATAACCGTCATCTCAACTCCTAAAAACAACATCAAGCCATGCTTAAATCAGGTATCATCAATCCCCACGTCCTCGATCTCATTGCCCGGATCCGCCACACGAATACGCTGGTGATCTCGGATTGGGCGTTTCCATTTTGGCCGGAAATCGAAGTCGTCGACATTTCGCTCACCCACAACATCCCGACCGTGTTGGACGTGCTCGACCTGCTGACCCCGATTTTTAAAATCGGCCATATCTGGCAAGCTGAGGAATTTGTCGCCAACAATCCCGAGTCCATCGTCGAGCGCTTCGCCGAATCCTTCGGAACAATCCCTGTCACCCGTGAGGCTCACGTGGATTTCAAGAAGCGCGTGCCCCATGCCATCGGTCTCATCCGGACCGGCGATGCGACGCCGTATGGGAACATTATTCTGGAGTCGGCCTGATCGGTTGACGCGGGATCACCAGCGGGAAAGGAGCGGTGGAACAACGATTCTAACGTTCGCTCGCTGGTGGTCCTTGCTTTCCTCGCCGTGACGACGTCGTTTTCAAACTCGACGGCGGTTTTGCTATTTTGTGACGTGGCGTCGGGTGGGAGAATATTCAGAAAACTCCGCTCTTCGCGATTGGACGTTCGCAATTCGTCCTTCATGCTCCGCCCATGAATTCGCAAGGTCACCTGTCGCAGAAAATGTTCGCCGTCGCCAAACAGTATATCCCGGGAGGGGTGAACTCGCCGGTGCGTGCCTTCCGCAATGTGGGGGGGGAGCCGTTCATCGTCCGTCGCGCCTATGGCAGCCGGATCGAAGACATCGACGGAAAACATTATATCGACTACATCGGATCTTGGGGGCCGAACATCCTGGGCCATGCGCCAATCGTGATTACCAACACGATCCACGAGGTGGCGAAAAGCGGCATTTCCTTCGGCATTCCCAACATGTTCGAGATCGAAATGGCGCGGACAGTCTGCAACTGGGTGCCTTCCGTCGAAAAAGTCCGCATGTGCAATTCCGGCACCGAGGCGACGATGTCCGCCATTCGTCTGGCCCGGGGATTCACGAAGCGGGATTACATCGTGAAATTCGACGGCTGTTACCACGGACACAGCGATTCGCTGCTAGTGGCAGCCGGATCGGGAGCGCTCACTCATGGGGAACCGGATTCCGCCGGTGTGCCGAAAGCTTTTGCCGAGAAAACGATCGTGCTGCCTTACAATGACCCGGAAGCATTGGAAAAACTCTTTGCCGCCCAAGGCGAAAGCATCGCCGCGATCATCGTGGAATCCTATCCCGCGAATGCCGGGCTGGTGTTTCCGAAACCGGGCTACCTGGATTTGCTTTCTTCGATCACGCAAAAATACGGGGCATTGCTCATTTTTGACGAAGTCATGACCGGCTTCCGTTTGGGCAAGGCTGGCGTGCAGGGATTGGAAAACCTGACGCCGGATCTAAGCTGCTTTGGTAAGGTCATTGGAGGCGGGCTTCCGGTCGGGGCTTTCGGTGGCAGGGCCGATGTGATGGATTTTCTCGCACCGAACGGTCCTGTCTATCAGGCTGGTACTCTCAGCGGCAATCCACTGGCCATGGCGGCGGGGCTCGCGCAACTTCGCGAGTTGGAAAATCATTCGGGCTTCGCAAGGCTGGATTCACTGGGCGCGCATTTTGAAAAAGGCCTGCGGCAGTTGCTGGCAGAAAAGGGCGTGCCACACCGCTTCAATCGGGTGGGCTCGATGTTCTGCCTGTTTTTCACGGACCGGGAAATCGTCAACGTTTCCGACGTGATGAAGCAGGACCTTGAATTCTTCAAAAAGTTCTTTTGGGGCTGTTTGGAAGAGGGGATCTATTTGGCACCATCGCCTTATGAGACGGGCTTTATCTCCCTCGCCCACACCGAGGCGGATCTGGACGACACGCTGACGGTGTTTGATACCGTGCTGAGCAGGATTTAAGACCACCAATTTCGTTGTCAAACGACGTATGATAAGTTAGTTATCCTGATGGCTTTTTTGAAACGAGAAGCATTTTTCCTGGTTGTCGGTCTGGCGTTGGCGGGGCCGGTTAAAGCGATCATCTTCCTTGAAACGGGGGATATTACCCACAATACGTCGACGCCGGGCGATAACTCGGGGTGGCAATATGAAGGGAAATTTCATGAGTTTCTGGGCGTCCCCATTGCTCCATTCTATTTCATCACGGCCCAACATATCGGCGGAAACATCGGGGATGTTTTTGATTTCCATGGTGACAGTTATACTACCATTGGCGTTCAAAACATCCCATCGACGGATCTTCGGGTTTGGGAGGTGAACCATACCAAGCCATTTCCGACCTATTCTCCTGTTTCCAGCGGCATCGCCGACCACGGAGCAACGGCGGCGATGTTCGGCCGGGGCACGCAGCGGGGGAGTGAGGTGATTGTCTCCGGAGAGTCGAAAGGATGGCAGTGGGGACCTGGTGACGCGGTAGAGCGTTGGGGGAGAAACACCGTTGCGAACGTTTCTGTTTTCGATCCCGGGCTTGGCGAATTCTTATATTGCGATTTTGACAATCCTGGAGTCGCCGATGAATGCCACCTGTCAGCGGGCGATTCCGGTGGCGGTATGTTTGTTTTGGAAAACGGTCTGTGGCGTTTGGCCGGGATCAACTATGCCGTGGATGGGCCGTTCCGAATTCCTCCGGCGGGAGCGAGCTTTATGGCCGCGCTCTATGATTGCGGTGGTTTGGAATATCAGAATGGCCCGAATTGGGTGCCTGTTACCGAAGGGGCTCAGAATGTGCCGTCCAGTTTCTATTGCTCCCGGGTGTCAGCCTCGCTTCCGTGGATCCGCACGAATGTCGGATTAGAGGTGGATTCCCTGGCCAGTGAAAGTTTCCCCGCCTGGCAGAAGCTTTATTTCACCCCCACGGAAATCGCCAATCCGGCGATATCCGGGCCGCTGGCGGATCCGGATGGCGATGACATCGGGAATTTGTTGGAATTCGCCCTTAACTTGGATCCCACGTTCAACGAGCGGACGGCGATGATTCCTGGGGCCGGATTGCGAGGGCTGCCGAGTGCCCGGTTGGAGACGGATGTCGGAGAGCGGCTCACGATGGAATTTGTCCGGCGGACCACGGGAAGTGGAGCGGGCCTTACCTACATCCCTGAGTTTTCCTCGGATCTCAGCGATTGGCAGGCTGTGGGGACTGAAGCGGTGACCTCCCTCAATTCGCGTTGGGAACGAGTGAAAATCACCGATTTCCTCACGACGAATGATTCACCAATCCGCTTCGTCCGGCTGCGGGCGGTGCTGTCCGAGTAGCGCCCACTCCGGGATTGTTGAGATTCTGGGTTGCGCGGTTGGGTTGTGGCCATCAGTCTGCTGGCGATTCGGGCCTTACCCGACTTGTCAGAATTTTTTCAGCGAAACATGAATAAATCCAACGGAGAACCGTCCAAAATCGTGCAGGGGCCTGTCGGTTCCATCGATTCGGATAATTCCATGGATGATCCCACCGATGATTTCCGCTTGGTCGCACTCGCGCAGAAGGGGGATTTAAAATCCTACGACGCGCTCGTGACCCGGCACAGAGGAAGGATATTCGCCATGATCCGCAACATGATCCATCAGGAAGCCGACGCTTGGGACCTCTCGCAAGAGGTCTTCATCAAGGCGTGGAATGCGCTTCCGAGGTTTGAGGCGAAGGCACGTTTTTCCACATGGCTCTATCGAATTGCGCACAACGTGGTCTACGATTGGACGAGAAAACGGAAGATCGAGAGCGCGGGCGAACTGAACGATGAGATTTTCCAACGGGAGCGGATTGATTCTGCCTCGTTCACCACACCAGCAGGAGGGGAGGCGCCGGACGATCTGATGTCACACGGCGAGCTACGGATGAAAATCCAGATCGCCCTCAACAAGCTTTCAGCGGAACACCGGGAAGTAGTGATTTTAAAGGATGTGCAAGGTCTTTCGTACAAGGAAATCGCCGAGGCGATGGACAGTACGCTAGGCACCGTGATGAGCCGGCTTTTTTATGCGCGTCAGAAACTCCAAGCATTGCTAAAAGATGAATACGAATCCAGATGAAGCAAAGCTGGCCTTGTGGCTGGACGATGAATTGAAAGGGGAAGAACTCGCCTCGTTCGATGCATGGGCGGCGGGCCAGCCGGAACACGCGGCAGCGCGTGAAGAAACCCGGCGCTGGCGTGCGATGATTGCCGCTGCGATTCCGGCTTCCGAGGAGCCTGCGTATCCGGATTTTTTCAACAGCCGCATTGCCCAGGCGATCCGCGAACAGGTGCCTGAAAAACCAATCGTCACGGAGAAACGCCGTATTTCATGGACTTCCTGGCTCATGCCGTTGACCGCTTGTGCGGGGATGGTGATTGCGTTTTGGGTGGGAACGAAAGCCCGTCCGAATTCGGAAGTGGATGTTACCGGAGCTCCTCGGGCAATTCCGGTGGAGCCGATCGTTTACACGCCGGAAAATGGCGTGAAGGCCGAATTGTTCGCCAGCAAGGAAGCCTCTGCCATGGTGATCGTGTTGGACGGCGTCCGGGCAATTCCGGATGCGCTGGATTTTTCCGAGACCACCTCCCTACCGATGGATCGCGAAATCGATTCGACGGCCGATAGCGATCAGGAATTCGAATCCGGAACGAAACCATGAACCGACGGAATTGGATCACTTCTGGAATCGCAATGGTCCTGCTGGCTATGGTGAATGTTGGTTCGGCTCAGGATGATCCTGGAAGAACGAAGATCGGGCGTGTCAGGGTGACTGTCTACTACGCGACAAATTCGGATGCCAAGGCTGCGGGCACAAAAGCCTCCGCCGTGTCGAAGGAAACCGAAAAACGCCTGCACAGTGAAGCGAGATTGAATTTCAAAAGTTACCGGATGCTCGGTCAGGATGTGCAGCCCTTGCTCCGCAGCTATGAGAGCTGGGCCCAACCGTTGAAGCCCTCGGACGAAGTGCTGGTGAAATTCGAGGCAAGCAGCATTCCCACTGACCAGCTGATGAAACTCGATCTGGAACTTTGGCTCAGTCGTAAAAAAATCCTTAAAACCGACGCCCGCCTTGAGGGTAATCGGCCACTATATATGCTCGGCCCTGAATGGCGCGGCGGACGCTTGATCATCGCCGTCGCACTTGCGCCCAAGGAAAAACCGGGCTCATAATGACACTCATGAAATTGACAGCAGGCATTTGGTTGGCACTCGCAGCTTTGTTGAGCGCGGGCAGTTTGGAGTTTCCAAAAGCGTCGCAAGAGGTGGAAGCAACAGCGGATGCGATGTCGCTCACCGCAGATTTCGAATTCACCAATAAAACGGACAAAGCGGTGACGATCTCGAAAACCGATCCGGGCTGCTCCTGTGTTTCAGTGCAAATTGGAGAAGGGAAACTTCGCTACGAACCCGGTGAAACCGGCACCATTCGGGCAAAGTTTGATTTAACGAATCTCTCCGGCATCGCTGACAAAACGATCCTGCTTTGGCTGGACAATGATCCTGTCGATCAGCCCTCCACCAAACTTAATCTGAAAATCAAAGTTCCGGTGCTGATCGCGCTGGAGCCGAAAACCTTGAAATGGGATCTCGATGGCAAGGGCGAAGCGCAAACCATCCACATTAAGATGAGCGCGGGGCAACTCATTCATGTCGGCGAAGTGACAAGCTCGTCAGAGAATTTCGCGCTCGATCTCAAGACGCTGGAAGACGGAAAAAGCTACGATCTGGTGGTCACACCGAAGGACGTGAAATCATCTGCCTTAGGTGTTTTCCGGATCGAGACGGATTGTAACATCAAAAAACACCGCACCCAGCAGGCATTCGGCGTGATCCGCAAGCCGACAGCCGCTGAACAAGCTGCGAAACCATGAATTCGGTGGCTCAATTGGCGGCTATCGTCGCCATCTCTTTCACGGCGGCAGGCGGAACCTATTTCATCAAAGGAGCGCCAAACCGGACGTTTGTGTGCGATCCGGCGTCGTTGAAGCCGGATGAAGTCTGCCTCCAACAAATTCCGGCTGACGCTAAAATCCTGTGGGTGGACGCCCGGTCACGGGCACAATGGCAGAAATCCGGATTGCCGGGTTCAGTGCTCTGGAGCTTGGATCCCTCCGAGGACATGCAAAAATTCGAGGCGGACATCGCCGTGCGGATCATGGAAACCCCACGCGTGATCGTTTATTGCGGTGATGAAAACTGCGGACTCAGCAGGGAGGTCGCCAAGCGGATCCGCGCCTTGGATCTCGGCGCGGAGGTCTCGGTCCTGCGTGGCGGCTGGGAGGCCTTGGTCGATGCCGGCCGCATCAAGGGTTCCAGTCCAAAGTCTTGAGATCGACTGCCTCGAGGTAAGGGGCCTGCGGATTGTCCTCGGTATTCCAGCGGAGAACCACCGTGCAGGATTTGGCTTTGCCATAGCTGAGGCTGTAAGTGCCATCTTCGAGCATCATGCCGATCTTCGATTGCCGTCCAAAGTAGGCTCTGGCGATTTCCTTGGTATTGTCGCGGGGCAGAAGTTTGAGAGTGAGCTTTTTCTCGCGGTTAGGGACACGCTCATCATTGCACGAGGCGACAGCGGAGATGATCACCTGAAACACGCCTGATTTGTCAGACGGTGTTTTCGCGTAAGCCGCGAGACGGCCGCCGTAAGAGTCGAGAAACGGATCTGCGACGATTTTTGGATCACCCGAGCCGCGCTTTCTAACGAGGATGGTCTGCGGGTTCAACTGATTGTTACCCGCGTCGAAATCCACGTTGTAGTAAATATCGATCACTTGTTCGACGGAGTTGCCTTCCTGGGCATCCGTCAGGATATTGCTGGCTGCGGGGAGGGGACCAGCCAGACAGGATTTGGTCAGGTCTGATTCCAAGGTTTGTGTCTCGATCAGAGGCATCCGCTCGTCGAGGGTATTTGCGTTGAGAAATTTATCCAAAACATCTTCCGCTGCTTTGCCCGGCGTGGTGGGTTCGACTCCCGCAGGCGGAGCCGGAGCAGGCTCGATGATGGTGGGTTGAGCCGGAACCGGTGCTGGCAAGGATGGAGCTTCTTTTGGATCGGGGGTGGCGGGCTTTTGGTGGGGAAAATTGTCCTCTGGCAGAATTTTGGCGGAAACAGATTCCTGCTTCTTGGGGTCTTTGATGCTGGCGTCTTTCGTTTGATCTCTAAGGACCGTCAGAACGCCGACAACGATTGCTCCTGCGGCGATCAGAAAAAGCAAAGGCATCAGATATCGCACCAACCGACTGCTCTGATGAGGATGTCTGGGAAGAGCATGTGAAACTTTTTGCGATTCCGGGCTCAGATTGGACTCAGGCATTTGCTTGGCAACCGGCTCGCCATGCGAGGAGCGGATCGGCAATTGGCGTGGCTCTGGACGCAGAAAAGCAGGGGATCCAGGCTGCTCTGGAGGCTGGGCCGGAGCTTGAAGAGGGGCTTGAGGCGGAACTTGAGGGGAAGGGTATGGGGTGGCGGCGGGAGGTGCCGCATCATTCGGAACCGAACCATAATCCTGATATGCTTCCTGCTGCGGGAAGGCTGGCGGTATTGGCGAGGATCGCGGTGCCTCCATCGCGGCGGCAGGCACTGGGTAGGGAGCCTGAATCAAGGCGCGACAACTCGGACATGGCCCGGTCACGCCTGCCAGATTTCCCGGCACTGTGAGCCTGATATTACAAGCCGGGCAGGAGAAAGAAATAGTGTCGTTGGGCATTCGCTTAACACACAACCTATGGAAAACTCATTCTCGCGTCAATCATTCAGAAAGCTTAACTATTTGGCCCAGAACGATTGGCTGACAAATCGATCTCTTTGATAAGCAAGAGGCACGCGCTAACGAAAATCCTTCTAAAAGCGGAAAATCAAGGATCAGAGTTTACCCCAATCGCCCTGACTTTTGGCCCATCTGGCATCCTTGCTTCCCAAGCGCTTACCATCTCATGCCGCATTTCTCAGCAATGCGATAAGAACCCCCTGAATGATCAATTCCCGGGCAGGAATCAAATCCGGAAAGTCCGGGTTTTCAGCACGGAGGAACGGCTTTCCTTTTTCGATGAGGTAGCGTTTCAGTGTCGTTTCTCCGTCGATAAGCGCCGCAACAATATCGCCTTTTCGGGGCTCCCGAAATTCGAGGATCACGGTGTCACCACTACAGATGTGAGCATCGATCATCGAATCCCCGCGAACTTTGAGGGCGAAGGTGCGCGCATGGCGGGGGATTCCAAGTGCGGTGATGTCGATGGAGATGCAGCCCTGTTTTTCCTGCTCCACATCCTGGGACATCCCTGCGGCGATAGAACCGTAAATCGGGATATCGGTGATTTCATTGCGATCGAGTTCTTCCGGGAAGATCACGGCTCGGGCCTTGCCTGGGAGCCGTTGGATGACACCTTTGCGTTCCAGTGCCCGCAGGTGACTCATCGCGGCTGTTTGGCTGGCAAATCCGAAAAAGTGTTGGATTTCACGCGTTGAAGGCATGATACCGGTCTGCCGCTGGGATCTGCGCAGGTATTCAAGAATCTCTTTTTGGCGGTTAGTGAGGTCTGCATTCATCGTTTTGAACAGTGTTCCTTAGAACAAAGCGGTTCGCGGCTGAACGGGCAAGCGAAATTTTTCTAAGTTGGGATGTTTTGGCATATCGCGCTGGCAATTGGCGGGCTGTGCGGCTAGTTGGCTGCGGTGCAAGGCGAGCAAGAAATCCGAAGCGAGCCAAAGGTGGTTTTCAGTTGGATCTGGATCGTCTTTTTCTTCCAGGGGATGACGCCGGGATTCTGGCTGCCGGCTCTGACGAATATTCTGAAGGCAAAAGATCTCAGTGAATGGGTGGCTGTCGTGTTCGTGGTTCCCCCGATTTGTTCGTTGATTTCGCCTTTGATCGGTGGCGCGCTGGCGGATCAGCGGGTGGCGGCCAACCGGCTTTACGCATGGTCATCGATGATCGGTGCCGGGTTGTTATTTGCGGCGTTCTGGTGTCTGGATGTGAATTTGAATCCTTGGTGGTTTGTGGTTCTGCTCGGTTTCTATACGCTTTTTTCGGCACCCGCGTGGGGATTGCTGACGACGATCGCGCTGACCCATTTGGAGCAGGGGGAGCGCCAATTTCCTTTGGTGAGATTGGCTGCCACATTGGGGTGGATGGTGGCGGGAGTGATGACGAGTTATCTCCTTCATGCGGATGTCAGCCCGAGAGTCGGGTATGCGTCTGCGGCGGCACGGATGATCGGCGCGATCGTGGCGTTCATGCTGCCGCATACTCCGCCGTTAGGAAAAGGGAGTTCGTGGCAAAGCCGGATGGGGCTGGATGCGTTCCGGTTGATGAAACAACGCGATCATTGCGTGTTTTTCATGGTGACCGCTTTGTTTTCGATACCGCTCTCCGCTTTTTACATGTATGCGCCGGAACTCCTGAAGGTATTGGGCGACCACCATTCGACGGCGCGGATGACCATCGCACAATTTTCGGAAGTTGCCGCGATGTTGCTGGTGGGGCAGGTGATGATGAGGTTCCGGGTGAAAACGGTTTTGTTATGGGCTCTGGGGCTATCCGTCGTGCGGTTTGGCATGAGCGCCTATGCCGGGAGCAGCGGACAGATTTACTGGCACATCGCGGGTATTGCGATGCACGGGATGTGTTATACGTTCTATTTTATCACGGCACAGGTGTTTCTGGATCGCAGGGTGGAGCCTGGATTGAGAGGTCAGGCACAAGGCTTGCTTGCTTTGGTATCAAGCGGTCTCGGCCCACTGGTGGGAGCCTTGGTTTGCGGTTGGTTGCGGAATCATTTCGTGACTGCCGATGGTCACGGCTGGATGGATTTCTGGGCCATACTTGCTGGGATGATCGCGGTATGTTTCGCCATCTTCCTGCTGTTTTATAGAGGTCTCGGAAAGCGCGGAGCGACCTCCTAAAGTGCGTAAATTCCACAGGGGGCGAAGATCGCGCAAGGTCCGCCGATGATCCCGAAAGGCGGAACCGTCAAATTGACCTTGGTGGGCCGAGAAATCCGACGCTGCCGACAAAGATAATTTTTCCCGGAATAGGCCGCCGCTTCGGGATTGATGCTGGAATTTCGTTGCTCCGGTCAAGCGAGTTCACATGCAAGCCGGATCGCGGCGATCATGGACGACGGACTTGCTTGATTTTTTCCCGCGATGGAAAACGCCGTACCATGATCCGGACTGGTCCGTGGTTTCGGAAGGCCGAGCGTGACGTTGACCGCCGTATCGAAATCCAACAGCTTCAGCGGAATCAGACCTTGATCGTGGTACATCGCCAGAACCGCATCGAAGTGGCCCTGCGCGGCATCACGGAAAATCGCATCCGGCACGGCGGGCCCGCTGAAAATCCCGGCACCCGCCTGATTCAGGAACCGAACCGCCGGAGAAATGACGAGCGATTCCTCATTTCCGAAAGCACCATTCTCACCGGCATGAGGATTGAGCCCTGCCACAGCAATCCGCGGTTGCCCGATTCCCCGGCGTTTCAGGAAATCGGAAGTCAGCAGGCCAATCCTCACGATCCGCTCTTCCGTCAACAATTGCGGGACCATTGCCAGCGGTTCATGGATCGTCGCGAGTCCCACCGTCAGCGTGTCGCCCGTGAGCAGCATTCCATAATCCTCCACTCCGAAAGCATGGGCAAAATATTCCGTTTGCCCGGGAAAAGGGAATCCAAGCGATTGCAGCCCTTCTTTGGAGACCGGCCCCGTGACCACGGCATCGGCGCTTCCATCTTTTAATTGCCGGACGGCCTCATCCAGCGCCGCCAGAGCTGCGCCTGCCGAGCGGGCATCCGGTTTTCCCGGGATTCCGGCGCTACGATCCCCCAAAACTTCGATTTCGAAACCCGCTGGAATTTTTCGAGAGGCCAATGCCAGATCGATGACTTCAGGACCGACTCCGGCAGGATCTCCCAGGGTGATGACAATACGCGGCATGCCGCCAAGCATCGGCGTAACTTCCCGGGCTGCCAAGTGAGTAAATCCGAGGATTATCCGTTCGGATAGTCGTTCCTTACTTGCGGGCGGCCGGAGATCGTCTTTAGGGTATTTCTCATGGCGAAATTCTGTGCGAAAATGGTTTTACTGGGGACTTTTTGTAGTCTCCTCACCCACTGCGGCTCTTCGATGGGCTCGGGAAATCTTGGTGGTCCGACCGTCGATGAACGCAATGCCAGGATCGCGAGCGAGCCGAGCGGGGACTTCTTCTATGGGCGGCGCTACTTTGTGGAAAAAACCCGGTTCTGGGGCTATATCCGCCAACCACGGCAATCGTGGAATCGGGCGAAACTCGTCATTTTACGCGAAGACAAGAAACACGCACCGGACAGGCTTCCCGAAAACGGCGCGGAGGGACAACGCTACGCTTTCGACAATAACTCTGAATATCGCATCCGTGGCTATTACACCGGCCAGCAGGCTTACGACCCGAACAGCAATCAATTCCTGCCCGAGTTCATGCTGACGGGCTACGAACTGCTGGATCGCCAGCCCGGCTGGTTGTTCCGCCCGGACGATCGTTATGACCGCTTCCGTATCACGATGGTTCCCCGTTGATTTTGACTGAAAAACCCTTCCGATCATGAAATTCGACGGTATCAAGCGTGCTGTCCGGTCCACTCGCCATGTGAGATCGGCCGGTGATGCGCCGTCTCTGGGGCGGGTCGCACGGATGCCTGGGACGGGGTTGCCGAAAAGCATTGGACCAAGACGGCGGCGCAAGCGCGGGGATCGAGCAAGACAGAGAAATAGCAAATTGGTTTTCTATTGGTCCGTCCTTTTGGGGGCCGTCGCGTTGATCAGTCTGGGAGTCGCGGTTTTTTTCTGGCTGCAACCGATGATCGATCCCGATGCCGTTGCTGAAATGAAAAAGCAGCAGGCCCCGGAGGCGGTTGTGCGGGTTGAGTCCAAATTCCCGTCGCCGTCCGAAAACGACGCACTTGGTCTGGTCAAGCGTGCTTTGGCGGTTCGCGAGCCTGGCCGCGTGGCTGCGCTGTTTCATCCCGGAGGATCGAGCTCTGAGGAAATCGTCGCTTTCCTCAGCAACCTCGGGGCTCTGGATGGAGTGCTCGATCACTGCGATTGGCTGAGCAGCATCGATGCGAACGGGCTTTCGATTGATGGTATGCAGATAAATTTCAAAAATGGAGACAAGGTCCGGCAACGGGTGGCCTTCCTCACACCGGATAGCGGGGGAGTCTGGAAAATCGACTTTGATGCATTTGCCAGAACCGTGACTCCCTCGTGGAGAGATCTGTTGGAAAAAGGCGCGGATCATGCCGTGGTGCGGGTAATTCTCGGCAGCGATAGCTATTATAATGGTCCGTTCGCTGATGATACGCAATGGAGCTGTTATGGCATGGCGTCGCCTGATACCGATCAGCTTTTGTTGGGGTATTGCAAGACCGATTCCCCCCAAGCCGCGGCGCTCAGGTGGATGTTATCAAGCGAGACCAAAATCCGCCGTGCCACGCTCGAAATCCAGCGGGTGGCAGGTGCCTCTCCGAAACAATTTGAGATCGTGAGAGTACTCGCAGAGGATTGGGTGGTCGGGCCGAAAGCCTTTGATGAGGGGTTTAAGTGATTAGAAATCAAGGCGTTTCCGTGCTTGCTTGGCCGGAGTCGGATTTCCTTGCCTTCCCGTCATGGAATTTTTCCGTGCGAGAATTTCGATTTCAGCGGTGGCATGTTGCCTCTTTACCCGCTGCGGGTTTGTAGAAATAGCCCGCTTTTGCGGCTATTTACGCCAACCACGCCCATCATGGAACCGGGCGAACCCCTTCATTTCCCGAATCCGCAGCTACGAATTGGCGGATCGCCGACCCGGCTGGTTGTTCCGCCCGGATGATCGCTATGGCCGCTTTCAGGTCACGATGGTTCCCCGGTGAGTTCGGATCCGATTTCCCCCTGTAGAAAAACCCATGAAACCCAAAGCCATTCAGCGAGACGTCAGCTCTCGCCATAGCCGCTTGCCCGGAAGCGCACCCAATCTCGGCCGCACGTCACGCATGAGAGACGTGGGGTCGCCTCGCGGTTTGCCTCCCCGAGCGAGGATGATGCTCTCAGCCTGGTGAAGCGCGCGATCGCAAATCGTGACCCGGCGTCTGTCAGCCGCTTGTTCCATATGGGCTCGTCGAACGCCTCCGAAATCGTCGATTATCTCAAATCCTCGGATTCAAGGGACGGTCCCATCGAGAGTTACCGCTGGCTCAGCAGTATGGATGTGGACGGACTGCTATTGGAAGGGGTGAGCGTTACGTTCAAGGGGATCGAAAAACCCGTCGAGCGGCTGGCATTTTTAACTCCCGATAAAGACGGGATCTGGAAATTGGATTTCGACGCCTTCGCGAGATCCGTGAAACCTTCTTGGGAAGCGCTGCTCGGGAAATCGGTTGATCAGGCGGTGGTCAGGGTGATCGTCGGTCGCGACTCCTATTTCAACGGGCTCTACCGGGATGAAACGAAGTGGGCTTGTTATGGACTCGCATCTCCTGACATCAATGAACTCCTGCGCGGTTATTGCAAAGTCGGCTCACCGGAGCAGACCGCGTTGGAAAGCTTGCTGTCTGATGGCGTCAGAATGAACCGCGCGACTTTGGAACTCAGGCACGTGAAGGAATCCGAGTCCCGTCAGTTTGAAATCACCCGCATCCTTGCCAAGGATTGGGTCATCCCTAATCAGCCCGACTGAGAAGGCTGGGAACTCTTTCCGCTGAGAACCATTCAGCAAAACGCCGCCCCTTCGTTCGAAAGGGCGGCGTGTGATTTACTTTCTGATCGGGTGATCAGGCGTAGGACGATTCCACGCGCTGGGCGACGTCGCGGTAGCCGTAATCGACTTCGTAGATCTGCTTGAAGCAATCGAGCGCGGCGGCCCTATCTCCCATGTCGGTGTGGATGAGTCCCTTTTCGTAAAGGACTTCCTTCTTGGTGTTGTCCATGGCGACCAGATCGGCGAGTGCGTCAGAAAGCTGTTTGATCGAAATGTCGAACATGCCCTTTGCCTTGAACGTGCGGCCGAGAAGGAGCAGGACTTTCGTGCGGATGTGAGGATTGCGTGTCGCCTGTTGGAGGTGGGGAATGGCGGCGCTGTAATCACCGGAGTGATAGAGCGCGGTTCCAAGCTCGAAGCGCAACTGAGGATCGGTCGGGTTCTGATCGACGCGTTTTTGAGCTTCCACGACCTGTTCGGCAAGGCGGTCTTGCTTGCGGGCTTGCAATGCGGCTTGGAGCTCGGCGTTGTCGGGGTCGGTAGCGGCTGCGATTTCCAAATTCTTCATGTCGGCCTCAAGAGCCCGATCGTTCATCGCTGCCGCTTTCGTCGCGAGTGCGACGTCGCCATTGCTGAGGGAGTGAGCCCAGCTATAAAAAGTGTGCGAGTTATGCCAATCCTCGAGCTGCTCGTAAAGCGCTGCGAGGTCCTTGACGGTGGCGAGGTGATTGGGATCCGCGTTGTATTTTTCGATGACCTTGTCGCGGCGTTCTTCGAGTTGCTCGCGGGTGAGTCCGGTGCGGGAGGCTTTTTCAAGTTCTTCGAATTCCGCCGAGTTTTTCATCAGCGATTTCATGTCCGCATTTTCATCCCACTTCTGCTTTTGCATGGAAGCACGGGCGGAAGCGTCCTTGGAGCCCTTGATGGCGACGCCATCGGTCGGATGATGCTTGATGATATCGTTGTAAACTTCCGAAGCCATCAACGGCTGCTCGCGGGTGATGTAGAATTCAGCGAGTTTGTGCAGCAGTTTCGCGTTTTCAGGATTCCCTTTGCGAACGGTTTCCAGAGCGAAGGCCGCGGTATCGAAAAGCTCCAGTTTGAGGCAGGTATCGAAAAGGAGATCGTTGGCCTGATCGTTCAGAGGGTCTTTTTCCAGTTCTTTTTCGATGAGCGGAAGAGTGCCGAGAGGATCTTTTTTGGCCGGGCCCTGAAGTTTCATTACGCTCATGCCGCCGCTTTGGAGGCCGAAAAGTCCGGCTTTTTTCTTCGTATTGCCAGCGATCTGAAGCTCGCATTTGCGGAGCATTTTACGTCCTTCAAGGAAACCGGGGCTGTCCTTGAGCACTGCTTGAAGCAGGCTGATTCCGTAGGTAAGGTTGGAGGTCTGAACGGCGCTGAGGGCTTTGAGCCACAGTGGCTTCAGGTTCGGCGGTAGTTCTTTTTCGGTAATCTCTGGCATGACTGTGAAGATAGTGCGGTTTTTTAAGAATGCCACTTGAGGGTGGCTACTGCGTAAAAACTGGAGACTGCGCGGCGGCTTGGCAAGCATCCGGTGATGGAGAAAAGCGGTAGCTTAGGCGAATGTGTCGTTTTTTGGGATTGATGGGCTGGAATGGATAAGCTAACGAAGCGCTGTGCGCCGGAATATTCTTGGAATATTCTTCCTGCCATGCACACGATCCACAGATAATATGCCTCCTCGCCCACAGAACTCGGGACGTCGTCCCAGCCGCAATCGCAATCGTTATGGTCCACCGAAACGTTCCACCAAGGACGAAGATCAAAAGGCAGTGGAGGTGGATGGTGAAATTTCTTCGGTTCTCGCCGGAACCATGTTTCGCGTGAAATTGGAAAGCGGACACGAAGTCCTCGCTCACATTTCCGGAAAAATGCGCAAACGTTTCATCCGCCTTGTGGTGGGTGACAAAGTGAAGATGGAAATGTCTCCGTACGATCTTACGAAAGCACGGATCGTTTTCCGTCTGAGCTGAAACGACAGCTCACTCGTAGTCCGCGCCGACTTCAGCAGCCTCCAACGCAGCGACGGAAACGTTGCTGCGGCGTTCAATTACGATATCGCCAAGCAGCTCGTGCTGGCGGACCACGAATTGATTGAGTTTCATCAGTTCCAACAGTGCGAGGAATGTGACGATGACTTCCGCCTTGGTGGTGGCACTTTCGAAAAGCTCCTCAAAGCGCCGTGATTCGCCTGGTGCGAAATGGCCTAGGAAAAGCTCGATCTTATCAGAAACGGTGTAGCGGTCATCGATGATGTCACCGAAATCGTGCGACTCCTCGAAGCGTTTCAAAACATTCTGGAACGCCCGGATCAGATCGAAGATCGAAACATCCGCAAGTGTTGCAGGTTCCTCCTCCGGCTTGTCGTCAGCGTCCGGCTGATGGGCGAAGCGGCCTTCCTGCTCCAGCTCCCGCAGGCAGAGAAAACCGGCGGCGTCCTTGAATTTCTTATACTCGATGAGCTGGCGGATGAGTTCCCAGCGTGGATCATCCTCTTCGGCATCCTCTTCCGGCGGTTGATCGACACGTGGTAGAAGGGTCCGGCTTTTCAAATACATCAGGTTCGCTGCCATCACGATGAACTCGGAGGCGAGGTCGATGTTGAGCAGTTTGAACGTATTGATATAATCGAGATATTGGCGGGTGATCCGCTCGATAGAGATCGAATGAATGTCCACCTCGTCCTTTTTAATGAGATAAAGGAGCAGGTCGAGAGGGCCTTCAAATATTTCAAGACGGACTTTGTAGTCGTTGGCTTCCACGTGATTGGTCGTATTAGGTGACAGCAGACTGTGCGAGGCAAATTTCCCTCGCATCGCTGGCGGGTGAAGGTTTTACTTCCGCCGCCGAAAGGCGTGAGGAAATTATGGAATCTGAGCAATCGCAAAATTTCAATGAACGTTTGAGTCAATGGGTGGCAAGCCAGGGATTCTGGTTCCAAGTTCGTTATTCGATGGCGGGTAGCGGGACGAAGGGCACTGCGATGTTCCATTTGCTGAGTCTCGGGTTCCGATTGCTGATCTTTTTATTGGTGGCGTCGATTGCAGGCTGGGTTTATTTGGTCAAACGGGTCGATCGGCCTGCGTTCGCTGCGAAGATCCAGGATTCATTGCAGGCGGGGCTTTCGGGTTCGGAGTCCCAAATGCGCGGATTTTCCAAAGTGCAGGGTCAGCTCGGAATTTCGCGCTTTGCCTGCCAGGGCGGGAGTGGAACGTTTTTCTCCACGCTGGAAGCGAGAAATGTTCGCTGCAAAATGGGCTTGTTGGATGGCCTGGTCGGGAAATGGGATCCCGGGGTCGTTTCCATTTCCAGACTTGATATCGACCTTCGGGCTGGAGCGGACGACGCCGCAGGTGCGACGAAGGTATCCGAAGCGTTTTTCAAAAAATCCAACAGCGTCCTGTTGAATAGCTTTGAAGTGGGAGAGGCCTCCCTTCGTTGGGGATATTCCGAGCGGACGCAGGGAAGCATCGAAGGTAGCGGTCTCAAGTTGCAGCGTTTGGATGATGGCGTAAAAATGATCTTTCATGGCGGAACATTTTCCCAGAACTGGCTGCGGAAGCTGGAGATCGTGGATCTGGTGGTCGTCTGCGATCATGATGGCATCACTTTTGAAAAGGCCGACTTCCGGAAAGGGAGCGGAACGGTGGATATGTCCGGTATGAAAGTCATCGGAGGCGAACGACCAGCCCTTCGTGGTGTTGCTAAAATCCGCAGTATTGCGTTGGAAGATATCCTGCCCGCGACGATGCGGAATTTTGTGGAAGGCTCCTTTTCAGGCGATTTCCAAGTGTCCGGCTCAACGAACACGATGGAAGGAATCGGTTTCAATGGATTGGTGAAATTGGACGGCCAGGACATGCTTGCGATCCGGGAGCGGATTCACATCCTGAAGGCTCTGTCCGTGGTGGACTATTCGAGAAACTATCATCGCGTCGATTTTCGCGAAGGGTCGTTCCAGTTGAAAACGATCGGTGGAGGTTTGGAGCTTACCAATCTGAGCCTGAAGTCCGATGATCTCTTCACCCTTCAGGGAAGCATGCGTGTCAGACTGCCAACCCCTGAAGAGACCAAGCAGGCCGTCGATCAGAGCGTCAAAGGAGGAGTGCCGCTTTTCATTCCCGAGGATGGAGAAACGGAAGATACCCAGACAACGGAAGATTCGGATAACATTTCGCTCAAGCGTGCTGCGTTGGAAGCAAAGCGATCCAAGGACGGCAAGCAGGATATCGGTTCAGGTTCGCTGTTTGACAAACTCGGTCTCAGTCTCGAAATGCGCCGTTTGGAAGAACAGGCATCCGAGCGGCTTTCCCGGATGTTGCGCTACGAGGGCTCTTTCCAAATTACCATTCCGCAGGATGCATTCGAACGAACCCCCCGTCTGGCCGAGCAATACCCGGTGGATCCTAATACGCACCGGATTCCCATCGTGGTCCCGATCGAAGGCAGCCTTTACGAAATCACCCTCAAACAGGCCGAGGAAGTTTATCTGCAAGGCCGCCGTTAGGAGTCAGCCTAGTCAGGCTCCCGCCGGTAGGCCCAGGCTGTTATAGATCTCCCGCGTTGCACGGCTTTTGTTGAGCGTGTAAAAATGGATGCCGTCAACGCCCTCATTGAGCAGTCCGGCGCATTGCTCCGCAGCATAATGGATGCCCACTCGCTCGACGGATTCCGGATTCGATTTCGCCCGTTCCAGTGCGCGGATCAGCTTCGCCGGATACCTGGCTCCGGCAGCGAGTTCCGCCATGCGCTTCATTCCCGATAAGGATGTCACTGGCATCACTCCGGCGATGATCGGAATGTGAATTCCCGCCAGATCGCAGCGGTCACGATAATCGATGAAATCATGGTTATCGAAGAAAAGCTGGGTGCAGATGTAGTCGGCTCCTGCATCCACTTTGGCTTTCATGAAATCGAGTTCATCGACACGGTTTGGCGTCGCCGGATGTCCTTCCGGGAAACCAGCCACGCCGATTCCGAACCCGCGCGGGTCGGGATGAACGCCAGATTCATTGAATTTTTTGATGAAACGCACGAGATCCGCCGCGTGACGGAAGCCACTCTCAGACCAATCATAGTTAGGCTGGTCCTTTGGCGGATCCCCTCTCAGCGCGAGGATGTTCGAAACACCGGCAGCAGCGTAGCGTTCGAGGATTTCCGTCACTTCCTGCTCCGAGTGGCCCACGCAGGTGAGATGGGGGACGGGCGGGATGGATGTGGTCTTCGTGATACGCACGACGAGGTCGTGAGTCAGCTCCCGCGTTCCGCCGCCAGCGCCGTAGGTGACCGAGACGAAGGATGGCTGGAGCGGCTCAAGCTCGCGGATGGTCTGATAGAGATCCTCCCACGACGGTGCGGTGCGGGGTGGGAAAAATTCAAAGGAAAGTGAAGGCTTCGAGTCGGCAAGAATGTCTCGGATGTGCATGGCAGGCGGGTTGATGACGTATGAGGAACTAAAGCTTTTCGGGCGATGAGCCGAAACTTTTTGAGCGTTCTGGAGTTTCTCTGATCGATGCTCCCGCAGAACGGGGCTACAAAAGCTCGAATCTCTCATGAAAACAATCCCTGTTTCCCTTCTTGTTGCTGGCCTTCTGCTTCCGGCTGTGAGCTTGGCTCAGCCCGAAAAAGGGCAGGAAGGGCCACCGACGGGGGAAAATGGTGAGCATCAAAGGCCTCCAGGGCCCTTTATGGAGGCTTGGAAGACCGCCGATACCGACCACGACGGTTTCATTTCCAAAGCGGAATTCGATGCCATGCCACGGATCCAAAATTTGCCTGAAGACAAGCGCGAGAACCTTTTCAAACGTCTCGATAAGGACAGCGACGGCAAACTGAGCCGCGATGAACTCGGCCGTTTCGCCAAGGCGCACGAAGGCCAGGGGCCGCCGATGAAGCGCTTGTGGGAGCTCGACACCGATAAAAGCGGTGGAATCAGCCTTGAGGAATTCAAAGCCGGCGAGTTGTTCAAAAAACTTCCGCCGGACAAACAAGAAGCCGTCTTCCACCGCTTGGACAGTGATGGTGATGGCGTGATTACTCCCAAGGACCGACCCGAGCCACCCTTCAGGCACCCCGACGGCAAACGCCGTCCGGGAGATGGCGGCCCGCCGGATGAACCGGGGCACATCAACAAAAAGCTTGATAGCAACGGCGATGGAGCCCTCTCATTCGAAGAATTCCGCGCGGGTCCGGCGATGAAAAATCTGACCGAAGATCAACAGGAAGATCGCTTCGAACTGCTTGACCGTAACCACGATCACAAAATTTCTCCCGAGGATTTTCCCCCGCCACCACCGTATCCGGATGGTCCTCCGCCAGCTCCACCAGCGGGTGAAAAATAATCGAAACCGCACTTAAATCAGCGGTTTCTTGTGGCAGGATTCTCCCCAAATTGATTCCCGGATTTGGGATCTGCCGGGGTGCAGCATGCTCTGCTCCATGTGGCGCGGAGCTCCTTATCTTTTCGCACAAACCGTCAATTTGAAGGTGGGATCATACCAGTCGCAGATAGCGTGACAAACAAAGTAGTCCACGACTTCAGTCCGTTCTTCCACAGCTTCGAAGAACGGACTGAAGTCCATGACTACATTTTGAAAACAAAAACCCCCGTCGCGGCGAGCCGGACGGGGGTTTTGTTTGAATGGATTCAGTTCAAGGCGCGGCGGCGATGGACTCGGCCTTGGCTGCGGAGGCGAGAACATCCTCGCGGATGCTTCCACCCTTGCGGCTGCTCCACCAGAGGGCGATCGGGGAGGCGATGAAGATCGAGGAGAAGGTTCCGACGATGATGCCGATGAAGATGATGAAACCGAAGTCCCGCAGGCCGGAACCACCAAGGAAGGTAAGAATGGCGACGCTGATCAAGGTGGCACCGGAAGTCAGCAACGTCCGCGACAGAGTCGCGTTGATGGCCTCATTCATGATCTTCTCAACCGAGCCGGTATGGGAGATAACCGTTTCCCGAATCCGATCGAACACGATGATGGTGTCGCTGATCGAGTAACCGGCGATGGTCAGAACCGCGCCAACGTGGATCAGCGAGAGCTCGCCCCCCATCAGGACGACGATGCCGACACAGATGATGATGTCGTGGAAAATCGCAATGAAGCCACCCAAGGCGAACGAGAACTCGAAGCGGTAGGTCATGTAGAGCAGGATGCCGAGGAGTCCGGCAGCGATCGCAATAAGTGATTGAGTCAGGAACGATCCGCCGATGACTGCGGAAACCTGCTTCTGGCTGGCATCGATCTTGTAATGTTCGCCTTTTTCATCGGTGAACTTTGCGGCGAGCACTGGAATGGCTTCACGCAGTCTGGCGGTGATGGCCGGTGCATCTTCTGTGGCGCAACGCACCGTCAATAGGGCTCCGGTCGCGGCATTGCTTTCCTGTTGGGGATAAGCGGCTTTGGAGAGCTTGAGTCCTTTCAGGGCCTTGTCGGCATCTTCAAGCGAGATTTTGGTATCCTGTCCGAGCTGGAACCGGATGAGGGTGCCGCCGGTGAAGTCGATGCCAAGTGCGCGTTCGCCACGGACTGCGAAGCCACCGAGGGAGATCAACAGAGTGATCACTGCCAACATGATGGCGGGACGACGCTTGCCAAGGAAGTCATAATTGGCGGACTTGATGAGATCGAGGAAGGTGAGTTTTTTGAAGAATCCGAAGTCGATTCCCCAACGGAACAGGACCCGCGTGGCAAGGATGGTGGAGAACAGCGATGCCGTGATCCCGATGGTGAGTGTCACCGCGAAGCCCTTGATCGTGCCGCTGCCGAGCCAGAAGAGAATGATGGCGGTGAGCAGCGAGGTGAAGTGGGAGTCGAAAATGGCGGTGAAGGCTCGCTCGTAGGAGACGTCGATGGCGTTCTTGAGGGTTTTGCCCTTGTGGAGTTCCTCACGCAATCTCTCGTAAATCAGGACGTTGGCGTCCACGGCCATACCGATCGTGAGAACCATACCGGCGATCCCGGGAAGGGAGAAGGTAAAGCCGAACATCGCCATGATGCCGAAGAGGATGATGGCGTTGACGATTAGTCCGATGATGGCGATGAAACCGGACATGCGGTAGTAGCCCAGAACGAAAATGAACGTCATGGCGAGGGAAAGCGCGCCGGCAAGAAGTCCTTGCTTCACCACCGATTTACCGAGAGTGGGGGAAACGTCGTTGAACTCATCGATCAAAAGCGGGTTTTCCAACGGGTTCATCAGGGAGTTGGCGAGGCTTTGCACTTCGCCGGGTTCGTGGAGCCCTTCGACGATGAACTGTTTGCCAAGTGGCACTTGGTTCACGACCGGGGCGCTGATGACTTCACCATCGAGCACGATGGCGATGCGATCCACTCCGGGGCGCATGTCCTTGGTCAGTGCGATCATCTTGTCCGTGCCTTCGCTATTCAACGTGATCGAAACAGCGTCGGCTTGTTGGGGCGATGGGGTCGCGTTGGCGATGTCCCCACCGCCGAGGGCCATGCGGCGGCTGAGAAGAATCGGGCGTGTGAATTCGGTCTTTTCCGTGTCCTTGCTCTTCATTTTGTAAGCGCGGTAGCCGGGAATGATTTCACTGCCGGCTTCCACGCGTTCAGCGAGGGTCTTTTTATCAGGACCAACCTCGTCGTTGCGCGGGCTGACTTCGCGGAGTTCCAACTTGGCGACTTTTTCCAAGGTGGTTTTGATTTTCGCGGTTTCCTCAGGTCCGACTCCGGGCATTTGGACGAGGATGCCATCGGCCCCTTGGCGGGCGATCAATGGATCAGCCGCACCCATGCCGTTGAGGCGTTTTTCGATGACCGTGATGGCCTGTTCAACTTGATGATCCGTAATCGGCATTTTTTCGCCGTTGTCTGCTTCACGCGGCTGGAGCCGCAGCGAGAATGACGAACCGCCCAAGATATCGATGCCGCCCTTCAGACGTTCGCTCGGCGGTGTGGCGGCGAGGATGCAGAGCCCGACGACGCCGATCAGCAGAATCGTGCCGACATTCCGTTTCCTCCGCTCGATTTCCGTCGCGAAGTACCAGAAAAATAAAATCATCAGCACAAATGCGGTGATGAAGAGGGTCAACGGATCTTCGTAAAAGGCGATGGCTAGCATGGTGTGAAAATGGGTGTTTGGCTCCGGGAATGCGCGGAATCAGTGAAATCAGGATGGGTTATTTGGAAGGAACGTCTTTTTTATGGACGGTCGCGATCGCTGGTTTGTCGAATTCAAGCATGGTGCCCTCGGCGACTTTGATGATCACGGTGGTTTCCTTCACGTTATGAATGATGCCGTGAATGCCGGAGGTGGTGATCACTTTGTCGCCGGATTGCAGGGCTGCGATGCGGGCGGCCATTTCCTTACGCTGGAGCTGCTGGGGCCGGATCAGGAGAAAGTAAAACATGACGACCATCAGGCCCATCATGATCATTGGATTGCCAAGGATTCCGCCTGCGCCACCGGGAGCGGCGGCTGCGTCTGCGAGGATGAAATTGGCGATGGAAGCGTGGATTGGGATCATGTTGATTCGGAACGAGTGTAGCGCCGGATGAAGGAGTCTTTGTAGTCGGAGAAATTCCCCGCATCGATTGCTTTCCTAGCCCCGGCGACGAGGGACAGGTAGAAATGCAGATTATGGAAGGAAAGCAATCGCAAACCGAGGATTTCACCCGCGCGGAACAGGTGCCGCAGGTAGGCGCGGGAAAATCCGGCGACGTGCGGGTGTGCGCTTTCGCAAAGCGGGCGCGGGTCCTTGGCGTGAATCAGGTTCTTGATATTGATCGGGCCATCGAGCGTCATCGCCATCCCATGGCGGGCGATCCGCGTGGGCATCACGCAGTCGAACATATCCACGCCGCGGGCGATCATTTCCAAAATCTGTGGCGGCGTGCCCAGTCCCATCGCATAGCGCGGCTTGTCATGCGGCAGAAACGGCACCGCATTTTCAATAGCACGGAACATCTCATGCTCCGGCTCGCCGACGGAAACCCCCCCGATCGCGTAGCCGTCGAAACCCAGTTCCACCAGTTCCCGTGCCGATTGCTCGCGGAGATCCGCGTAAATCGAGCCTTGGACAATGCCGAAATGCTGCTGCCTGCCGTTGCCGGAGCGCGGTTCGTTTTCCGTGACCCAGTCCTTGCAGCGCTTCGCCCAGCGGGTGGTGAGCGCTAAAGATTTCGATGCGTAGGCCTCGTCGCAAGGGTAGGGCGGGCATTCGTCGAACAGCATCGCGATGTCCGATCCGAGCGCGCCTTGGATTTCCATGCTGAGCTCGGGGGTGAGCAGCATTTTCGAGCCGTCGAGGTGATTGGAGAAACGAACGCCCTCCTCGGTGATCTTCCGGAGTTTTGCCAGCGACCAAACCTGAAAGCCGCCGGAATCGGTAAGCATCGGCTTTTGCCAAGTGGTGAAACCATGCAACCCGCCGAGATCGCGGATCAGCTCATGGCCGGGCCGGAGCCACAAATGATAGGTATTTCCGAGAATGATCTGAGCGCCGAGCTCCTCGACTTCCGCCGGATGCAGCGTCTTGACCGTTCCCTGCGTACCCACAGGCATGAAAATCGGAGTTTCCACGGTTCCGTGTGGTAAAATAAGACTGCCGCGGCGGGCGGAACTCAGGGGATCGGTGGAATGAACGGTAAAAGACACAGGCGGAAGGCGGAAATAGGCGAGAATTCCCTATGGGCCAAGCCCAAACACGAATCCCGTGATCTCGGGGAAAATTTTTCACATTTTAAAGAAACATCCGCAGATTGGCGGAGTTTATCGTTTGATCATGTCTGCTTCCCTTGGAAACTGAAATTTTTCGGAATAATTTCCTCTGGCGTGACTCCCAGTGCTGGGTAATTTGCCCCGGACCGATCAAATCCAAATCCAACATCACCAACCACATTATGAAACTCCTCCTCAGCGCCATCTGCGCCTCATTCATGGTCGCTTCCCTGACCTCCGCCAATGCTTGTGAAAACGGCAAATGCGATAAGGACAAGGACAAGAAAGAGCAAGGCACCGTAGCCGCCTGCGACAAGTGCAAGAAAGGCGACGAAGAAAAGAAAGAAGAAGGAACTCTCGCCGCATGCGACAAATGCAAAAAGGGCGATGAAGAGAAGAAGGAAGAAGGAACCCTTGCCGCATGTGACAAGTGCAAAAAGGGCGATGAAGAGAAGAAAGAAGAAGGCACCCTCGCCTGATTTATCTCTCGAACGATCAATCTCAAAAACCGCCGGACGACCTCCGGCGGTTT
>JBDSZP010000102.1:0-44979 GCA_039925065.1 Luteolibacter sp.
ACCAGCCGCAACGGACCCAATCGTTGAAATTGGCCGCCAAGTCCGACTCGGGAGAGAAGGTGAATTTCTACGTCAGGGAGGGTCCGGCCGAGCTGGAAGGGGACACGCTCAAGTTCACAGCGATCCCACCGCGTGCGAAATTTCCGGTGAAAGTCACGGTCGTCGCCTGGCAATACGGAAGAGGCAACGAGCCAAAGTTGAAATCCGCAGAACCTGTCGAACAGAGCTTCTTTCTCACGAAATAACGCACGTCTTCATTTCTCCCGCGCTCCACGGCGGTAGGTCGCGGGGGGCACGCCGACGGAGGCGCGGAAATTCACGGTCAGACGTTCGTTGCTCTGATAGCCGCAACGCTCGGCGATGGCGGACACCGGCAGATCGCTGGCGGTGAGCAGGTTTTTCGCGCGTTCGATCCGTTCGTGTTGGATCATCGCGTGGGGAGAACGGCCGAGCGAGGCTTGAAACCGCCGTTCCAACACCCGCCGCGAGACGCCGATTTTCGCCGCCCACTCTTCAACCGAGGCGATGCTTGTGATTTGCTCGACCAGATACTGCATTGCCCGCCGGACCAATGGATCTCCCACGGCCTCGTAGGAACTCGAACCGCGAGCAGCGATTTCCAGCGGCGGAACGAGAACCGGCGCGTGAGGTGGATTGCCGGCCCAAATCGCTTCGATCATCTGCACCGCCTCGGCCGCGAGTTGCCGCCAGGGTAAGCGGATGCTGGACAGCGCTGGCCGGACCATTTCGCAGACGGTTTCATCGTCGTTGGCGGAAATGACTCCGGTTGCGAATGGAACCTCGAGCCCGGCTTGAGCCGCCGCTTCGAGGATGTGCCGCCCGGTCGGGTCATGGGCGGTGAAAATTCCCAATGGCGTGGTCTGCCCCGCGAGCCAGCCGACGAGATCTTCGTCGGGATCGCGCCAGTATTCGTCGTATTGCCGCCAGTCGTGGAATTCCTCCCAGTAAACCGACACATCGCCGACCACCGCGCGGAAGCCTTCCAGCCGTTGCTTTGCGTAGTGGGCATCGCCGCGCCCGACGAATGCGAAATTTTGATAACCCCGAGCAATGAGATGTTTTGCGGCCAGTCTGCCGATCGCGACGTCGTCCACATCGACGTTGAAAGCCCCCGCCACCGCCTGATCCGAAGGCACCAGAATCACCGGGCAGCCCAGTTCCACCAGCGATTCGGTGAGTCCTGGCAACCACTCCGTAATGATCGCTCCCGGTTTCCATTCCCGTAAACTGGCGAGCAGCAGATCGCGCTGGCGGTATAGATCGATGATCCAGAAATCGATTCCCATCCCGGCAAATGGTGCCAGACCCGGAGTGAGCCGCCGCACGTTGACCGGCGATTGGACGACGGCGATGCGGCGGGAAGGTTCGGGCTTGGCGTGTCG
This sequence comes from Luteolibacter sp., assembly GCA_039925065.1. Lineage (GTDB taxonomy): Bacteria > Verrucomicrobiota > Verrucomicrobiia > Verrucomicrobiales > Akkermansiaceae > Luteolibacter. Next base: position 1,404 of record JBDSZP010000102.1, read on the forward strand.
CATTTCATCAAGAAGCTACCGTGATTTGCGGTAGCGACGCGAGGGGATTCTCGTGTAGCTTGCGAACGGTCGCGCTTGTTGCGCGCTCCTTCGAAACAAACCCACAGCACCGATACTCATGACAACATTTCCTTGCGACTCCGTCTCCTATGAGGGCCCAGGCTCGAAAAACCCGCTCTCTTTCAAACACTACAACGCGACCGAAGTCGTCGCTGGCAAGACCATGGCCGAGTGGTTCCGCTTCGGCTGCGCGTATTGGCACACGATGCGCGGCACCGGCTCCGATCCATTCGGCGCAGGCACGGCCGCCCATCCTTGGGATGACGGCTCGGACTCCATCGCCAACGCCCAGAACCGCGCCCGGGTTTTCTTCGATTTTATGGAAAAAGTCGGCCTCGACTACTACTGCTTCCACGACCGCGACGTCGCTCCGGAACTCGGCAACCTCGCTGCGTCGAACAAGGCGCTCGATGCTGTCGTGGACGTGCTTGAGGAAGAGCAAAAGCGCACCGGCAAGAAGCTTCTCTGGGGCACTGCCTGCCTGTTTTCCCACCCGCGCTATCAGCAAGGCGCCGCCACCAGCCCGAACGCCCAGGTCTATGCCTATGCTGCGGCCCAGGTGAAAAAAGCGATGGAAGTCACCCAGCGTCTTGGCGGGGAAGGCTACACTTTCTGGGGTGGCCGCGAGGGTTATTCCACCATTCTTAACACGAACATCAAACGCGAGCTCGACCACCTCGCCCGGTTCCTCCACATGGCCGTGGATTATAAGAAGGAAATCGGCTTCACCGGCCAGTTCTACATCGAACCCAAGCCGCAGGAGCCGACCACCCACCAGTACGATTCCGACTCCGCCGCGTGTCTCAATTTCCTCCGGGAATACGATCTGTTGGAGCACTTCAAGCTCAACATCGAGACCAACCACGCCACGCTCGCCGGTCACACGATGGAGCACGAACTCACCGTCGCCTATGAAGCCGGCGCGCTCGGCAGTATCGATGCGAACATGGGCACGCCGAACGTCGGCTGGGATACCGACCAGTTCCCAACCGATCTCTATCTGACGACCCACACGATGCTCGTCCTCATGAAAATGGGCGGTTTCACCACAGGCGGGCTCAACTTCGATGCCAAGCGCCGCCGCGAATCGTGGGAACCCGTCGATCTCGTGCACGCCCACATCGTTGGCATGGACGCCTTCGCCCGTGGCCTCAAGACCGCAGCCGCGATCCGTGCGGACGGTCGCCTCGAAAACTTCATCAAGGAGCGCTACAACACCTTCGATAGCGGCGTCGGAGCCGAGATCGAAGCTGGCAAAACGTCTTTCGCGTCACTTGAGAAATACGCCCTCGCGAATGGCGAACCTGTGATTGCAAGCGGCCGTCAGGAAATGATCGAAGGACTCTTCAACGAGTTTATCTGAACATTTCCCGTCCCGCAGCCATCTTGTTCGTAGTCCAATCCCTTTAGGGTGTCTTCGGGCGCATTGAAGACACCCAAGGGTTGGGCTACGAACAATAGAGGCCACGGGACGTTTGTAGTAAAAAGAACGCAGGAAATTTGGCGGGTCACGGGCGGAAAATACGCGTATTCCACGTATGGCCTAATCTGGTGCAAAGACCGCTTTCGATGAAGCGGCTCACGCCGATTTAAGCGCCAGCTTCTGGATCGACCGTCAAAAAACAATGAAACACCCGCTTTCCTCCACCTTCGGCTTGGGTTTGATCGCACTTGCCTCACTTGCCTCAAACGCCCTTGCCGACAAACCCACCGGAACAAATCCCGCCGGGCAAATGGTTCTGACGGGGGAGTTGGCTCTTCCTAAACTGGGTGGGTTCGCGTTTTCGCAATTGCAGAACGGCGTCCAGATCCGGGTCAACGGCAGCGCCAAAAACGTGCTGTTCTACGGGCCGGACATTGTCCGCGTGAACACCAATCTCGGCGAAACCCACACCACGCAGCCAAGTTTGACGGTGGTTCTTCCGCTGAAGCCCGTTCCTTTCACGGTCAAGGATAAGGGGACTCAGTTGGAACTTGCCACCGATAGCCTTCGGGTCGTGGTGGATAAAAATTCCGGAGCGCTCACCTTCCAGCGTCCGGATGGCGCGGTTCTGACCCGGGAGAATTCCGAACGACCTGCCGAAATCAAGGAAGTCTCCATTTCCGGTGCGCCGACTTACGAGGTGAAACAGAATTTCACCCTCGCCAAAGACGAATCGCTCTACGGCCTCGGGCAATACGACAAGCGGTATATGGACTACCGTGGCCAGCAGGTCCTCATGGTTCAGACCAACATCGGCATCGTCGTGCCATTCCTGATTTCCACCAAACGCTACGGCATCATGTGGGACATCTATTCCAAGAGCATCTTCAATGACGATGCGAATGGCGCGTCCTTCTGGGCGGAGAGCGCTCCCGCCGGCGTGGACTATTATTTCGTCGCGGGGCAGACGATGGACGGTGTCATCTCCGGCTATCGAAAGCTAACGGGTCGTGCGCCGATGTTCCCCCGTTCCGCATTCGGGCTTTGGATGAGCAAGGAGCGTTACAAGACGCAGGAGCAGCTCATCGATGTGGTGAAACATTTCCGCAAGGAAGGCATCCCGCTGGATAACATCGTGCAGGACTGGCAATACTGGGGCGGCGACAAGGACGGCTCCTGGAGCGGCATGATCTGGGACAAGCAGCGTTTTCCGGATCCGTCCGCGCTCACCAAGACATTGCACGAGGAACTTCACGTGAAGCTGATGAATTCCATCTGGCCTTCCGTCGGTAACGATACGGCACTCGCGAAAGAACTCGATTCCAAGGGCCTGCGCTTCGCGCCGCTGCACTGGATTTCCAAGAAAGCCCGCATTTACGATGCCTTCAGCGAGGAAGGTCGCGCGATCTATTTCAAACACATCAAAAAAGGACTGTTGGACGTGGGCGTGGACGCGTTGTGGATGGACGGCACCGAGGTCGAAGTCGGAGGAGCCTGTCACGACGTGCGTGCGGTGGAAGCGGACATCAAGAGCCTCGGAAAAAATGCGATGGGTGACTTCACGCGTTATCTCAACCCCTACAGCCTCGAGACGACCAAAGGCACCTACGAGGGCCAGCGCGCGACCAGTAACAAGCGCGTCTTTACTCTCACCAGATCGTCGTTCACCGGTCAGCAGCGTTATGCCGCCCTGCCGTGGTCGGGCGATACCACCGCGAGTTGGGAAACCTTCCGGAACCAGATTGCCGGCGGCGTGAATGTCGGCATGGCGGGCCAGCCCTACTGGACGCAGGACACGGGCGGGTTCTTCGTGAGATATCCCGGCGGCCAGAAAAATCCTGAATACCGCGAACTCTTCGCCCGCTGGCACCAGTTCGGCGCGTTCAATCCCATCTATCGGATTCACGGCACCAACGTCGAACGCGAGCCCTATGTCTTCAAGGATCTCGACCCCGAGGTTTACAAATCGATCATCGATGCGAACCACCTCCGCTACCGCCTCATGCCTTATGTTTACAGCATGAGCTGGCTGAGCACGAGCGAGGGCTATACCATGATGCGCGGCATGCCGATGGATTTCCCGGATGATCTGGCGGCCCGCGGTATTGACGACCAATTCATGTTCGGTTCCTTTCTCGTCCATCCGATTACCAAGCCGCTCTACCGTGGCGGTACGCCGAGTTTGCCGACCGTTCCTGCGGCTGTATTCAGCACTTCCGATGGCAAGCCGGGTCTGGCTGTGGAATACTTCGAGGACCGCGATTTGATAAAATCCGCTGGAACCATCGTGGATGCGAAAGTGGACTACACTTGGCCCGGTCCGCCACTGGCCGAACCTCCGGTCGGACTCAAGAGCCTCGATAAATTTTCCGGCCGGTGGCTGGCAACCATCACCGCGCCCGAGGACGGCGAGTATGAGATCGGTGTGGAAGGCGACGACGGCGTTCGTCTCTGGCTGGACGGAAAGTTGATCGCCGATGATTGGGGAATCCATCCGATGCGGTTCAAGGGCGGGAAGATGACGCTTCAGAAGAATCAGAAAGTCGCCATGAAGATCGAGTATTTCCAAAGTGGCTTGGACCGCGGACTCCGGCTCGCATGGAAGACTCCGAGCCAGGCGGCCAGTGGTGCTCCAATGGTTAACAACGCGATCGAAACTTATCTGCCTGCAGGTTCGGATTGGTATGATTTCTGGACGAATGAGCGTATTTCCGGCGGTCAGAAAATCACCAAGGCCTGTCCGCTAGATATCCTGCCGCTATATATCCGCTCCGGCTCCATTGTGCCGATGAGCCCGGTGATGAACTACGCCACCGAGAACCCCGGCGCACCCTATGAGATCCGCATCTATCCGGGAGCGAACGCGAAATTCGTGATTTATGAGGACGACAACGAAACCTATAATTATGAAAAAGGCCAGCGCGCCACCGTCGACCTCGTTTGGAACGATGCCACCAAAACCTTAACAATCGGTGGTCGGAAAGGCACGTTTCCCGGTATGGTTGCCAAACGCGAACTGCGCGTGATTCTCGCCACTCCCGGCCAAGCTCAGGGGGAAGAGGAAGTCAAAGCGGGTGGACAAGTCATCGACTACGTTGGCAAGCCCGCGACCGTGAAGTTCTGATCCCGCCAGGGTCGTCTTGAATTGTCTTCCGGCGATGGTGCGACTAGATTTCATTGAACCATGGAAGGCGACGTCACCCGAATCCTCAAGGCAGCCACCGCAGATGGCGGGCTGCCTTCGGAGGATTTGTTGCCGCTTGTTTACGACGAATTGCGGAGTCTCGCATCGTCGCGGATGAAAGGAGAGGTCTCGGGGCACACACTTCAAGCAACGGCATTGGTGCATGAGGCGTGGCTCAGAGTTTCCGGAAAAGGCGGACGGACGTGGAATGACCGGACGCATTTTTTCCGCGTGGCCTCTTTGGAGATGCGCCGGATTCTGGTGGAATCCGCAAGGCGCAAATCCAGTCTCAAGCGCGGCCCGGGCATGCAGCGCATCGACATCGATGATATTGATTTGGCGGAAACCCAGCCGGACGATCGGATACTTTTAATCGATGAAATGCTCCAACGGCTGGAGGTGGAGGATCCGGACAGCGCCCGCATCGTGACCTTGAAGTTTTTCGGCGGCCTCACCAATCGCGAGGTTGGGGAAATCGAAGGGGTGGGGGAGCGAACCATCGAGAGGCAATGGGCATTTGCTCGAGCCTGTCTCTTCGATATGATCCGCCATGAAATATAACTCTCTTCGGAAAAATCCCAAAAAGCACCCACGATGAGCACACCGATGCGGCTGCTGAGGATTCTCTTTGAATCGTTGAAAAGTCTCGAACGTCTGGACGAACGCGAGGCATTTCTTGACCACACCTGCCAAGGTGATCCCGAACTGCGGACCCGCCTTGAACGCATGCTTTCGGTCCAGGAGGAAGCGGACGATTTTTTCGACATCGAGACTGCCCCCGCTCATGAATCCTCCGGCATCGATCAGGTCGATGATGAAAATGTCACGGAAGGGGTGGGAGCCCGGATCGGCAGATACCGTCTGTTGGAAAGGCTGGGTGAGGGTGGTTGCGGTGTGGTCTATCTGGCAGAGCAGCAGGAGCCGGTGAAGCGTCGCGTGGCTCTCAAGATCATCCGTCTTGGAATGGATACGGAAAGCGTCATCGCCCGTTTTGAAATGGAAAGGCAGTCGCTCGCGATGATGGATCATCCTAACATTGCTCGGGTGTATGACGTCGGAGCGACGCGGACAGGTCGGCCGTTTTTCGTGATGCAACTGGTCGACGGCGAGAAAATCACGGACTACTGCAACGCGAAACGGCTGGGAACCCCGCAGCGTCTGAAGTTGTTCATCAGGATTTGCCAAGCGATCCAGCACGCCCACCAGAAGGGCGTAATCCACCGCGATATCAAGCCGTCCAATATCATCGTCTGGGAGAACGACGGGGAGGCGGTGCCCAAGGTGATCGATTTCGGCATCGCAAAAGCCACTGCGGGCAGCCTTGATGAAAACGCGACCTTTACCTCGATCGGACAGTTTGTCGGCACGCCTGCCTACATGAGTCCCGAGCAAGCATCAGGAAATGTGGACGTGGACACACGGAGCGACATTTTCAGTCTGGGCTCGTTGTTATATGAGCTGCTGACAGGACGTCCTCCTTTCGATGCAAGTGAACTCCAAAAAGCCGGAGCCGATGAAATCCGTCGCATCCTCCAGGAGGTCGAGCCGCGCGAGCCGTCAGCCGTAGTTTCCTCGCTCAAACCCGACGAGCTTCGGGAAATCGCCGCGCAACACGGTTGCGATCCACAGAAACTCGCAGGACTACTGAGGGGGGATCTCGACCGGATCGTGATGAAGGCATTGGAGAAGGATCGCAAACGGCGATATGGAACCGCGGATTCCTTCGCTGCCGACGTGAATCGTTATTTGAACTATGAGCCGGTTTCCGCCCGTCCGTCTGGGCGTTTCTATCGACTCACTAAACTGGTCCGCCGGAACAAGGTGGTCTTCGCCGCAAGCGCACTCGTGGTGTTTTTCCTCGTGATGGGATTGGGGGCTTCCACTTGGATGTTTCTCCGGGAAAATCAAGCCCGGGCAGCCGCAGAACGGGCCCGGGCAACCGAAGTCATGTTGAGGGAAAAGGCCGAAATGGTAGTGAAGATCGCTCAAGCTGCGGTCCAGTTGAAATACGGCCACTATGAAAAGGCGGATGAGTTATTGGAAAAAATCCCACCTGCCGAGGCGCAACCTTCGTTGGAAAGCGCGGCAACTTTCCGCACGCTCGGGACTTGGCACGCCCGGGAAGGACGCTGGCGCGAGGCCGCGAATCGTTATGCGGCGCTGGCTTATTCGATCACCAGCGTGGATGAGTCCGATACCGACGCGGTTTCAATCGATCTTTTGCCAGCGGCAGCCGCGATGTGTGAAGCGAAGGATTATTCCGGCTATGAAAGTTTGCGAGCCATGGCCATCAGCCGCTTCAGGGGTACTAACAATCCGGTGGTCGCAGAGCAGGTGGTCAAGGCTTGCCTGATTTTACCTGCGGATACTCGGGTGATGAAACAACTTGAACCGCTGGTGATGACCATGTCTGCCGCCGAAGCGAAAGGAGGGGCGAGAACCCCGCAAGAGCGGAACCTGGCTGCGTGGCGGAAGTTTTCCCTTTGCTTGGTGGAATACAGGCGGGGCAATTTCCAAGCCGCTTTGGGTTGGGTTGGCGAGTGTATCAAATTACAGAACGGAGACACCGCAAGAGATGCCTTGGCGCGGACCGTGGCGGCGATGGCGTGGCATCGTCTTGGCCGCGAGGAAGACGCACGGAAGGAATTGGCCACGACAAGAAGCATCATTGGAGCGAAGTTCTCCCGCAAATCGGGTATTTTCGAGGCCAGCGGTTCCTCTTGGCGAGACTGGGAGTACTCGCGCATTTTGCTTCGCGAGGCGGATGCGTCAATCGGCCGATAATATAGCGAGAGTGGACGGGGCGTCCATTTTTGTGCGGCGTCGCTCCGGGAAATAGGAACTTCCGGAGATTATATGATTCGCGAAATCGCATAGTTTTGAAGTGTGCTGGGACGGGGAAATGATGTCCTGAAAATTTTCACGAAAGTGATGACGGGTTTGGAGAGTGGATTGCGCGTCCTCTTATGTGGCGGCTTCAAATCGCCGTTTTCTCAAACCCGTCATTTCAATTCCATGAAACCCAAAGGCTATTCCCGTCTCTTTCTCAATTCCTCAGCGATCACCACCCTCATCGTCGCCACCTTAGCCGCGCCTTTCGCTCGTGCCGCCAGCGCCACGTGGAATGGAACCAGCAGTGCGACATGGGCCACTCTTTCCAACTGGGACGGGCCGCCCGCCGCGGTTCCAGATGCTGGTAATACCGCCACTTTAAACAATGCCGGAAATGCTAACACCATTCTCGATCTGGGAACTGGCGTCACGCTCGGTGCCATGGTTTTCGATACCGCCAGCGCGGCCGCATACACTATCGGCTCGGGAGCGGTGGGAAGCCAGACCCTGACATTGGGCACGGTAGGAAATGCCCTCACGGTGAACGCCACGGTGGCGAACAACCAATCGGTAAATGCAAATCTGGCCCTTTCCACCACCGGTGCCTATTCTTTCGCCAATAACAGCGCATCCAGTCTCACCATTGCCGGCGCGATCAGCGCCTCCACGGCCGGCGCAAAGACCCTGACGGTGACCGGGACCGGCAATACCTCGGTCGGCGGTAATATCACTAACGGAACCGGCACGGTTGCTCTGGGCAAGACAGGCACGGGAACGCTTTCGTTGGGCGGAACCAATCTTTTCACAGGCGCTCTCACCGTCGGAGCTGGCCGCCTTTCGGTGACTGCCGGCACGACGACAGCGTCCGCAGCTTTCAACAATATTGGAAACGCGGCGAGCACGACCGCAATCACCAGCACGGCGGCTGGATCAAGCTTGGTTTTCGGTGGAGCAAACGGCGGAAACTATTCCAGCGCGGCTTCAGCAAGCTCTGCTTTGTATAATTTAGGGACTTTCGACCAGACCATCACGACGGTCAATAATGCAGGCATCTATTTGGGTAACGCGGCGAACACATACGGCTATTTGCTCAACAGTGGCACGGCCACGGTCGCCGGGCGCCTGTGGTTGAGCCAGGCTGCCAACGCGGCCGGAGCGACGAGCGTGCTGGATGTCAGAGGTGGAACAGTTAGCGTCAATCCGACAGGCAACTTCACCGCAAATCAACGGCTTCAGATCAATGGCGATGGCAACGCTCACGCGACATCGACGTCCTATGCCGGTATGAACGTCGTCAACGGCACCCTGACCGTGGGGGGAAGTGCTTCTCAAATCCTCATCAACGCCGGTCAGAACGAGTATAGCTCGATCAATATCACCGGCACTGGCAAATGGACGGCGGGAAATGCCGCAACCGATTCGGGCATCGGCTTGAATTCGACCAATAGTGCCACGAACACCGTCACCCTCAGTGTGGCTAACGGCGGCACGTTGGAAACTTCCTACATTTTTAATAACAGCCCTTTGGCCAAAGGTGCCATCAGTTTCGACAACGGAACCATTCGATCGATCTTTAATAACCCCACCGGCATCATTCAGGGGACCAATACCAAGACATATATCCAGTCGGGCGGTGCTACCTTTGATACCAACGGCTTCGCCACCAAGGTGCCCAACCCTCTTTTGGCCCCGACAGGCAACGGGGTGTCGGCCATCAGCCTTGGCGGTACGCTTACTGGCTACGTGGGAGCACCTGTTGTTGCCATTTCCGGTGACGGCACCGGAGCCGCAGCGATTGCTAACTTCGATGCAGCGACCGGCACGGTCACCGGAATCACCATCAGCAGCGCGGGCTCGGGTTATACCACTGCTCCCACGGTCACCCTCGTGGGCGGCAACGGCGGGGCCACTGGAGCGGGAGTCGGGACCGCCACTGCAATCGCCACTATCGCTCCGGTCACCGGCGGCGGAATTGTTAAATCAGGCACCGGCACGCTGACGCTGTCGGGAGCCAATACCTACACCGGGAACACGACGGTGAACGGCGGCATACTGTCGCTTTCAATCGCCTCACTTGCCGATACCTCGGCCGTTGTGATCGGTGCCAGCGGCGTTCTGGATCTGCCACACGGCGCGACCGATCAAGTGGCTGCTCTAACCATCAACGGCGTGGTGAAGGCCAATGGAACTTATGACGCCACCACTGATCCTGGATTCATCACCGGAACCGGAAAGATCCTCGTTCAAGGTGCGGTTTCCGGCTACGCAAGCTGGACGAGTTCCCATGGCCTCACCGCCGGGGTGAACGATGGCGCGAACGACGATCCTGATTTCGATGGAATCAGCAATCTGTTGGAGTATGTGCTCGGCGGAAATCCCATCGGAGCCGGTGCGTCCGACACCTCGATCCTGCCGATCCAGTCGCTTGACGCCACCAACCTGACCCTGACGTTCCATCGCTCCGATCTCTCGGAAAGCGACACGGTTCTCAAAGTCCAGTATTCCACAAACCTCACGACCTGGAGCGATTTCGCCACCATCGGAGCGGTGGATGCCCTCCCCGCTGTTGATATCACGGAAGACTCGCCGACGACGGATCTGGACACCGTTGTGGTGAAGATTCCGCAGTCAGGCAATGAATCCGGCGGCAAACTTTTCGGCCGTGTCAACGCCGTCAAACCATAACTCTGACATTTCACCCAAGGTTCTCAATCTGACTATTACATGAAACCAAAACACCACCCCCTCCATCCCCTCAGTCTCATGATCGTTCCATGCACGGTCGCGAGTCTATCCCTGCTAGGTTCCTTCTCCGCATTCGCCACCAGCGATGCATGGGATGGCTCAACAAGCGCCCTCTGGTCACTGAACACCAACTGGGCGACTGACCCAGTTGCCGTTCCGGGCACGAGCGATACCGCCACATTCAACAATGCGGGCAACGGCAATACGATCATCGATCTCGGCGCGGGCGTCACTATCGGCACCATTATTTTCGATACCTCGAGTGCTGCTGCCTACACCCTCGGCACCGGAGCGGCAGGGAGTCAGACGCTGACTTTGGGAACTCTGGCAGGCGGCATCCAGATGAATTCCGGAGTCGCTGCGAACGAGTTGATCAATGCGAATCTCGCACTCAGCACCACCGGCACCTACGCCGTCGGGTTGACGAATAACAGCACGACCAAAAGTTTGACCGTGGCAGGCGGAATCAGTGCTTCGACCAGTGGTGCCAAAGTTCTGACGCTCACCGGAGCTGGTAATACCTCCGTTACCGGAAACATCATCGATGGAACAGGCACCGTCTCGATCATTAAAACCGGCGCGGGAACGGCCACACTTTCCGGAACAAACACATTCAGCGGCGGCGTGGCAGCCAATGCTGGTACGTTGAGTTTCACCGGGAACTCGACGATTTCCACAGGAACGTTGAATGTCGGAAACGTCGCCAGCACGCAAGGCAAGCTCAATTTGGCAGGAACCACCAGCCTCACGGGTTCGGCAGGATTTGTAAACCTGGCGGGCAGCGCTACGAGCAGCACGGGCGTGGTGAATGTTGGTAGCGGAAACACCCTTGTTCTCTCAGGGGCGAACGGCGGCAATATCGCTAACGGAACCGGTGCCAGCGGCGCTGTCTATAACGCCGGAACCTTCAATCAGACCGCGACGACGGTCAATAATGCGGGTATTTACCTCGGTAATGCCGCTAACACATACGGCTATCTCCGGAATTCCGGCAACACGACCCTGAGCGGTCGCCTGTGGGTCGCCCAAGCGGGCAACGCAGCAGGAGCGACGGGCGTCCTCGATATCAGAGGCGGAACAGTCAGCGTGAACCCGACTGGGAATTTCACCGCAGGCCAGCGTCTCCAGATCAATGGAGACGGTAACACCCACGCGACATCGACATCGTATGCAGGGGTGAACGTGATCAACGGCACCCTCACCGTGGGAGGAAGTGCCGCTCAGACCAACATCAACACCGGACAAAACGAGTATACCTCGATGAACATCACCGGCACCGGCAAATTCACCGCCGGGACCTCCGGCACGGATTCCGGGATCGGACTGGGCGTGACCAGTATCGCCACGAACACGGCAACTCTATCCATCGCCAACGGTGGAACGCTGGAAACCTCCTATATCTATAACACCAACGCTCTCGGCACGGGCGTCATTTCCATCGATAACGGAACCATCCGCTCGATCTTCAACAACGCCACGGGCATTATCCAGGGCACCAACACTAAGACTTTCATTCAGTCGGGCGGCGCTACCTTTGATACCAACGGCTTTGCCACCACGGTCCCGAACGCGCTTCTGGCTCCGACGGGTAATGGGGTGAACAGCATCACCCTCGGCGGGACTGCAACCGGCTACGTCGGTGCTCCAGTCGTGAAGATTAGCGGCGGCGGTGGAACGGGCGCGGCGGCGGTTGCCAACTTCGACCCAACGACCGGTACGATCACAGGAATCACCATCACCAGCGCGGGCTCCGGCTATACTTCGGCACCGACTGTCACCCTCGTCGGCGGTAACGGCGGTGCCACCGGTGCGGGTGTTGGAACTGCGACAGCGACCTCGACAGTGACTGCTGTGACCAGCGGTGGCTTGACCAAGACCGGTGCCGGCACGCTTACCCTGAGTGCTGCTAACACTTACACGGGGACAACGACCATCAGCAACGGCACGCTCAAACTCGCGTCCACCGGCAGCATTGGTAATAGCTCCACCATCATCAATAACGCTACTTACGATGTTTCCGCCGTCACCGCATACACGGTGGGTGCGAGCCAGACATTGGCTGGATCCGGTAATGTGATTGGTAACACCACTATCGCGGGAACACTCGCCATTGGTAATAGCCCGGGTATGATGACATTCAACAATAATCTTACCCTCGCCAACATCGCTACGATGGAACTCGGGGGCAGCACCACTGCTGGCACGGATTATGATTATGGCAATGTTCTTGGCACTCTCACTTATGGAGGAGCGCTCAACGTCATTAGTTATAATGGCTATAATCTCGCCCAGATCGCGGCTTACAACTTGTTCGACGCGGGAACCATCACGGGCGATTTTTCCTCAGTGAGCGTGGGTGGTCTTGGCCTCAGCTACTTCTCCGGCACGGATAGCTGGAGTGGCTCAACAGGTTCCATCACCTACACATTCACTGAATCCACCGGTGTTCTGACCGCCGTGCCGGAGCCAGGAGCCGCGCTTCTCGGAGGACTTGGCATGTTGGCCCTGCTCCGCCGCCGGAGACGCTGAGGTTCTAGATTGTTCAAATTGAAACGATGGTTTCAACGCTGCCATGTGGTGGTGTTGAAACCTCGTTTTGCCTGTGTATCGTTATTAAACCCCATCATGATTTTCATGAACTCATTTTCGTCTGTCCGGCTGTTACCTCTCGCGCTCCTTGGTGCAATCATTTCAGCCGTTCACGCTGCCCCGGTGGTGGATGCCACCGGTGTCACAGTTCAGACCGGGGCGGGTCTGACGCGTGTCGAAGTTTGGGGAAATCGCACCGCCCGTGTTCTCCACACTCCGACAGCCAGCCTTCCGGCGACCTCAAGCCTCACCGTGAACGGGACCCCGGCGGCCGTGACATGGCAATATCAGGACAACGGAACCTATATACTGCTAACCGCTCCCAACTTCACGGCACGTGTTGAAACTGCCAGCGGACAAGTGAGTTTTCTGGATTCCGGCAACGTCACTGTTCTTTCTGAATCCTCTGGTGGGACGACGTTGACTTCGACCACGGTGGGCAGTCCAGCCACCGCCAGCTATATCGTAAAGCAGAGCTTCGACCTGCCCGCTGGCGAGGCGATTTACGGTCTCGGCCAACAGCAGGGCGGTATCATGAATTGGGTTGGCCAAAGCGTCACATTGCAGCAGAAAAACATGTATGTCGCAGTGCCCGTAAGCCTTTCCAATAAGGGCTACGCACTCCTATGGGACAATCCTGCCGTCACAACGGTGGACGTGGGCAAGACGACGTCTGGAAAGCTGTCATGGAGCTCCGAAGCCGGGGACGCCGTGAATTATTATTTCTGTTATGGTCCGGAACCGGATCAGGCGATCGCGGGATACCGTGCGCTCACGGGAGCTGCGCCGATGTTAGGTAAATGGGCCTGGGGCTTTTGGCAATCGAAGGAACGTTACACCTCGCAGCAGGAGCTTCAGGACGTGGTGGCCCAGTATCGCTCGCTGTCCATCCCGATCGATGGAATTATCCAGGACTGGCAATATTGGCCGACTCTGAATCAAACCACGGCCGCAGGCGGCTGGGGCTCCCATCTCTTTGATCCGACCCGATACCCGGATCCTGTGGCGATGATGAACACGCTCCATGGTCAGAACGTCCACGCCCTCATTTCGGTTTGGGCCAAGTTCGATGTGACGAACTCGGGTGTCAGCATTCCCAACCTGCAGGAACTCGAAGCCGCCAACGCGGTGTTCAATCCCGCGATTCCCTATGTATTTCCCGCCGGGCAGGGGAAATGGTTCGATCCTTTCAACTCGGCAGGACGTCAAATCTACTGGAATCAGCTCTCACAGAAAATCTTCTCCAAGGGACTTGATGGTTGGTGGCTCGATGCATCAGAAGCGGAGTTCAGCGGAAAGTGGGGCGAGTTCAGGAATTTCAACACCGCTCTTGGTGCCGGGGCGAAAGTTTACAATGCTTATCCGTTGATGGAAACGAGCGCGGTCTATCAGGGGCAGCGTGCCGAAACCTCCGCCAAGCGCGCCATCATTCTCACCCGCTCGGCCTATGCCGGCCAGCAGCGCAACGCGGCGATCACCTGGTCCGGTGACATCGGTGGCGATTGGGCGACTTTTGTAAAACAGATCCCCGCAGGGCTCAATTTCACGGCATCCGGCATTCCCTATTGGAACACCGACATCGGTGGATTCGGCAGTGGAAATCCCGCGACCGCCGCCTATGCGGAACTCTTCACCCGTTGGTTCCAATACGGGGCGTTTTGTCCGATGTTTCGAGTGCATGGGACCAATTATGCCAAGGAAGTCTGGCGGTTTCCCACAGCCACCCAGCCGATCCTGAAGGACTATATCAATCTTCGTTATCGCCTGATGCCCTATATTTATTCCACCTCGTGGAAGGTGACGAATGAAGGTTACACGATGATGCGGCCCCTGGTGATGGATTTCCGCACGGACACTCAGGCTCAAGGTATCGGAAACCAGTTCATGTTCGGCCCCTCGCTTCTGGTGAACCCCGTGACAACGGCCGGTGCGACCAGCCGGAATGTGTATCTACCTGACGGAACGAAATGGTTTGATTTCTGGACCGGGTTCAGCCTTCAGGGCGGCCAGACATTCCAGTCGGACGCGCCGATTGGGAAAATGCCGCTTTATGTGCGTGCCGGCTCGATCCTGCCCTACGGTCCTTCGATTCAATATGCGACACAAAGCGTGGATCCGACCGAACTGCGGGTTTATCCAGGAGCGGATGGTAATTTCACGCTCTACGAAGATGAAGGTGATAATTATAATTACGAGTCCGGGACCCGTGCGATCATTCCTTTCACATGGAACGATACCACCAAGGCTCTAACGATTGGGGCCCGTCAGGGGAGTTTCCCCGGCATGCTCTCGCAGCGCACCTTCCGGGTGGTTTTCGTTTCTCCGCAGCATGGAGTCGGGCTGGCGGAAAATACACTGGCCGACGTGGTTGTTTCCTATGATGGAAGCTCCGTCGTGGTTCCCCAGCCACCACTTCCGGCTCCTCCGGCAGTGCCGACAGGTGTTTCCGCAACCCCGACAGCCGATGGAATCTCTTTGGCGTGGAACGCATTACCGGGTGAGGTGATCTACAGCGTCCGGCGTGCCCTGAAGAGCGGCGGAACATACACCACTGTCTCGCTCGGTCAGGTTGGCAACGGCTATATCGATCATCAGATAGTCGCTGGAACCACCTATTATTACGCGGTTTACGCCACGAATCAGGGTGGTGATAGCGCTTTATCAAACGAAGCCAATGCCATGCTCGGCGGAAGCGCCACGCAATCACGGTTCATGTTCAATGAAGCCAGCGGAAGCTCGATTGCGGATGCATCAAGCAATGGCAGACACGGCACGCTGGTCAACGGCCCTACGTTTGTCGCAGGCAAGGGCGGCAACGCCATTAACCTCGATGGCGTCGACGATTACGCCAATTTGCCCGCGGGCATCGTTTCCGGCCTTAACAACTTCACTGTATCTGCATGGGTGAATCTCGATACTAGCAGCCAGGCAGCTCGTATTTTTGACTTCGGGACCGACACATCGAACTCGATGTTCCTGACACCCGGAAATGGCTCGAACGCTGTTGGTTTCTCCATCACCAACAGCGGCGGGGCAGGGGAGCAGAAAATCAACGGCACTGCGCCCTTGCCGACCGGAGTCTGGACGCATGTGGCGGTCACCCTGAATGGCAATGTCGGCATTCTTTATGTCAATGGCGCGGAAGTCGGGCGGAACGTGGCGATGACACTCAAGCCGCTCGATTTGGGGAGCACCACGCAGAACTGGATAGGCCGCTCGCAGTCTGGCTCGGATCCCTATCTTGATGGCCGCGTGGATGATTTCCGGATTTACAGCGGAGCTCTCGCTGCTCCGGATGTGCTCGCCTTGTCCAACGGTGCCGCCGGTGCGCTGCTGGCTCCGTGGAACGGTCAAAGTATCGGCACGCCCACTCTTCCCGGTAGCGCAGGCAATGCGGATTCAGGAGCAAATGCAATGTATCTAACCGCATCAGGGAGTGACATCCAGGGCACCGCCGATCAATGCCATTTCGCCTGGCAAAGCTGGACCGGCGACGGTATCATCATCGCACGGGTGGACGCCGAGGAAAATTCCGATCCATGGGCCAAGGCCGGGCTGATGTTCCGCGAATCTTTGAGTGCGGATTCGCGGAATTGCATGATCGCCATCACACCGCAAAACGGTTGCTCTTTCCAATACCGGACCGCCACCACTGGTGCCACGACCTACACGCCGAACCCATCGCAGCCGGGAATCACCGCTCCCCATTGGCTCAAGCTGGTGCGTGTTGGGAATACCTTCACTCCCTATCGTTCGACCGATGGCATTCTGTGGACGAAGCTCGCGTCTTCGGTGACCGTCGCAATTCCCTCCACTGGCTATGTGGGCCTGGCCTTTACAGGTCACACCAATATCGCTCCGTCTGCTGTGGTGTTTTCTAACATTGCTGTCTCGTTGCCGCCGCCACCGCTCCCGATGACCGGAAGTCTCACCCAGCCGACCACCGATGCGGATGACCAGTATTTCTTCGCAACCGGCATCAACGACAGCGGAAACATCGGTGGAACCGGAATTGCCAGCTCGGGAGCGAATGATGAGGAAACCTATGTGGCCGCCGATCGTTCCAGCAAGGGCCAGACCTTCACCACGGGCTCGAATCCCACGGGTTACACTCTCGGATCACTAACGGTCCAACATGTTCTGTGGCCGACCTATCTCACGAACGGCACCTTCTACAACCTCCAGCCGGGCGACACGTTCGAACTCCAGATTGGCACCATTTCAGGAACCACCAAGACGCCGATCTACAATGGTGCTGCTTCCTATTCCGGATCCGCTCTGGCCAATCCGGCCAATCCCAACAACAAGGGGACGGGCACCTATTTCACCATCAACCTATCGTCGGCTGGATTGCCTGCACTGGCTCCGAACACGACCTATTATTTCGAGATTGCTTCTGAAATTGGCGACCCTTATTTCGAACTGAACGGGTCTAACACGGGTGGCTATGCCGGCGGTACCTCGTTCCGTGGAAACACCGGCTCGGATGTCGGCACGGTTGCCTCTGGCGTCAATCTACAGACCGGCGACCGGATTTTCCGTGCCGATCTCGCGGCACTGCCAGCCGCCAGCTATGCCTCTTGGATCTCAGGCTATCCCGCTGTCGGAGCCCAGACCGGCTTCAACGACGATCCGGATGGGGACGGCATCGAAAATGGCCTCGAAAACTTTTTCGGTACCAATCCGGGAGTTGCCAACGAGGGTGTTAAACAGTTAGCGGTCAACGGAAACACCCTGACTTTCCAACACCCGCAGAGCGCGTTGTTTGCGAGCGACGTTTCGGTGACATACCGTTGGTCGATGGATCTGGTCACCTTCCACGACAGCGGCACGTCCGCTGGCGGAACCACGGTGGTTCTCTCACCGGCTGTAAACGATCCTGTGGCGGGGACGACTACGGTCACCGCCGTTTCATCCGGGACCACTCCGGCAAAGCTCTTCATTGCGGTAAAAGTTTCCAAATCTCCGTGATGATGGGTAGTCCGGGCATTCCTGTTTGGGCATCTTGCTAGGGCTTGTGAAAGAACAGACAGGAATGTCTGTGTTACATCTATTACTTGAGCGCGGTCATCGGTTTCTCCGCCGGACCGGCGATCACGGTGCCGTCCGCAGTGAAACGGGAACCGTGACAAGGGCAGTCCCAAGTGTGTTCGCCTTCATTCCATGTCACGATGCAGCCGAGGTGAGGACAGACCGCGGAGAGCTGATGGAGTGCGCCATCGTCATCGCGGTAAACTGCTGCGTTGGTGCCATTGATCTTCATCACGCAGCCATCTCCTTTTTTCAAAGTGCTGCTTTTGTCGTCTTCGATTCCTATCCGGTCCTTCACCAAATGATAGGGAAAATCGGCGTTCTCTTCCAGATACGTCGGCAGCGCGGTCACTTCCTTGCGGGACGGTGCAAACGTTTCCTCCCATCCATTCACCCTGCCGATGATCTTGTCGCGGGCCATCATCGCTCCCACGGTCCCGAAAGTCATCCCGTTGCCTGAAAATCCGGTGGCGACGAACTGGTCATTGGAAATCGCTCCAATGTAGGGAAGTCCATCAACCGTTTCGATCACCTGTCCGGACCAGCGATGAATGATTTCCGCCGCCGGAATCAGACGTGATAGATCATGTTCCAACTGCTCGAAACAACGGACTGTTTCGCCCTCCTGGCCGGTCTTGTGATCTTCTCCCCCGAAAATAACAATGTCGCCTTCTGATGTGCGATCCACCCTCAGATAATGAAATGGGTCGGCGGTATCGGACCAGATCATTTCGGGAAGGGTGTCGTTAGACACCCGCGCGGCCACGACATAGGTCGAATAGGAAGCCAGCTTCGTTTGGAACAGCGTGGCACCTGCTGCGGTCGAGTTTCCTTGGAGCGGCCGGTGGGTTGCGATGACCACGTGCCCGTAAGTGATTTTTCGGCCATTCGCGATCAGGTGCTTCGGCTTATCCGCGAATTGCGTCACCTGTGTTCCTTCATAGATCAACGCTCCTTTCCGCGCAGCTTCACGGGCCATGGCATGGATGTATTTGAGAGGATGAAATTTCATCTGCCCATTGAAAATGAGCCCCGGCCGCTGGGTGGGTGGGATGCTGGGCAGGAATGTGACATCAGATCTCGTTTTGTTGGCCATCGCACACTCTTGCCGGAGTTTGTGGACTTCCTTTTCCGCATCGCCCGATTCCGCGACAACCAGATAGCCGGGGACCTCCCTCCATTCCACGTCTTCACCGAGGTTGTTAGCGATCCGGCGGATATGTTCCATCGCTCCCTTGCCCGCCTGCCACGCCAGCAGAGCCTTTTCCTCGCCACACACCCGGGCCAATTCGGATAGGCGGGTGTCTGTCATGTAGGTCACATGAGCGGTGGTATGTCCCGTTTCGCCACCGCCCAGCCGGTTCCTTTCAACGAGAGCCACTGTCAGTCCCTCGTTCGCGATCAAATGCGCGGTACTGACTCCGGTGATACCGCCTCCGATCACGACCACATCCACTTTCAGATCCTGATCCAATGTCGGGTAGCGGGGCGCGTCGAAGTTACTCTTCCACAGAGGCTGCGTGTTCATGGCATATAATGGGTCACATCAGAATTCGATATCTCGCAATTTGAGTGCCGGAAATGCGTCGCCCGCCAAGGCCCGTGAAACAATGACTCCTCCGTGGAAGCGCTCCCGAGGGAACCGTCTCGAACGTGTTTTTTGCAATTCCACCGGGCGAAACGCATCCGGTGGTGCGATGGGTTTCTTGCAAAGTTTTTAAAAAGAATGAAGTTTGTGTCGGGTTTTGCCCCCGGAAAAGCGCTTTAAAGTTGGAACGACTCGTTTCAGTAAAAATCCACCGCCGTTCACTGATCGGCGGCGGAACCCTATTTTCCTGGGATTTCTCGCGGCGTGAAGCATCCGAACGTTTTGGGTTTTCGAACGGATGTCTCCCGCTGAGGGCTTGGCCGGGGTGGTGCGCACCACTCCGGCCATACTCACGGCTACGCGGCGGAAAAATTTCGAAGCTAACAACAGTATCCGAAACATGATCTATCCGGGAAGCAATCGCTTGCTAGTCTCCATGAGTGACATTGCAAGAGTGGTCGGCGTGTCCCACGTCGCGGTTTCCCTGGCGCTGCGTGACCACCCTCGCATATCGGCAGAGATGCGGAAAAAAATCCGGGAAACTGCGGAATTGCTGGGCTATCAGCCAGATCCGATGTTGGCCCGGCTCGCGAGCTTCCGAAATGCCAAACCCAAGACTTCGATCCGGTCGGCGATCGGATGGATCACTGCTTCTTGATCTGAGCCGCTGTCAGGACATTGAGGACCGTAAGAGCGGCGATGCGGCGGATGCGAAATTCTAAAGGCAATGTGGGAGGTGATGCCATAGCCCCCCGAATCGGTGAAAAAACCGTCTCGCCAGAGGGACGCTCAATCCGCCATTTTCAGGCGTAATCCCTTTATCATGACTCTCTCGCAAAAACTTCTCGCTGGCTTCCTGTTGTTTCCCGGATTGGCCTCCGCTGCGGAAAATCCCGCCTATTTGTTCACCTCGTTCATGGGAAATGGCGATGGCCTGCACCTGTCCTACAGCAAGGACGCGCTGCACTGGACCGCGATCGACAAGGTTTTCCTGAAGCCGAATGTCGGCAGCAAGCTGATGCGGGATTCACAACTGATGCAAGGGCCGGACGGTGTTTTCCACCTTGTCTGGACGACCGGTTGGAAGGACGCCGGCATCGGGCATGCGACTTCCAAGGATCTGGTGAATTGGTCGGAGCAGGATTATTTCCCCTTCATGGAGAAAATCCCCGGCACCAAAAACTGTTGGGCACCCGAGACATTTTACGATCCGAAAGGCGGCCAATATATCATCTCCTGGTCGTCCGATGTCGAGGGGCGTTTCGATGAAACGAAGTCGCCGGATCACATGAACAACCGCACGTATTATGTGACGACCAAGGATTTTAAGTCCTTCAGCGAGCCCGCCATCCTGTTGGATCCTGGCTTCGATCACATCGATGCCACCATCCTGCCATTCCAAGGGAAATATACCATCGTCTTCAAGGAAGGCGATCAGCAAGGGAAGGGGAAGGCAGGCCCCGTGCATGCTGCCATCGCGGACTCGCCGTTAGGTCCTTACAAGGTTTTGCCGCAGCCCCTCGTGATCGAGCGCGCGGAGGGCCCTGCCCTGGTGAATGTGGGCGGGAAGATTCTGCTATATGTCGATTTCTACGCGAACGGACACTACGGCGTTCATGAAAGCAGTGATTGGATCAAATGGACGGACATCTCTAGCCAGGCCTCAGTCGTGGAAGGCCAGCGTCACGGCGGCATTCTGCCGGTTTCCAATGACATCCTGAAGTCCCTCGCTCCTGATGCTGGAACTCCGGCGCCACCGGCCGCACTACCGGGTCTCACCGCAGATCCCCATATCGCGGCGTTCGGCGACACTTTCTATATCTATCCGACCACCGATGGCACTGAAGGATGGATGTCCACTTTGTTCCATGGCTGGTCATCGAAGGATTTGAAACATTGGAAGGACGAGGGCGTGATCCTCGATCTTCCACGCGGTCTCAAGTGGGCGGACGTCCGTGCCTGGGCTCCGGCAATCGCCACCAAAAACGGGAAATATTACTATTGCTTTTCCGCCGGCCAGAGCATTGGTGTAGCGGTTTCCGATCATCCGATGGGGCCGTTCAAGGATGCCTTGGGCAAGCCGCTCGTCGCGAAGGCTGAGTATCCCTGTCAGTCGATTGATCCGATGGTTTTCGTCGATGACGATGGCGCGGCCTACCTTTACTTCGGCCAGGGCAAGTGCATGGCGGTGAAATTGAATGATGATATGATTTCCTTCGATCACGCGGCTGCGAAACCGATCCAGCCACCGGGCTACAATGAGGGCTCCTTTGTTTTCAAACGCAAGGGTGTGTATTATCTCAGTTGGTCGGAATTCGATACGCGGGATCCCCGTTACTCCGTCGCCTATGCCACTTCGGATTCTCCGCTCGGCCCCTATCAGAAGGCAGTCGGGAATCCCATCCTCAAGCAGAAGGGCGAGGTCAAGGGGGCCGGCCATCACTCCATCATGCAGATTCCCGGTTGCGATGAATGGGTGATCGCTTATCACCGTTTCCACATCCCCGGCGGCAATGGCTACAACCGGGAAACTTGTATTTCCCCCCTGCGTTTCGATGACAAGGGCGCGATCCTGCCCGTCGATGTTTTTGAATCCGTGCCTGATGATTTGATGAAGAAGGCAGCAAAGCGATGAAACGGTCCGGCTCTCTTCTTATACCGCCTCCACCAAAGAATGTGACTCTACAAAAGGAGCTGGGAATCCAGAGCCGGTGATCGCAGGTATCTCACAGGGAGGGGCGGAATCTGTCCGCCCATGCCCATGAAAAGCCAATGAGGTGAGCTACGCGCCATTCATTGTCCCCTCATGGGCATGGCGATCCGATATCGCCTTTCGTTGATCTTTCACGACTTCGGACCGGCTGTGGAGCACGGAGCGCTTAACGAGGCACCATTCGAGTAAGGGAATCCGGCGTTTTGAAAAAGAAATCGACCTTTTGCGGATCAATTTTAGAGTCCGGCATGCCCGGTCGCGAAGATCTTCAGAATTTGTCCCTGCTTGGAAAAGCCGAGTCCCGCCTGCCCTCCAGCCCGGATGAGGCGAAATTGGAAATTTTTCCCAATCAACGGCCGGGGCGGAAATATTGGATTACGCTGAATACTTCGGAGTTTTCCTCGCTTTGCCCGGTGACGGGTCAACCGGACAGCGCGAAAATCGTGATCCGCTATGTGCCGGGCGAGACGATCGTGGAAACCAAGAGTTTGAAATTCTACCTCGCTTCTTTCCGCAACCAACCGGCGTTCAACGAGGAAATCGTCAACCGCATCCTCGACGATCTGGTGGCAGCTTTGAAGCCACAGGAACTCATCGTGCGCGGTGAATTCGCCCCGCGCGGCGGCATCCAGCTGACGACGGAGGCGACCTACCCGGAGTGCGACGCATGAAAGTCTGCGTGCTGCTGAGTGGGGGAATGGATTCGGTTGCCGCGTTTTACGAGGCGCTGAAAACCCACGAGGTGGCGGCTTGTTTGTCGTTTGACTACGGATCGAAGCACAATGCCCGCGAGATTCCTTTCGCGAAGCTCCATGCGGAGCGAAACAGCGTGATCCACCACACGATCCCGCTGGATTTCATGAACCAGCTTTTCAAATCCGATCTGCTGAAATCCGGTGGCGATATCCCGGACGGCCATTATGCCGAGCAGACCATGAAACAAACGGTAGTGCCTTTCCGCAACGGCATCATGCTGGCGATCGCTGCCGGTTACGCGGAAAGCATCGAAGCGGACGGCCTGGTGATCGCCGCGCATTCTGGAGATCACGCGATTTATCCCGACTGCCGCGAGCCGTTCATGCAGGCAATGGCCACGGCGATGGGCGAGGGGACTTACGCAAAAATCCAACTGCTCCGTCCGTTCATCGACACCGACAAGGCCGGAATTGCCCGGCGTGGCGTCGAGCTCGGGATCGATTTTTCCGAAACCTGGTCCTGCTACAAAGGCGGGGAAATCCATTGCGGCGTCTGCGGCACCTGCGTCGAAAGGCGCGAGGCATTCATTTTGGCTGGATTGCCTGATCCGACAACGTATGAGCAAACTCCCGCGCTGCCGAAGATGAGTTGAGAGCGGATGGTTGAGAGTTGAGAGTCAGAAAAAGACATTCGCTTTCAATTTCTTCTCTGACTCTCAACACTCAACTCCAGACTCTCAACCTCTGCCATGCCTTACCGAATCTGCAAATCCCTCGAAGTGGAAAATGGCCACATGCTCACGAAGCATCCGGACAAGTGCCGGTTTCCGCATGGGCATACGCGCAAGGTCGAGTTCGTGATCGAGGCTGACGAACTGGATGAAAACCAGATGGTTTGCGATTTCAAGATCATCAAGGAAGCTGTCGGCGAGTGGCTGGATACCTTCGATCACGCGCTCTGCATGAACACGGCGGATCCGGCTTACGAGGATTTTAAAGCCCGCTATGGCGAGCGGGTGATCGGTTTCGAAAATCAGGATCCGACCACCGAACTGATGGCACGCACGATTTTCGACCATGCCGCCACCGCTCTAACCACCTACGCCGGGCTCGCCGAAACGCGCTATCCTCTCAATCCAAACGTCCGCCTCGTTCGCGTGCGCGTTTGGGAAACGTCCTCGTCGTGGGCGGAATACGAAAAATCTTTCTGAATCATGCCTAACAAGAAATCCACATTGCCCGACATCCAGGCGACGCCCGACACCCGCGGCATCGCGATCGATCAGGTCGGCGTCTCCGATTTGCGCTACCCGATCCAGGTCCTCGATCAGGACGGCAAGCCATTCCCGACCGTCGCGAAAATTTCGATGTCCGTCCATCTGCCACACCATTTCAAGGGCACGCACATGAGCCGTTTCCTTGAGGTTCTCAGCAAGCACGAGGGCGAAGTGACCATGCGCACGCTGCCGGAAATCCTACATGATTTGAAAAAACGTCTCGATGCCGAGGAAGCTCACATCGAGGTGGCGTTCACCTATTTTGTTACGAAAAAGGCGCCGGTTTCGGGTTCGCCCGCGAAGGTCGGCTGCGACGTCGTTTTTCAAGGAACCTCCAACGGCACGGTCGATGACTTCGTGCTCTGCGTCACCGTTCCTGTTACCACGCTTTGCCCGTGCAGCAAGGAAATCAGCGACTACGGCGCTCACAACCAGCGCGGCTACGTTACCCTGGAAGTCCGCCCCAAGGCGAAAAAAGGCGGATGGGAACTCATCCTCATCGAGGACCTGATCGGGATCGCCGAGAAATCCGGCTCAGCTCCGGTTTACGCGCTGCTCAAGCGCACGGACGAGCGTTTCGTCACGATGCAGGCTTATGAAAATCCGGTCTTTGTTGAGGATGTCGTTAGGAATGCGGCCGCTCTGCTTCGCGCCGACAATCGTGTTTCCTCGTTCATGGTGAAAGCCGTGAACCACGAGAGCATCCACGATCACAACGCATTCGCCACCATCGTCGGTAACGCTATCGATTAGCCGTCGTGTCTAAAATCATTCCATCGGAAGTCTTGCTGGAAGCATACGCCCAAGGCGTCTTTCCGATGGCGCACGATGGCGAGATCCAGTGGTTTTCCCCCGAGCTGCGCGGATTGATTCCGCTGGATGACCGCTTTCATATTTCCCATGGCTTGCGGAAAGCCTTGAAGCGGAAGCCCTTCGAAATCCGCTGGAACACCGCTTTCCGCGAGGTGATGTTAGCCTGCGCGGCCCGCGAGGAGACATGGATCGATGAGGTCATTCTCGAAAGTTTCTGCGCCTTGCACGACAAGGGCTTTGCACATTCCGTCGAATGCTGGGATGCGGAAGGTCTTCAAGGCGGTCTCTACGGTGTTGCTCTCGGCGGCGTTTTTTGTGGTGAAAGCATGTTCTCCCGCAAAACGGACGCATCGAAAATCGCTCTTGTGGCCTTGGTCGAGGAGTTGCGGGAAAGGAAGTTCTCCCTGCTGGATACCCAGTGGATGACAGGCCACCTCAGCCAATTCGGCGGCTACGAACTCACGCGGAAGGAATACCACGCCGCGCTCAAGGCTGCCTTGGGAACTTGAATGGAAAGCCGCTGACTGGGGCGGAAGGAAATTCATCGAATGCCCGAAAGCGCCCTTGTGGTTCAGGATCAAAGAAATTCCACGTTCCATTGAATTTTACGCTTTCCGCCGGAGCGGGAATGAGAATACTCCGCCGCGAACCCCAAGGTTCCCGGCCGGCTTAGCTCAGTGGTAGAGCAACTGATTTGTAATCAGTAGGTCATCAGTTCGACTCTGATAGCCGGCTCCACTCTCAATCCCTGCAAATCAACGGTTTGCGGGGTTTTTTGTGTCCGAATTGGGTGAACTCAAATACCGCCCACCAACTGAAAGGGAAATGGAGGAAAGCAGCGATTCAGCTACGGTCGACGGTAAGTCCCATGTGGGCCAGCAAGACTCTTCCCAAGCCTGATAGGCGATAGCCACTTAAGACCAGTTCACCAGATCGAAGTTTCGGCTGATCGGAGCCATGATCACTATCGTAGGTTATATCGAGCAAATTCAATCGGGCAAGGTGGGCCGAGTAGCTTTCCTGCAACGCAAGTTTGTCACATAGTTCTTGAGAGCCGTCGACAAAGGCAGGGACTCGATCAAACACCTTTTTGTGTTTTTCTCGAAAAGCTCCATCGTGGCCGATGTAAGGATTCAAATAATAGCGAAGCCACAGAATCTCGATATCGTTGATCTCACCAAGAATCCGAAGGAGGTGCTTCGTTTCGATGAAATCCAGATTGTCATCCGAGACTCCCGATGCGATGACCCTCGCAATATATTCCCGTCGCTCCTGGGTGGTGGCGCGGGCCGCCTGCCTGATTCCTTCCTCGATGACGTCGGTGAAATTCTCATCGGTGAGCTGTCCGCGGATCGCGTCCTGCTTCACATCGGCCAAGCTTTCCTCCAAGGCGAGCGCAAAGCTGGCGATTCGGTCAATTCTCTGGTTCGGAATTATCGTGCCTGCAACCTCCGCAAGGAGTGATCCTACAAACGGACACGCACCGAGAACCGCTTTGATGCCGCAGCGACATAGTCGGCAACATTTTGTCCGGAAATGGAATTTCTCACGATGGCCTTGTCGTTACCCATAAGTCGGAATGGTGACGGCCGCGCCGGCGTGGTTCAAGCTCATCCTTGAACTCTCCGGCCATCGGGGGAATCTTTGGGCTGATTTTTGGCCTGCTCATCCATCCGACAGGCGGAGAATCGTAGCCTCTCCTGCGAAATGAAAACTTCCAAAGTCTCGCGCGAACCGAAAGAAGATCCCTCGGCATTGCCTGTTGTGTTCACAATCGGCCATTCCACGCGTCCGCTCGATGAGTTTGTCGGTCTGCTGCGGGCATATGGTGTGACTTGCGTTGTGGATGTGCGGACGGTGCCCCGCTCTCTTCACAATCCGCAGTTCAACAAGAGTTCGCTGCCAAAATCATTGAAGAAGGCGGGTTTGAGCTACGTGCATATGCCCGGACTCGGCGGGTTGCGTCATGCGAAGCCCGATTCTGTTAACATGGGATGGCGGAACACCTCTTTTCGAGGTTATGCCGATTACATGCAAACGGCCGAGTTTGAGGAAAGCCTGAATGAGTTGATCGAGCTGGCCAAGAGGGAAAGGATCGCATTGATGTGCGCCGAAGCGGTTCCGTGGCGCTGTCATCGCTCGCTCATCGCAGATGCCTTGTTGGTCCGGGGAATTCGCACCGTGGACATCATGACGCTTACCCGCAGCCAAGTTCACCATATCACTCCTTTTGCCAAAGTTCACGGAACCCACCTGACGTATCCAGGCTGAATCCGGGCGGGTCCGCGAATTTCAGGAAAATAACAAAACAAAGACAGGCGTCATCAATGTGAAATCAATCGCCGCACGGGACGGTAGCCGGCCGAGGCGTGGTTGCAACTTGTCTAGCAGTCCGAGGAGAATACCGCTTGATACAGTGCAGAGGGCGGCGGATCGTGCGGTCGGAGCGCCTGCAAGAACGACCGCGAGTCCGGCGATCGCGATGAGCCATGGCAGCAGATGAATGAAAACAGCGCCGCGTTTGAGTTGGAGTGCGAGGGAGGTTTGCCCGTGGCTGGCATCGACTTCCTTTTCCCAAACGGCGATCAGTGCACAATTGGCGAAGCAGAGCAGGCAGAAAAGAAGAGCGGGCAGATATAACATCAGGATGCGGTCGGATGCTTGGACGGCGGGTGCGAGGGCACAACCAAGGGCGAAGATTACCGCGATGCAAATTTCCTTGGGAAGGCGCAGAGGATGGTGCCGGTGGAGAAGTTGATGTGAAAAGAGATATAGCAAGGTCGGGATGAGCAGAAGGAAGCCTGCTTTGAATTCCCGGTTTTCGAGATGGGTGAAGGCGATGATGGCAGTCGCGGCCATGACGGCGAGCCCGACCCAAAAAACAGGCCAGCGGTGGCGGATGTAGAAAAAGTGACGCGGCGTTTGCACGACTTCGGGTGCGAGCCGCCAGCCTTCGATCCAGCGATCCGCAGCGTAAACAATCCACACGGCCAGACCAAGCAACACGGGATCGTGCCACGGAAGCTGAACATGAATGCCCCGCGCGAACAGCGCCTGCCAAACCACGGCGACCAAGGGTGCGTCGAGAGAGAGAACGGTCAGCCATTGCCACCAAAGCGGCCGGCCGGGCTTGTAGGAATGTGGCATCGAAAGCGGGATCTAAGGCAGGCCTGCTCCAATGGAAAAGTATAATGCCGGAAATTTACTTTCGGGGTGAGGAGCGCGTTCATTCTGAACGCTATGTGCCGCGGAACATCCTGTCCGCCGTCACCATGCATCGTCGCGCCACACAACCGTCTCATAAAAATAGTTGTTGTAATGTATCGTAATGCGATCTAGTTCGCCGCGTGTCAATTTCCGAACGTCTTACCGATTCCGACTACCAACGCTTGGCGGATTTCCGTCACGCATTGAGAAAATTCCTCTATTTCAGTGAACAGGCGGCAGCGGCTGAGGACCTCACCCCGCAGCAATATCAAGCCATGCTCGCCATCCGGGGATCGAGCGTCGGTCCTCCGAACGTCACCACACTGGCCGACCGACTTTGCCTCAAGCACAACACCGTGGTGGAGCTGATCCAGCGTTTGGAAAAATCCGGGCTGATCCACAAGCAGCCGTCGCCCGATGATGGCCGGTCCGTCGTGCTGGGACTAACGGATGAAGGATTGAGTCGTCTGGACCGCCTCGCCGTCAGTCACACCACAGAGCTCAAGCATATTGGCCCCGAAATCCTCAAACGTCTCTCGAAGTTCAGCTCATGAAGAATCCAACGGCTCTCACATCCTGGCAACGGGCCCGTCTCCCTTTTCTCGCTGTAGGCATTGGTGGTATCGTGACTCTAACCGCAGTTGGCCTGATCGCGCTCATCCGTCTCTGCACCAATCTCGCGTTTCACGGCATCATTTCCACAGGGGAAGCAAAACCGGATTTCAGCACTTGGGGAGCGTGGGGGATCGGCGTGCCTGTTATCGGTGGATTGATCATCGGCGTGATGGCTCGCTGGGGAACTCCAGCCATTCGCGGACACGGTATCCCGGAAGCAATGCAAGCGATCGGAATTGCCGAAAGCAGGATTCCAGCACGCGTGGCAATTTTGAAACCGCTGTCGGCTGCTGTCTCGATCGGCACCGGCGGCCCATTTGGCGCGGAAGGCCCGATTATCGCCACCGGCGGGGCAATCGGTTCACTGATCGGGCAATGGCTGCCCAGCAGTCCGGTGCAGCGGAAAATTCTTCTAGCAGCGGGTGCCGCCGCAGGCATGACGGCGATATTCGGCACCCCGCTCGCCGCGGTATTGCTTGCGGTGGAGCTGTTGTTATTTGAATACCGGGGCCGCAGTTTTCTTCCTGTCGCACTGGCTGCGGGTACGGCCATGGCGCTGCGTTCGCTCTTTCACGAACCGCTGCCGATGTTCCCATTCGTTTTCGACCGTGTCCCCGACCTTCCGATTTCCGGCGGTTCGTTTGTGATTGGTGCGGCCTGCGGATTGCTGGGAGTGGTCATTACGAAAGCGGTTTACGCGCTGGAAGATGGCTTTGAGAAACTGCCAGTACACTGGATGTGGTGGCCCGCTATGGGTGGGATCGCCGTCGGTGTCATTGGCTGGTTAGATCCGCGAACATTGGGCGTCGGATATGACAATCTTCGGATACTGCTTGATGGCCACCTTGCTGTAAAAGCCATCGCGCTGCTGGCGGTGCTCAAATTTCTATCATGGTGGATCGCCCTGGGAAGCGGGACTTCCGGAGGAACGCTTGCACCTTTGATGACGGTGGGCGGTGCGGCCGGCGCCCTTTGTGCCCATGCACTTCATGGGTTACCTCTTCTTGGCGATTTCCCGATCGGATTGGGCGTGCTGATTGGCATGGCAGCAACCTTTGCAGGAGCATCCCGTGCCTTCCTTGCCTCGGTGGCCTTTGCCTTCGAGGCCACCCATGCGGTGGGGTCCTTCGGGCCATTGCTGCTAGGGTGCGGCGCCGCGGTACTCGTCTCACGTTTGCTGATGCGGGACACCATCATGACTGAGAAACTGGCCCGTCGGGGAGTGCGCATCCCGAGCGACTACGAACCGGATTTCCTTCATGGAGTGCAGGTGGGCACGGTGATGGAACGCCGCCCGCTCACTGTCTCACCGGATGAACTCGTCTCCGATGTCGCTTCCCGCCTCGGAACACCGGGGTCTCCGTGGCATGATGTCCGGCTGATCCCCGTGATCGATGGCGATGGCAGCCTGCTTGCCATCATTTCCCGCGCTGATCTTTTTGCCGCGCTCGCCGCCGCTCCGGACACTACGGTTCTCGATGCAGGCGTGCTTCATCCGATCACCATTCACGCCGATGATTTTCTCTCCGAGGCGGTCGATCGGATGATCCTCCATGGCATCGGCCGACTGCCTGTTATTGATCGCTCGTCCACGCCCAAGCTCATCGGTTTGCTCACGCGACGCGCCATTTTTGACGCAAAGCATCATCAACAGGAAATGGACCGTGTGAGGCCTGCTGCGAAAGCTGTCGCCATTGAATGATCGCTCTCCGCGTCTCAGGAGGTTGGGGTAGGGGAGGCACCGCGATTGGCAGAACCCAGCGGATGAAAAAACAAGGAATCGACGGTTTGCAAACGTCCGGCGCGCTTGACAAACAATTCGCTCTGGAGTGACTCGCTCCAGGTGTTGAAAGGCCTGCGCACATTTCTCGTTCTCCTGAGCTGCCTGCATTTATCTGTGGGAGGAACCGGGCTGCTCCAAATTCTAGCATGGAGCAGGATGTTGGTGAATTTTTCGGCTACAGCAGGACTTGCCCACGGCGTGGCAATGACATTCGACGGCCAACACCCCTGCCGATTGTGCAAAGCACTTGCTGCGGCGGATAACAAGCGACAGAAGGACGAGCCCGAGGAAAGCCCCGAACTCGCCGCGATGAAATTCGCTTTGGGAAACCTCCTCCCGTCAGAAGCCAACGAGCCTCTGTTGCCACACGCGGTGGATTTCCTGTTGCCTGGTTTCGTACCAGTGAAGGCCGGGCACTCCATCCCTGCTGACAGCCCCCCTGTGCCGCCGCCACAAGGACTTCTGGCCTGAAAAACCGTCCGAAACTGATCCTCATCCTACCATCCCGTTGATGGTCCGGCTGGGATGTGGAGATCCACAACCGGTGCAAAGTCTTCCCGCGCGACCATTGCGTTCAACGGTCCGCATCCTGAATCCATTTTTCAAACCATTCATTTTTCATGAAAATTTCCAAACCAACCACATCATTCCTTTGCCTCATTCCTTTTATCTATAGCAGCGCGTTTGCCTGCGATTCCTGCGCCATCTACTCCGCTATGGAGGCGCAGGGCGAGTCCTCCGCCGGCTGGTTCACCTCCCTCGCCGGACAATACACCTATTTCGGCACCACCCAGATCGATGGTGACGAGGTCCCTAACGAAGCAGACCAGCATCTGGACAGCTACATCACCCAAGCGGTTGCGGGTTACAATTTCACGCCACGCCTCTGCATGCAGTTGAATCTTCCATACATCCACCGATCTTTCAGCCGCCCGGAAGGTTTCGAAACGGACAAGGGGGTCGAGGAGGGCATCGGCGATATTTCATTGGTCGGACGCTTTCTGATCCTGCGTCAGGACAAACTGAATACGACGTTCACTTGGAGCGCGTTGGCCGGGATCAAACTGCCGACCGGCAGTTCCTCGCGCCTCAAGGAGGAGTTCAATGAAATCGAAGTGGGGGGCGCGCCCGAGAGCGGCATCCATGGCCATGACCTGGCGCTGGGCAGCGGCTCGTTCGATGGCATCATCGGCACATCTGGCTACTACCGATATCAGCGTGTTTTCGCCACGGCATCGGTGCAGTATTCGCTGCGCACTGAAGGGGATTACGACTATCGTTACGCCAACGCTCTTGCATGGGAAATCGGCGCAGGCGGCTATCTGTTATTGGCGCGTCAGGATACCGTCGCATTTGAGCTGGTTGTTTCCGGCGACTACAAGGACACCGATACCTTCCAAGGCGAGGACGCCGCGGATACCGGGATGAACGCGGTTTACATCGGCCCGAAATTCATCGGCACATGGGGAAGCAACCTGTCAGCCGACTTCGGCGTGGATTTGCCAGTAAAACTTCAAAACACCGCCTTCCAAACCGTGCCCGACGTGCGGGTCCATGGCGGCATTACCTGGCGCTTCTGAGCATTGGAGATACCTTCAGCGTCCTGCCGCTCACGAACGCCGGAATCCCACCGGTCATATCGGTTTGTGCCCAATACAGATACAGATGAAATGCCCCACACGGCTGAATTCACGGGCGATGCCCTGAAGGTGCCACCTGAAACATCCGTGTCGGGACATGCAGCAAAAGTGGAGCAAAATCCTACCCGCCCGATTGCCCGACAGCTGGAGATTCGTCTTCATTGGAGTTCCAAGATATGACGTTTTCTCATCCGGATCTATTCCGTCATCGCGTGGAGAAGGGTTTTGACGGCTTGCTTAGCTTCGTGACCGGTCATCAAGCATCGCCTGCTGCCGGTCGAAATCCGATTCGCCCGTCAGCTCGCGTTTTGCCTGCTCATAGTCAACCTGCTTGATCTGATGAGGCCCCCTGCCCGCGATGGCAGCGAGCTCCTGTGTCCGGCGGCGCACCATCTCGCGGGTTGGGCGGGCGAGGGTTGGGTTTCCGCCTGAAATTCCAAAGTCTGATAGTTCCTGATTCATGATTTTTAAGGTTGTCTGAAGGTTTCTCTGCTTTTCACTTGGTCTACCCGGGCAGGGTGTGTTCGGGCGGGCTTCGGAACGGGGGGACATTCATAGATTGTCGAAAGGGCAGTTGTGGAAGGTAGGGTGGTTGCTATGTGTTTAGCGATGGATGTACCAACATGACGGCCAGCTTCGATCTGCCAATTTGCAAAGAGTCACGAACCGAAACTGATAGTTCGTCTCAAGGCTCCTTGGCAATTTGCGCGATGGAGGTTGCGGTTTGCATTCATGGTGGCTTCAAGGTTGCACCACAAGTGGTCAGATTGTCGAGATTTCCTGAGAGGAGCCCTATTTGATTCCATCGGATCATGTATCTGAACTGTCCGATCAGCTTCAAATCGCCTTCGCCCGCAATCACTTGCACTTCCCGAATCCGATGTAGTATTTTTATGCTAACGAGGTAACGGAAAATGTTCGGTTTGGTTGATCAATGAAATCATCAAAATAGCAACTAAACGCCTCCATGAACGAAGATTCATTACCGGATGAGGAAATTCTGCCGCTATCGAAGGCGGTGTTGTTATTATTGGAAGAATGCCGCATGGTGTTGCCGGGCATTCAGGCTTTATTTGGATTTCAATTGATCGCCGTATTCAACTCCCGCTTCGCCGAGGCCCTCAGCCGGACCGAGCAGAGCCTACATCTGCTGCGGGCCGACGATTACCCTCCATTTGGAGGGGCCAACGCATATCGCGTGGCACGGCTCGGCGTTTCACGTTGACGACGAGATCATACGCTTCAGTGAGCCTCGTAAATCGGTCTCGAAGTAGGTCGTGCTCCCGGGGAAGTTGCGGATACTGCGGTGAATCCAGCGAATCGTAATCGCCAGTTTGTCGCGCCCGTCTCTCCGCGATTTTCCTATGGAGGAATAGGGGATGGGTTGATTGATCGAAAGTCAGAAATGTGGGACGATGACGTCACTTTCGGATATTGAAGGTCCAGCAACCGAAGGCGCGAAACTCTAACGAAGGATTCCCATGCTCCAGGAAATTGAACAAGACACCAGCATCGTTGGTAGTGCCATGAACCGTTGTTCCCAACATCTATCGACCGGAACATTCGGTCTGAAGGCTGCTGCCAGACTCGCCGAAATTCAGACCGGAGTTTCCCGCAAATTGATCGAAGCGACCTACGCGGAATCAGAGGATGCGGGAAAGAAGATGCCCTATGAACTCGGGTGGCCGATTTCAGCAACCGATGCCGCAGCGGATCCGTATTTCACGTTGGAGGTCGGTCTGGAGGCCAGTGTCGATCATTACGGAACGGGAATCATTATCCTTATCGACGACAATGATGATATCCACATCGCGTTCGAGGGCGTCCCGCGAGCGCGTACCTTCGGTAAAAAGCGGGTCTTTCTGGTATAACACCAGTGCTCGGGCGCGTCACTCCGGTGGTGCCGGACGACACGCTGCGCATGAACTCCGACGCCGTCGATTTCGTAAGGACTTTCTTCTCCCGCCACAAGTCGGTCGCGGCGATCTGCGATGCGGGCCAGATCCTGATTGAAGCGGGGGTGGTGGGCGGTCACGCCTGTGCTCCGGTTGCAGATTGCACAAACGCGGAGGGCGGCGGTGCGTTTTGCATGGGCCGATGGTAACGGGGCAGGCTTCGCAGCCGGAGGAAGGAGCATCGGAGCCGATGCGCGGATTGGCATAGGGATTGCGAGGGTCCGAGGGCAAATAACAACCTATGTTTCAATTCCTGCCATGGAAATTCCTGATGAAAAGGGCGGCCCACCGCTATGGGGTTCTTGATCCCGCGACGGTGTTAGGCCGCCTGCGGCAGTTCGCGCAACCATCGGAAGTGGCGGAGCCCATGGAACTCCTGCGGGCGGGAATCATTTTCCATGCCCGGGGACTGGTGAACGCAAAGTCAATCCAGCACAATTTGGATTGGGTTTGGCCCTATTGGGTGGAGCGCCAATTCGATCCGGCGAGCAAATCGTTTGTTCCGCGCGCGTTCTCTTTCAGCCACATCAACCTGACCCACCGGAACTGGACCGCGGTGGGCTATCCCGACATTTCCGCCTATCCGATTGTGGATCCGAGAGGGCTTGTGACGCCGCTCTACGACGGCTGGTCGCTGGATTTCTGGATCATTACGGACTCCGGAAAGCGGCTCCTTCCCAGCAAGGCGCCCGATGAATCGGTGGAACAGTCCTTGTTACTCGATCCGACATTGATGGTGAAAACCCTGTCATTGCAAGCGGGACTCCAGTTGGAACTGACCACTTACATGTCACGCGATCTGATCCAAGGTCCTGAGGTTGTTACCGAAATTCACGCGGATTCGGATGAAGATGGCTGGCTGGCGGTCGCGATCCGTCCTTACAATCCCGAGGGTGTTCAGTTCATCCACCAAATTCAACAGATCCCTTCCGGCTGCGGAGTCCGCGTGAACCGCGAGGCTACGGTGAGATTTGACGCGAAACCAGATTCGTTCCGCATGGCTCACTACGCCGAGGGCGATGTCTATCTCGGCATGCCCGGAAGTCTGGCACAGAAGGAAGTCAGGTGTTCGGTGGGAATGGCAACGGGTGCCGCGCTCTTCCGCCTAGGGGCGGGTGCAAGCCGGAGTGTCAGGGTCTGCACCACCTTGGAGAGGGATTTGCCAAAGGCAAGCGCGACACCTCCCCCCGAGGTGTCGTGGCAGGATGCGATGCGCGATTGTGCGAAATTGAGCATTTTCGATAGGAAAATGCAGTTTCTTTTTGATGCGGCGGTTAGGACGGTTCTGCTCCTGTCGGCCGATGAACTGGTACCAGGACCCTATACCTACCGCCGCTTCTGGTTTCGGGACGCCTGTCTGATGCTCCATCCAATGCTGGCAATCGGCTTGGTTGAGAGGGCTGAACGCATTTTAAGCACATTCCCGGCCCGCCAGACGATGGCAGGTTATTTTCTCTCACAGGAAGGTGAGTGGGATTCCAATGGACAAGTGTTATGGATTTTCGCGAGGTATGCCGAACTGAGCGGGAAACCGCTCCCTCACGGAATCGAACTGGCGTTGGAGAAGGCGGTGGGGTGGTTGGAACGCAAGCGCATGAAGGAGGAAAACGCTCCTGCTGGAACCGGTGGATTGTTGCCGGCGGGATTCAGCGCGGAACATCTGGGGCCCAACGACTACTACTATTGGGATGATTTTTGGGGCTATGCCGGATTGGCTGGGATCGGTGCCTATTGGGCTCACAAGGGTGAACCTGGGAAAGCGCATCGCGCCCGTTCGGTAGCGGATGAAATGCTGGCCAGCATTGAAAAAAGCATTTCCTCCATTCCTGCACAACGGGCGAAGGGAGGCATACCTGCCGCACCAGGCAGAAGAATGGATGCGGGGGCGATCGGATCGATGGTCGCGGATTACCCGTTGCAAATCTATCCGCCGGGCGATTCCCGCATGCTCGGGACAGCGGATTTTCTGTTGGATCGATGCTTCTACCGGGGCGGCTTTTTTCAGGAAATGATTCATTCGGGGATCAACGCATACCTCACCTTGGATCTTGCCCAGACACTGTTGCGGGCGGGGGACCAACGGTTCGCGGAACTGATCCGTCGTGTGTCCGCCCTTGCCTCGCCGACCGGTCAATGGCCGGAGGCGATTCATCCGCAAACGTTTGGCGGATGCATGGGCGACGGGCAGCACGGTTGGGCGGCGGCCGAATGGATCATGATGATACGCAATTGTTTCGTTAGGGAGGAGGCGGAAGGCTTGGTGATTGGCTCGGGGATCCTGCCGGAGTGGCTTTGCGCCGGAGGGGAAATCGCCTTCGGGCCGACACTGACGCGGTGGGGAAAAGTCACGGTCAGATTCGACGGCTCCGTCATCGACATCGAAGCGGATTTTGTCGGCGCGGCACCCGCCATCAAAATAGCCGTCCCCGGATTTCAATGCGTTGAAGCAAAGGCGGGAGAAACTCAAATCCACCTGCAGAAGTGATGAAAATCGCGATGTTCACCAATACCTATCTTCCCCATGTCGGTGGGGTGGCCAGGTCCGTCAAGACCTTGGAAGACGGATGTCGTGCGCAGGGTCACGAGGTTTGCGTGGTTGCCCCCGAGTTTGAAGGAGCTGAGGAGTCATCTAACGTATTGAGGGTCCCTGCCATCCAGAATTTCAACGGAAGCGATTTCTGTGTGAGGCTGCCCGTTCCCAACCTGATCCGCGATTTCATGGAGGATTTTCATCCCGATATCATTCACAGCCATCATCCGTTCCTGTTGGGCGATGCCGCACTGAGGGAGGCCTGGAAAATGAACATTCCCATCGTGTTTACCCACCATACGCTTTACGAATCCTATACCCATTACGTCCCGTTCGATTCACCGGCCTTGAAGCGGGTCGCGATCCAGATGGCGACCGAATATTGTAACCTTTGTGATCTGGTGATCGCGCCCAGTGAGAGCCTGGAGAAGCTTCTGAAAGACCGGAAGGTGGTCACTCCTGTCAGAGTCATTCCCACCGGTGTGGATACCGATACGTTCGATCACGGCGATGGAGTCGGATTTCGCGAGACGCATGGCATTCCTCCATCAGCGAAGGTGATCGGCCACGTGGGACGGCTTGCGAAGGAGAAGAACCTGATTTTCATGGCCGAAGCGGTGGCGCTTTGTCTTGAGGCCGAGCCGGACGCCGTTTTTCTCGTCGTCGGCGAAGGAGATGCGCAGCAGGAGATGACGGAAATTCTCCGATCGTTCGTGGAAAGCTCCCGGGTATATTTCACCGGCAACCTGTCGGGTGACGATCTTGTCGATTCCTATGCAGCGATCGATTGCTTTGTGTTCAGTTCCCAAACCGAAACCCAGGGGCTTGTTCTAGCAGAAGCCATGGCGGCGGGAACGCCGGTGGTGGCGATCGATGGACCCGGAGTCCGGGACATCCTCGAGGACGGGACCAATGGAGTGCTTCTGGAGTCCGAGGCATCGACCGGGGAATATGCGAAGGCAATCCGGACACTCCTTCACGACGAACCATTGATGCACTCGTATGGAAGGCGGGCGCGAAAGTCCGCCGGAGAATATGACACAGCCCGCTGCGTGAAAACCATGTTGCAAACCTATCAGCACTTGGTGGGAAAAAACCGCCGGGGACGCGATGAGGACCCGACCCGCTGGGACCGCGTGCGCAGCGGCATCGAAATCGAATGGGAACTTTTCAACGCACGGGTCCACGCGGCGTCTGCGGCAATGATGAAAACCCCAGCATCGGAGGTGGGCCTTGATTAGTCGCATCGCGCTCCGCTGGAGGTGGCTGCGGCGTATGTTGAGCCGCACGCAGTGGGCCGCGCATATGTTAGGTGTGAGGGCGCCTGCGGGCGAGGCTGACGAACCCGGGCTGATCCTCATTCAGATCGACGGACTGTCGCGAACCCAATTTGAGAAAGCGCTTCACAACGGTCGTTTCCCGTTTCTGAACCGGTTGATCCGTAAGCAACATTTCACCACCGAAACGTTCTATTCGGGCCTTCCATCCTCCACGCCCGCCGTCCAGGCCGAACTTTTTTTCGGAGTGAAGACTGCGGTTCCAAGTTTCCAATTTTTCCGACGTAGCTCGGGGCGCGACCTGAGAATGTATGAGGCCAGCGCGGCCGCGGAGATTGAAGACGAACTGAGAGAGAAATGTCCCCATCCGCTTTTGGAAGACGCACACAGTTACTCGAATATCTATCGAGCTGGCTCGGCCCACTCACGCTATTGTTCCGAGGACATGGCTGCCGCAGAGCTTTACAGGAGATTGCATCTTTTTAAATCCCTGGTGCTCTGCGTAGTCTATGCTCCGAAGATGCTCCGGATCCTGATTCTCTGTGTGATAGAATTCGGCATTGCGATTCTGGACGCGATCAAGGGACTCTTCGAGAGAGAGGAATTTTTCAATGAAATCGCTTTCGTTCCCGCTCGGGTGGCGGTCTGTGTGTTGTTGAGGGAGGCAATCCGTTTCAGGGTCCTGCTGGACATCGAGCGCGGGGTACAGGTGATTCACGCGAATTTCCTGGGCTATGACGAACAGGCCCACCGGCGCGGTCCTGACTCGGCGTTCGCGCATTGGACCTTGAAGGGAATCGATGACGCCGTGCGCGACATTTACCGATCGGCCGTGCGGTCGGGTTATCGTGACTATGAGTTGATGGTCTATTCCGATCACGGACAGGAGCGGGTGGTTCCTTATGTGAGGAAATCGGGTAGGGAAATTGATGTCGTGCTTCAGGAAGTGTTCTCCCATGGATCATTGGCTGGCTATCCGGTGTGGATTCGTAAAATGCCGGATATCGTGGGAAGTTCGCTGGATAGGATCCGCTCGCTTTTCGGTTTGAAATCCAAGGGAAGCGTCGAAACCTTGCCCGACCCGGACAATCAGATTGTAGTGACGGCGATGGGCCCTGTCGGCCATCTGTATTTTCCGATCCAACCCGACGCCGGGGAAATGGATTACTATGCTTTAGCAATGGTGAAGGAGATGGGAATTCCGCTGGTGGTTTTCCGCGGGAGGCAAGGTCGTTTCTGGGCCTGTAATTCCCGAGGCAAATGGCTTCTGCCGGACGATAGGGCCGAGGTCTTTGGGGTGAATCATCCATTTCTGAACGAAGTGTCCGAGGATTTCGTGCGGTTGTGCGAGCATCGGGATGCGGGAGATATGGTGATTAGCGGCTGGGATCCTGATGGGGCGTTAGTGACATTCCCATTGGAAAACGGGGCGCATGCGGGACCCGGTTCAGAAGAGACCCGGGGATTTCTTCTGATACCGGATCGCATCCGCCGCTGGCATTTGGCACATCTGGCAGCAACGCGCACGCGGGTGAGGCCCGATGATCTGCGCCAGATTGTCAGACACTACCTCGGGCGGGATGGAGAAAGGGAGGAGTTCAGTGCGGAATGGCAGGGGAAAGAGGAGATGTGCCTTGGGGTGATGACCTATAACATCCATAGTTGTGTGGGGATGGATGGAAAACTCCGTCCCGAGCGTGTGGCCCGGGTGATCAATCATTGCGACCCGGATATCGTCGCCGTGCAGGAGGTGGACTGTCATCGCTTCCGCAGCAAAGGCCATGATCAGGCGCAGTTGATCGCGGATCACCTGAGGATGCATCATGTGTTCCAGGCGATGTTTGAGGAGGAGAGGGAGCGTTATGGGATTGCGATTTTTTCGAAGTTTCCGCTGCAGGTGATCAAGACCGGCCATTTGACCGTCGCGGCAGGTCTGCGGGAGGCACGCGGCGCGATCTGGGTAAAGGTTCTAACGGGTGATGGCCGTGTTGTGCATTTCATCAACACCCACTTTGGATTGGGAAGAGAGGAAAGGCGGCTGCAGGCGGAGGAATTGTTCAGTTCTAACTGGCTGGGAGGAATTCCTGC
The DNA here is from genome assembly GCA_039925065.1 of Luteolibacter sp. GTDB lineage: Bacteria > Verrucomicrobiota > Verrucomicrobiia > Verrucomicrobiales > Akkermansiaceae > Luteolibacter. The sequence continues at coordinate 41,449 of JBDSZP010000102.1, forward strand.
GGACGAGCCCGTCATCCTCTGCGGGGATTTTAATTCCGGCCCCGCCTCGAAGGTTTTCAAGTTCATGCGATCCCGCATGAGAGATGCTCAGGAAGCTCTCGGAGGCGGAAAACCCATCCCGACATTTTCCTCGATTCGGCCGCTTTTGAGGATCGATCATGTTTTCCTGAGTCATCACTTCGTCGTCCGGTCCGTCGATGTGCCGAGGACTTCCACCTCGGCCGTAGCTTCGGATCATTTACCAATCTGCGTGGAGTTGGCCCTGCCTCCGAAATCCTGAAGGTTCGCGAAATCCATGAGACATCGAATCAAGATTGCGATTCTGTTATCGCTGTTGATCGCAGCGGTCTGGTGGATCTGCGCCCGCAGCGGGACCTCATTCCAGGAGCTGGGTGCTTACGGGAAAACTCTTCCTGTTCCGTGGTTCATGGCGGTATTTGTCGTGTTTCCTCTGCTGGGATTTCCGGTCAATGTGTTTCTCATTCTCGCGGGAGCACGTTTCGGGTTCTGGGGCGGGATGGGGGCGACGGCAGTCAGCGTGATGTTTCATAATTTTGTCGCCTACCGTCTGGTGAAGGGATGCTTGCACGATCGGGTGAGCGCTGCATTGGAACGGAGGGGTTATGCCGTTCCCTCCCTCGCGGGAAAAGATGAAAGATTGCATACTGCGCTGTTCGTCCTCATCCAGGGGCCGCCGTATGTGGTGAAACTCTATCTCCTGGCTCTTACGGATGTCCGGTTCGCCACATATTTCTGGGTGGGGTCGCCGATCTATATTTTGTTTGCGATGGTTTCGGTGGGGATTGGCAGTTCTGCGCTGAATTTTGATTCCCGCTGGGTGACGCTGTTGGCGCTCGTCGTTGTTTGCCTGGCGATCGGCGGACGGTGGATCCGGAAGCGCTACGGTTCTCCATCCCGGGCCTGACCGCAGACTCGGTGAAAACCCGCCGCTCGTCCACAGTTGCGATCTGCAAGAATCCACCTGTCAATTGAGGCGAATTGCATCTGCGAGAATCCATGCCGGGCTTCTGCTAGCATTGACTTTGGCCTGTCCATTTGATCGCCCGGGCAAAATCAACTTCACGATTTGCTGGCATGCGACACGCTGGAGTTCATTATTATGAATCCCGAAAAATCAGACAAGGAGGCATTGACGGCAAATCCGGTGGCGGTGTCCGGGACCAAAAGCGCTCATCCGGTGGGCATTGCCGTGGGTGCTGCGGCGGGAGCTGTTACCGGTGCGGTGCTGGGGTCCGCCATCGGGCCGTTGGGGTCAGTGGTAGGTGGTATCATCGGTGCCACAGCCGGATTGATCGCCGGTGACGGAATCGCATACGGCACCGAGCTGACTGCGGACGAAGAGGATTACTGGGAGCAACATTATGTGGAAGAGCCCTATTTCGACCAACTCTATAATTACGATGACTATGGCCCTGCCTATGATTTGGGTGTCCGTCATTATCGCGCGGGCATCCCTTTTGAAGCAGAGGAAAAGGGAATGAGCGAAGATTGGGAGCGGGTGAAAGGCGTATCCAAGTTAGAGTGGCCGCAGGCGCGCCCAGCGGCCCACGCGAGCTGGAGAAGGATCCACCGGATGCAATCCCACTAAGGCCGTGCGTCGCCGCAGAAATTCTATATAGAAATTCTAGATGATTGATCGCCGAACTAAAGAAGCCACACCCCGGTGATGGGGTGTGGCTTTTTGTTTGCCGCTGGCAGAAATTATCTGCTGATAGGCTTGGCTTCATCCAGCGATGCCACGGAGATATCCTCCGCTCCGGCATCGGTAAGAATCTTTTTCGCCCTGTCCACTTCGTCCCCGTCTCGCGCGTGAACGGAGATGAGGATGTTTCCTTCGGCAATGCGGTTCTCGTAGCGCTTTGCTTCCAGTTCCGGCACTCCCATGCCGATAAGCGCACCTGTGATTCCGCCCACAGCGGCGCCTGCGGCCATGCCGCTCAGGGCGGCCAGCAGCGGTCCTGCGGCGATCAGTGGGCCGACACCGGGTATGGCGAGAGCGCCGATTCCCGCAAGCAGACCGAGCGCACCGCCCAGGACACCGCCGGTGGTGGCACCGGTCACAGCTCCTTCAGGGGCCTTGGTATGTTTCTCGTGGGAGAACTGGTGTGTGCTATCTTTGTCGGGAAACAGGACTGAGATATCGTCGTTGAAAAATCCCGCATTCAGGAGACCTGATAGGATTTGATTGGCTTGGCCCTCGGAAGTGGCGATGGCATAGATGGATTTGTGGCTCATGGTTTTAGTTGGTTAGTGGTTTATGGTTTATGGGAAATGGCTGATATGCTGATGGGATTCATTTGACGCTCAGCGAATCGGTGATTTTGGTGGAATCAACATGGTCCCGGACGAGCTTGAGGACGGTACCATGCTCGGCACTGTTATTGACCACCCCACGCAGCGTGACGTGACCGTCCTTGGTGACGATTTTGATGTTTTTGGCATTGAAGGAGAGATCCGCTGCGACAATCGCGGCACGGATGTCTTTGGTGGTTTTCAAGTCGGAATCGCTGTTGCCTTGGTCCATCGGGGTGACCGTGTCTTCCTTTGCATCCACTTCATTGTTAGCTGAATTGTCCGGAGCCTTCACGTCGCCACCAATGGAATCCCGGTAGTCACGGAGCTTGGCCATGACGGTGGAGTCCGAATAATCCGGACGCTCGGTGGATTTATGCTGAGGTGCCTTTTGCAATTGTTCCTTGGTGAGGGATGTCTTGAAGGACTTGGTTTGTCCGTCGAATTGCAGGGCGGATGGTGGAATTGAACTAAGCGTGTCCGCGATTCCCAGGAACCCGCCGGAGGAAACAACGACAGCGATGAGTTCTCCGGCTTTCAAATCGAGAACCAGATCCTTCACTTCGCCGATGGTTTCATTGGCAGTGTTTTTCACGTTGGTGCCGATAACTTCCGAAGCTCTCCAGGCGGTGGCAAGCCGTTGGTCATCTTTGGTGTCCATCACCCGGGCATTGATTTTCTCGGGACTGGCATCCGGCTCGGCAAACGCGGTTAGTGGCGATAGCAGCGGCAGCAGCAGGAAAAACAGTAGATTTTTGGGATTCATTTTCATTGGTTTGGTTGGGTTGTTGAGTTCATTGTTGATGGGCCGTTGGGCTGTTTTGCAATTCGCGTGCCGGAGCGCGTGAATCGCTGTTTATCCCTCAGAATCAAAGGGGCGTCCGGCCGTTCGTAACGGAAAGCCCATTGGAAATCGTGCAGTTTTTGGCTTATGCGGAGGTTCTAAATGCAAAGTGCATTTGGCCGGATCAGTCAGAACGGTAGGGGGATGGAGCGTCCCCTTGTCATATCGAAATACATCGATACGATCATATGGCTAGGCCGGTGGTGGCGGTGCTCAGGCAGCGCAGCACGCCGAGTTGGCAATAGTAGACGTCGGAGATTCCGGGGCAGTTATATTGGCGGGCCGAGCCGGGATAGAGATCGGAGATGTCGGCGAAGAATCTTTGGGGGAACTCGGTGTCGAGCAGAGGGTGCAGGGGCATGGATTTTCCCGAA